>JABSSC010000053.1:9712-23481 GCA_013214635.1 Paracoccaceae bacterium | reverse complement strand
CAGGAAGCCATCGTTTGCGGCAAGCCTTGCATGGTGATGCGGGTGTCCTTTGCCGGGGAGTTGGGCTGGGAGATCCATTGCAAGGCGGGCGATGCACCCGAGATCTGGGATGCCGTGACCGCCGGTGGTGCGACACCGTTTGGCATGTTCGCGCTTGATGCGCTGCGGGTCGAAAAGGGATATCGCGCGTGGAAGGGTGATCTGTCGACCGATTACACGCTTTTGGAAAGCGGGCTCGACCGGTTCATCGACTTTGACAAGAATGTCAACTTCCCGGGCCGGGATGCTCTTGTGGCCGAACGCGATGCCGGTCCGTCCAAGCGCGCAATTGGCCTTGTTGTTGAGGCCAACGGTAAGGACGCGCCTTACATGGCGCCAGTCATCAAAGACGGTGAGATCGTCGGGGAAACGACAAGCGGAGCATGGGGGTACCGGGTTGGCGCATCACTGGCCATCGGAATGGTGCGCGCAGATCTGGCCGCGCCGGGAACCGAGCTTGAAGTCGATATCTTTGGCCAGATGTGCAAGGCGCGCGTTCAGGAAATGCCGTTTTGGGACGCCAAAAACGAAAGGATCCGCGGGTGAAGACACCTCCTTCCAAGGCGCGTGCCGTCATCATTGGCGGCGGCGTGTCGGGCTGTTCTGTGGCCTATCATTTGGCCAAGCTGGGGTGGGAGGATGTGGTCCTTCTTGAACGCAAGCGTCTGACCTGCGGGACCACGTGGCATGCCGCGGGCCTGATCGGGCAGTTGCGGACCAGCCAGAACCTCACCCGGCTGTCGAAATACTCTGCCGAGCTTTACACAAAGCTTGAGGAAGAGACCGGGATCGCCACGGGGATGCGGCAGACGGGCTCGATCACGGTTGCGCTGACCGAACACCGCTGGGAAGAGGTGCGCCGACAGGCGACACTGGCGCGGATTTTCGACGTTGAAGCCGAGGTGATCACCCCGAAAGAGGTGCAGGACCTGTTTCCGCATATGGCGACAGAGGACGCGATTGGGGGCGTCTATTTGCCCAAAGACGGCCAATGTGACCCGGCCAATATCGCAATGGCGCTGGCCAAGGGCGCACGGATGAACGGGGCGCAGATCCTTGAAGGGATCAAGGTCACGGGCGTCGACGACGATGGTCGCCGTGTGACGGGCGTTACGTGGGAAGCGGGCGGCGAGGCGGGTCGGATCGAGACCGACATCGTCATCAACTGCGGAGGCATGTGGGGGCGTGATCTTGCGGCGCAGTCTGGCGTCACGCTTCCGCTGCATGCGTGTGAACACTTCTACCTGATCACGGAGCCGGTCGAGGGCCTGAAATCGTTGCCGGTTCTGCGGGTTCCGGATGAATGCGCCTATTACAAAGAAGACGCGGGCAAAATGATGCTGGGCGCATTTGAACCGCGCGCAAAGCCTTGGGGCATGGGCGGCATCCCCGAAGACTTTGAATTTGATAGCCTCCCGGAAGATTTTGAGCACTTCGAGCCGATCCTTGAGATGGGCATGAACCGGGTGCCGCTGTTTGAAACAGCGGGTGTGCATACGTTCTTCAACGGACCGGAAAGCTTTACGCCCGACGACACGTACTACCTTGGTGAGGCGCCGGAGTTGAACGGGTATTGGGTGGCCGCAGGGTATAACTCGATCGGCATCGTTTCCTCCGGTGGCGCAGGGATGGCGCTGGCCCAGTGGATCAACGACGGAGAGGCGCCGTTTGATCTCTGGGATGTCGATATCCGCCGCGCACAACCCTTCCAGCGCAACCGTCGCTACCTCAAAGAGCGGGTGAGTGAGACGTTGGGCCTGCTTTACGCAGATCACTATCCCTACCGTCAGCCAGAGACGGCGCGTGGCGTGCGCCGCAGTCCGCTGCACGAGCATCTCAAGGCGCAAGGCGCCGTTTTTGGTGAAACCGCCGGATGGGAGCGGGCCAACTGGTACGCCAACGAAGGTCAGACGCCCGAATATCAATACGACTGGAAGGGCCAGAACTGGTTCGACAACACGCGCGCCGAACATATGGCGATCCGTGAGACGGCGGGTCTTTATGATATGTCGTCCTTTGGCAAGATTCGGGTTGAGGGGCGCGATGCCTGCGCTTTCCTTCAGCGGATGTGCGGCAATGACGTGGACGTGCCGAAGGGCCGTTTGGTCTATACGCAGATGCTCAATGAACGGGGCGGGATCGAAAGCGATCTGACCGTGACGCGTCTGAGCGAGACCGCCTATCTCTTGGTGGTGCCCGCTGCGACTGTCGTGCGCGATATGGCGTGGCTCAAGCGGCATCTACGGGATGAGTTTGTGGTCATCACAGATGTAACGGCGCTTGAAGGTGTGGTGTGTCTGATGGGGCCGCGCGCGCGGGACATTCTGACCTCGGTCACTCCGAATGACATGAGCGACGCGGCGCATCCCTTTGGAATAGCGCGAGAAATCGAAATCGGTATGGGCCTCGCGCGGGCGCACCGTGTGTCTTATGTCGGTGAGCTTGGATGGGAGATCTACGTCTCAGCTGACCAAACTGCGCATGTGTTTGAAACGCTTTTTGAGGCGGGTTCCGATCACGGGCTCAAGCTGTGCGGCCTGCATGCGATGGACAGTTGCCGGATTGAAAAAGCGTTCCGCCATTATGGCCACGACATCACTGACGAAGATCATGTGCTTGAGGCCGGTTTGGGCTTTGCCGTGAAAACGGCCAAAGACAGTTTCGTTGGGCGTGATGCAGTGCTCGCCAAAAAGGACAGCGGTCTTGACCGGCGCATGGCGCAGTTCCAGTTGTCGGACCCTGAGGCGATGGTGTTCCACAACGAAGCCATCGTGCGCGACGGCGAGATTGTGGGTCTGGTGACCTCTGGCAATTATGGGCATGCCCTCGGGGGTGGCATAGCGATGGGGTACGTGCCGTGCAAGGGCGAGAGCCGGGATGACGTGCTGGCCTCGACCTATGAGATCGAGATCGCGGGCGCGCGGGTTGCAGCGCAGGCGAGCCTAAGGCCGCTTTACGATCCCAAGAGCGCGCGCGTGAAAGGTTAGAACTTGCGATTGGCCCCTAAAATGAAGCGCTGCGAGTTCTCGCTCAGCGCCGTCTCTAGCGTGACAGAATAACCGCTGATCAGGCCGAGATTGAGGCCCAGCACCCCGGACCATTTGTCTTTGTTCCGGGTGCGCGCCTCGTAGCGGACTTCAAGACTGTCGCCGTCGGGAAACGCGTCGTTAAGCCGGGTCACGCCCGTGACGACCTGATCGAGGTCGAAATAGCTTGCGCCAATGTACGGGGCGGCGATGTTCCCTTTGCCAAAGACCCAACGTCGCCCGAGCCGGGCGCTTCCGCTGAACGAGCGGATTTCGTCGTCGGTGTTATCTCCGAAGGATGCTGTTCCAGACAGAGTCAGGGACGTAAACCAATTTTCCCACCCATAAACCGCTGTCGCGCCGAGGGTCGCCGAGAACGTGCTGACCCCGGCGGTAAAGGCGGCCTGTGCCGTGCCACAGGGGTCGAGAGGGGGCAAAGACCGGGTCCGAAAATCTCGTCAAGATCGACCAAAACGTCGAGGTCCACGTCTCCTTCGACCCTGCCGACCGAGCCGAAGACGTTCACGTTTGGCAAGACCCATGCGTCGGCCTTAAGCTGGAGCGAGTTTGTGTCGCTGATCACGTCGTCCAGCTGCACAAAGGGAATGGATACAAGATCGGTGTCCTGCGGTGGGGCAGTACCTTTACCCAGCGCGACGCTGAGATCGGTGATGATCTGCTCCTGCCGATTGCTCACCACCGAAAGCGCAATACCGTATGGTTCGGGCAGCGCGAAACCGCGCTCAATCGCCTCTTGCGCGAAAAATGGCAGGCGGCGTGTGTAAACGGCGTCCGGGTCGGGCAGGGGCGCGTCGGGATAACGCAGTCTGAGATTCTCGGGCACGAACCAAAGCGCACCGAGCGACGGGAAGATTCCTTCGGCTTCTGGGGGCGGAGAGGTGTCTCCCGTCCACGCGGGTTGGGCGAGTGCAAAGACGGCGGCAGTCAGGGGGCCGCCAGCCCTCATTCCGGCGATGCGGTTTGACGTTGTGCCAGCAAGTGCGCGAGCACGGTCAACACTGGCGGCAACAACCAAAGCCCCGGCAGATTGGCCATTGCCACTGGGGCCGCCAAGGCACCGATGATGCCCCTGATGCCCGCCTGCAAAACCGTATCGCCAGCGGTGATCATTCCTTGAACGGCGATCATGACCCCTCCAGCCAGGCCACCGAGGAGAATGATCGTGATGACGGCAAAGAGCGATATGATCCAGCCGCCGATCCCGGCGCGTCCGAAACTGCCGGCCATCAGCCAACCCGCCAATGCCCCGCCCAGACCGTGCGCGATGGCCACCCAAAGCCCGAGCCCGTCAAAGGCGCCGGTCTCGTTGGTGTCCCGGATATAGGGCGCGATAAAGAGCCCGTTCACGAACAATCCAACAAAAAACAACAAAGCGATCTTGCTGCGCATGGGGTTCCCTCAAACGACGTGGGGCAAGCGTAGACGCTCAGACGCGTGGCGCAAATCCCCGATTTTCCCCATTTTCCCGCAAAGATTAAGAAATCTTAATCCCGGCCTCAGGCTGCGCTCAAACCCGCACCCTAGTCTTTGACCCAATCCGCGATGTGCGGATCAACCTGAGGAGATATTTTGAGCATGTCATCCAACACATCCAAACTGACCGTGCGCGCGGTACTGGCAGCGTCCACGGCTGCGGCCATTGGGCTAAGTGCCGTTTCCGCTTCAGCGGACGAGGCGTTGGCCGATCTGGTGGAAGAGGTTGCACCCTCTGTCGTCACCGTCCTGTCCGAGCGGGACCCGGTCGCACCAACCAACCTGCGCGGGCGCGACAGCGAGCGGTTTGAAGAGTTCTTTCGCAACTTCGGTGGCCCGGATCGCCGTCGCGAAGGGTTTGGCGGGGGCGACGCCCCGCGGTCAGGTCTTGGGTCAGGCTTCATCCTGGACGAGGAGGGTTGGATCGTAACGAACCACCACGTTGTTGAGGGCGCAGACCGTGTCACGATCCGTCTGACAGACGACAGCGAATATCCAGCGGAAATCATTGGCACCGACCCTCAGACAGACCTCGCACTCTTGCGGATTGAGGCAGGCCGAGAGCTTCCCGCCGTGGAGCTGGGCGATAGCGACGACATCCGGATTGGTGAAGACGTCATGGCCGTTGGTAACCCGTTCGGTCTGGGGGGCACGGTGACCTCGGGGATCGTGTCGGCCAAGGGTCGCAACATCTCACGCGGGCCGTACGCTGATTTCATTCAGACCGACGCTGCGATCAACCGGGGCAACTCGGGTGGGCCACTGTTCAACATGGACGGCGAAGTTGTCGGCGTGAACTCGGCCATCTATTCGCCGACAGGTGGTAATGTTGGCGTTGGTTTTGCGGTGACTTCGAACATCGTTGACCAGATCATCACCGATCTTCGTGATGACGGCGCGGTGTCGCGCGGCTGGCTGGGTGTCGGCATCCAGAATGTCACGCCAGATCTTGCTGCTGCGCTTGGCATGGATGCCGCAAGCGGCGCGCTGGTGTCATCGGTCGTCGAAGACAGCCCAGCTGAGGGCGCGTTGCAAGCCGGTGACGTGATCTTGTCATTTGGCGGCGAAGCCGTGGAAAGCAGCCGCGATCTGCCCCGTTTGGTCGCCGCGACCGCATCAGGTGCGTCGGTCGATCTGAACGTTCTGCGCGACGGTGAGGAAACCACCATTGCGCTGGAAATCGGCACCTTGGAAACAGCCGAGGCCGAAGACGCTCCGGCGGCGGTCGAAGACACGACCGCAACACAAGTGCTTGGGGCGACGGTAGAGCCTCTTGATGATGAAACCCGGACGCGTCTGGGGCTTGATGAAACAGTCGCAGGCGTCGTGATTACGTCCCTTTCGGGCGATGGCGCAGCGTCGCGGGCTGGATTGCGTGTAGGCGACGTGATCGTGCAGCTCGACAGCGCAGAGGTGACGCGCCCGGCCGATCTTGAGGGTGCGCTTGAAGGCAGTGCAGATGACACGGCACTTGCGCTGGTCAACCGGGGTGGTCGCCAGCTCTTCGTTGCGCTCGACCTCGCCTGATCTGGCGTTCTGCGACGGCAACCGGGCGGCCCCCACACCGCCCGGTTCGCTTATCCAAGGCGATGGTTCACATCTGCCGGTTTAGTTCCTAAATTCCCCAACCAAGAAGGGATGTCCCATGTCTCGCCGCCTGCTGATCGTTGAAGATGATGCTGACACGCAAAGCTTTGTCGCAAATGGCTTTACCCAAGCCGGGTTTACCGTTCAAACCGCTGATGACGGGCGCGACGGGCTTTTTCTGGGCACCAGTGGCGATTTCGACTGTCTGATCCTTGACCGGATGTTGCCGGGGCTCGATGGATTGGCCGTTGTTCGGTCGTTGCGGGCGGCGGGGGTTGAGACGCCTGCATTGATGCTGACGGCGCTGAGTGCCGTGGACGAGCGGGTGAAGGGCCTGCGCGCGGGCGCGGATGACTACCTGGTTAAACCCTTTTCGTTTGAGGAGCTTCACGCCCGGGTAGAAGCGCTGTTGCGCCGTCCACAGGAGCGGGAAGAAACGACAGAACTGACGATCAAGGATCTGACGATGGATCTGTCACGCCGCAAGGTGCGCCGCAGCGGGCGGGAGATCTCTCTTACACCGCGGGAGTTTCAGATCCTTGAGTTTTTTATGCGGCGCCCAAATCGCGTGATCAGCCGAACGATGTTGTTGGAAGGGGTTTGGGATTATCATTTTGACCCACAGACTAATATTGTGGACGTGCATATATCGAAACTCCGCCGCCAGATTGACGGCGATGACGACACCACCCTGATCGAGACGGTGCGCGGCGCTGGGTATATGATGAGCGACGGAAGCTAAGGGTCGGACGCAAGATGTTCCGAAACGCACGTACCCGGTTGATCCTGATCACGGTTTTGATCAGTGCGCTGTCGACGGCGCTGGTTCTGGGTGTTCTGTATATTTCGGCCAATCAGATTATCGAACGCGAAACGCGGCGGGTCGTGAATGCCGAAATCATTGGCCTCTCGGAAGAGTATTCGCGCGCGGGCGTTCTGGGCCTTGCTGGTGCGATTGAGCGGCGTGAGCAGCGTCTGCCCGATCGCGCGGCGGTCTATTTGCTAACGGACAATTTCGGCAACAAGATCGCAGGCAATCTTGGGGCATGGCCGCCGACTGTCGAGGCTGGCGGTGGTTGGATTGAGATCGATCTTATTCGCACCGATACCGGTCGCTCTGTCCCGATTGCGGCGGCGTCGTTGCGGTTACCGGGGGGAGAGCGGCTTCTTGTGGGGCGCGATGCCACCGGGCAGACGCGATTTGATCGCGCTCTTTGGGATGCTGCGTTGCTGGCGGCTGGCGCGGCGCTGGTGCTGAGCCTCGTGTCCGGATGGCTTTTGACGCGGCTGGTCTTTAGCCGCGTCGGCGAGGTCGCAGATACCGCCCGGACCATCGTTTCGGGCGATTTGACCCGGCGCATTCCCCTGCGCGGGACGGATGATGAGTTTGATCAACTCGCGGGCACATTGAACAACATGCTTGGCCGGATCGAGATGTTGGTGACAAGTCTGCGCACGGCGACGGACAGCCTCGCGCATGATCTGCGAAGCCCATTGACCCGTCTGGGTGAGCACTTGCACCAACTGGAGGATGGAACCCTTCCCGAAGATGCGCGCGCAGCGGCTGCGCAACGGGCCGAAGCCGAGGTTACTCATATCCTGCGAATTCTAACGGACATGACCGAGATTTCGCGGGCAGAGGCGGGAATCGGGCGCGCTGAGTTCGATCAGGTCGAAATCGATGAACTGCTGCGGGATGCGCATGACCTTTACCACCCGGTGGCCGAGGATGCGGGGATCGCGCTGACCGTATCGGGGACGGCGTCGCCCATCACGGGGCATCGGGCGCTGCTGTCCCAGGTTCTGTCAAACCTGATCGAAAACTCTCTGCGTTTCGCCCCTGAAGGCAGCGAGATTGCTTTGCAGGTCACTGACACGGACAAACACGTCAGCATTACCGTTGAAGATCAGGGGCCGGGTGTTCCGGAGGCAGACCTGCGCCGAATTGCCGAGCCCTTTGTAACTGGCGACCAAAGCCGGACGGCGGCGCATTCCGGTCTGGGGCTGGCACTGGCCAGCGCCGTGGCGGGCATGCATGACGGGGCACTTACGCTGGAAAACCGCCTCAACGGGCCGGGATTGCGGGCCACAGTCACGTTGTCGCGCGACGGCTAAAGGTCGATCTCGATAACGCCGTCTGCCTCCGCCGCGCGGCTTTGGCAGAGGATGATCGCGTCGGCGCGCTGGGCCTTGGACAGAACGAAATCCCGATGCTCGACCGCGCCTGACACAAGCCCGCATTTGCACACGCCGCAAATGCCGTCCGAGCATTTGACATCCACATGAACACCATTCTCGGCCAGGACATCTGTGGCGGTCTTGTCGGCGGGGACAAGGAACTCGCGCCCTGACGAGGCGAGTTTGAGAGTGAAGGGGTGGTTTTCGTAGTCGGGCAATTCCGGGACCGAGAAGTATTCCAGATGCCGGGCGTCGTCGGGAAAGCCTTGCCGTGCGGCAGCCGACATAACACCGTCCATGAACCGGTCCGGGCCGCACGTGTAGACGTGCCAGCCGTCTTGATACCCTGCCAGAAGCGCATCCAAATCCGCGCGCGTGCCGGTGTCCGAGATGTGGAGGTGGACGCGATCCGCCCAGGGAAACGCTTCAAGATCAGAGAGATATCCAGCGGTCTTGCGAGACTTTATTGAATAGTGGACTTCAAAATCCGCGCCCTGTGCATAAAGCTCATGCGCCATCGCGATCATCGGCGTGATCCCGATGCCACCACCCATCAGGATGGATTTTGTCGCATCTGTGGCAAGTGGGAAATGGTTGATCGGTTTTGAGATAAAGATCTTCCGCCCTTCGCTGAAGATACGGTGCAGAAGCTTTGATCCTCCGCGCCCCGAATCCTCGCGCAGGACGCCGATTTGATAGACTGATCGGTCGGCGGGGTTTCCCGACATCGAATACTGACGCAGGAATTCTGGCGCGACAACGATGTCGAGATGCGCGCCTGCGGTCCATGCGGGCAGATCAGAACCATCGAGACTTCGAAACTCATACTTTGTGACATCCGGCGTCATGGCTTCGGCCTTTGTCACTTCGACGCGAAGAACCGGGCTGTCGCTATCATCACTATAGACGTGATCCCAAGCCCCGGTTTCCCCTCGTGCCCGGCGGTCCTGATACTCTTCAGCGGTGATCATCGCCTGATAGGCCTCGATCCCAGCCTCGCGATCCATCGGGAACGGGTAGGGATAGGGGTGGGGGGCAAGGGGAGCCGGATAGACGGCGAGCGTCTGATCCTCGTACTTCAGATCGAGGTCCTTTTGCAGGTCGCGAGCGTTGACGGGGTGGCGGGTCGGGCGATAACCGCCATCTTCTTCCAGTTCCAGATCCCACCACCATTTCTTGACCGGGTTCAGACCACCGTTGCCGACCACGTCGTCCAGCTTGGCAAGTGCGGGTGCGGCCTTTGGCAGGTTCATTGCCGCCCAACGGAACGGCTTTTCCGCGAACAGCCCCTCAAGGTTCCAAGGGCAGGTCTTCATGCAGCGTCCGCACATGGCGCCACCGGGTGTAGTGATGCGGTAGGTCGCGCATTTCTGGCTGTCGGATTTCCAGATCTCATAACCGTTGAACATCAACTTCGGTCCGGCCGTGATCGCGCCCGAGGGACATTCGCGGGCGCATTTGTTGCAGCTTTCGCAGAACGTCTGAAGGCCGAAATCGACCGGCTTGTCGTGGGCCAGCGGCATGTCCGTTGTCACGACGCCGGATTTGAGCCGGGGACCAAGGAAGGGATTAAGAATGACCTCGCCAATGCGTGAGACCTCACCCAGCCCCGATAGAAGAAGCAGGGGCGGTTGCAGGACCTCACCATCCAGCACTGTGTGCGCCTTTGCCGAATAACCGAGATTGCGGATCTGCTGGGCCAGAACGCCCCCCAGCAGAGAAAAGCGAAGGTACGCGCGCATGGATTGGGCGACGGATATCCAGTCGTCCCCGCTTGCGCCCTCCATTGTCTCATAGCCTTGGTCAATGATCATGCTGATCGCCTGATCATGCGGCGGGTCGATAGGGGCACCCGTCGCGTCGTGCGAATACCACGACCATTTCGGACAGCGGCTGATCCCAACCGCGTCAACGCCCAGCCAATAGGAGGTTGCCTTGATTGCGTCGGACGCGCGGGTTGGATCAAGTTCCGGTCGGTCCGGGGCCGGTGCGCCGTCCTGCAACAACACGAACGCCCCCAACATCCGGCGCTGCGCACCTGAGGTTGCCGATTTGCGCGCGTAATGCCCGCCCTTGGCGTGGTCCTGAAGGTTTTTGCCCATGTCCCCAAACTGCGCGCGGGCGAACATGTCAGTGCGTTTCGGCACGCGGGCGACGTGCTCTTCGTCGATATAGGTTGTCGGGCTGTCGACGCGTTTGAGCGTCTCAAACGGATGCGCGCCCATGCGGTAATCTCGTTTAGAGAACGGATCGCCGTTCAGCGCTGATTTGCGGAACCCCGCGCCAAGCCACCACGCAGGTCCTTTGGTCTTGAACCAAGGTTGCTCTGCCATCGGCGCAAGCGCCCCATCATGCGCCAGATCAAAGTCTGTCGTGATCGCGGCAACGCCGAATTCTGTTCCAACGTAGGGGTTTACAAGCTGTTCTTGATCGACCGTGGCAAGGCCCGCCGCCACGGCCGCTTGATTGAGGTCGATGTCTGACGACGTTGCGGAATGCGCTTTTGCGTCCCATCCGAGAAGGCGAATGTAATTGGCCAGGACGACGGCGGTTTCGGTCGCGCGCAGGCAGGAGCGATGCGCTTCCGCCTCGGTGATCCATTCGGTGCCGGGTTCATTGGCGCGCGGCGGACGAGGATGAGCGTAGAGGAAGACAAGAACGTGCGTGTGGCCCGCGATGGTGGATGGCGGGGCCTCCATCGACTCCTTAAGATCGGCCATAATCATGTCGATCCCTGACGCCAGCGTCTTGGTCTGTCGGGTACGCAGATCCTGTGCCAATCGGTCGATATCGGGATTGCGGGTCGGGGTGTCGAGAATGGCAGAGGCGGGCAGCGGGCCGACGCCAACCATGTCCGCGTCCGAGAAATAGCCAAACCCCTTAAGGTGGTTGGATCGCTCAGCGGGGTCGCTAGGGCACTCGGCCCGGGCCTTGTTGACGAACCCGTCGCGGATGGCATCCATCATCGCCTGATATTCGCCCATCGCGTTAATGATGGACGCGGGCGTTTGTGGGTTACGAAAGGACAGGGGCTTTTGCGCCGGCACTTTGGTCAGATCGGGAATCGGGCCGCGCACCAGCCGCTCCATCGGATAGGGGCCAAGATGTACGGGTCTGTTTTTGTCTGAGAAAAAGCGCGTGCCCATGCCCCAAGTCCTAGGGGCAAATCAGGCGCTTCGCCAGCCCCTGCCGGATTTGTCGTTTTTGGAACAGGTTCAGGTCGGTCCCGCAGGGGCGAGGTCTTGGTGGGCAACTAACCTTTCGTCAAACATTTCGAGAGGTCTCAGGGATGAAGTCGCATTACAGGGTCGTTGTCATTGGCGGGGGCGTTGTTGGATGCTCGGTCCTCTACCACCTTGCCAAGTTCGGGTGGAAAGACGTTTGCCTGCTGGAGCGTTCCGTCCTGACGGCAGGGTCAAGTTGGCATGCGGCAGGCGGCGTGCACGCCCTGAATGCGGACCCAAACATGGCGGCACTTCAGGCCTATACCATCGACTTGCTCAGCGAGATTGAGAAAGAGAGCGGCCAGAATATCGGGTTGCACATGACCGGTGGTCTCACGCTGGCAGGGACACCTGAACGCTGGGAGTGGTTGCAAGCCGCGTATCGCGTTTTTCAGTCGATCGGGATTGAAGACTGCCACCTGATGACACCGGAAGAGGCGCAAAAGACCTGTCCAATCATGTCGACCGAGGGTGTTCTGGGCGCGCTTTGGGCAGACCGCGAAGGGTATGTCGACACGACCGGCACCGTTCACGCTTATGCGATTGCCGCGCGGCAGCGGGGCGCAGAATACCACGAGCATACGAAGGTTGAGGAGCTTATCCAAACCGCCGACGGGTGGCAGGTTGTCACCGACAAGGGCACGATCACGTGCGAGCATGTGGTCAACGCTGCCGGGCTTTGGGCCAAGCAGGTGGGGCGCATGGCAGGCGTCGAATTGCCTGTGTCGCCGCTGAAGCACCACTATCTGATCTCGGACACGATCCCGGAACTCGAACAGCTCGACTTCGAAGTGCCGATGACCGTTGACCTTGAGGGGTTCACCTATCTTCGGCAGGACCAGAAGGGTGTCTTGCTGGGCATCTATGAGATCAACCATGAACATTGGGCGATGGACGGCGCGCCGTGGGACTATGGTATGGAGTTGTTCCAGGAGCAGACGGACCGCATCGAAAACGAGCTGATCCTCGGCTTTGAACGCTACCCGGCTTTGCAAGAGGTTGGTGTTAAAACCTGGGTGAACGGCGCGTTCACCTTCTCGCCCGATGGGAACCCGTTGGTCGGACCGGTTCCGGGAATGCGGGGATATTGGTGCGCTTGCGCGGTGATGGCTGGGTTCCTGCAGGGTGGGGGCGTTGGCAAGTCGCTGGCAGAATGGATGATCCATGGCGAGGCCGAAGCCGACGTTTGGTCGATGGACGTTGCCCGCTATGGGACATGGGCGGAAAACAAGCAATACATCCGCCAGACCACGGGTCAGTTTTACTCGCGCCGGTTCGTGATGACCTATCCCAACGAACAACTCCCCGCAGGTCGCCCGCTGAAAATGGCGCCAGCGCATGATGCAATGACGGAGGCCGGGTGCAAGTGGGGCAACAGTTGGGATCTTGAAACCCCGCTTTATTTCGCGCCGAAAGGGTTTGAGGAGACGCCGACGCTCAAACGTTCGAACGCGTTCGACATCGTAGCCGAAGAATGCCGCGTCGCGCGGGAAGAGGTGGGTCTCCTCGATATCTCCGGCTTCTCCCGCTACGAGGTTACGGGACCCAATGCCGAAGCATGGCTGGATCGCCTCATGGCCTCCAAACTGCCCAAACCGGGGCGCGCGCGACTTGCGCCGATGCTGGCGGAGAACGGACGCCTCAAGGGCGACCTGACCGTCTTCAACTGGGGCGACGGGACGTGGTGGATCATGGGATCCTACTATCTCCGCCAATGGCACATGCGGTGGTTCAATGATCATCTCGAAGACGGGGTGCACGTCCGGGATCTCGGGGAGGAGATGTACGGTTTCTCCCTTTCAGGTCCCAACTCTCTGAAGGTGATCGAGAAGGTCACGCATCAGGATGTAGGCGCGCTTCCTTTCATGGGGTGCGGCAACTTTGATATCGGACTTTTGCGCTGCAAGGTCGGGCGCCTCTCCGTCACGGGTGAGCTTGGCTATGAGGTGCATTGCCGGGCAGGGGACCATATCGCCTTGCGGCGGCTTTTGCTTGAAGCCGGGGCGGGCGCGGGGCTCAAAGAGATCGGGTTCAACGCGATGCTGTCGCTCAGGCTGGAGAAGAGCTTTGGCATCTGGTCGGCAGAGTTCACACAGGATCGCACCGCAGCAATGACGGGCATGGATCGCTGGATCGACTGGTCCAAGGACCATTTCATCGGGCACAGCGCTGCGCTGGCCGAGAAAGAGGGCAATGGTCCGGGACAGCTTCTGGTGACGCT
>JABSSC010000053.1:0-9612 GCA_013214635.1 Paracoccaceae bacterium | reverse complement strand
GGGTATGAACCGATCTGGCGCGGGACGGACAAAATCGGCTTCGTCACCTCAGGTGGATACGGGCATACGATGGGCAAATCCTATGCCATGGCGCTGATCGATCGCGATGCCGCCGCCGAGGGCACCGATCTGTCGGTGCACGTTGTCGGCGTCGAACGCGCGGCCAAGGTCATTCCCGCATCGCCTTATGACCCCAACGGCGCGGCAATGCGCCCATGACGCAGGTTCCAACACGCGGAGGGCGGCGACGGCGGCGCGACGGCGGTTCAACGACATCCGCGCGCGACGTGAATTACCGAAATCTGGTGAACCCGTTCCCGACGATGAACGCGGTCTCGGATGATGAGGCCGAAAGCATCCACCAGACCGCATTGCGGGTTCTGCAGGAGCTTGGCGTGCGCGTTCTGCTGCCCGAAGCGCGCGAGATCTTCCGGGCGGGCGGTGCCCTCGTCAATGAAGACGATTTGATGGTGCGTATCGGAAGCGACATGGTTGAGGCGGCCTTGGCCTCGGCCCCGCCAGAGATCATGTGCCGGGGCGGGGCGCGCCATCGCGACATCGTGCTCAAAGACCGCGGTCTGGTGTTTCAACCGGGCGCGGGTTGTCCACATGCCACCGACCTTGAGCGCGGGCGGCGACCAGGCAGTGGTGAGGACTACCGCGAGTTGGTGAAGCTCACGCAGGCGTTTGACGTTCTGCACATGGTGCCGCCGCTCGTGGAACCTCAGGATGTGGCCCCGAACGTGCGTCATTACATGATGATGGAAGCGCAGCTTGCGCTGTCGGACAAGTTTCCCTTCGTCTTTTCACGTGGGACGCCTCAGGTGCAGGACAGCTTTGAGATGCTGCGCGACTTCAGAGGCTTGTCCGATGATGAGTTCATGGCCGAGACGCATTGCTACACCATCATCAACACCAACTCGCCGCGCCAGATCGATGTGCCGATGGCGCAAGGGTTGATCGACTTTGCCCGCGCTGGGCAAGTCTCTGTCGTGACGCCGTTCACGCTGATGGGGGCAATGGCGCCCATCACGGTGGCGGGCGCGATGATGCTAAGCCATGCCGAGGCTTTGGCCGCCATCGTTCTGACACAACTGACGCGGCCCGGCGCTCCCGTCACGTATGGCACGTTCACTTCGAACGTCGATATGAAGTCCGGTGCGCCGGCTTTCGGAACGCCTGAGCACTTCAAAGCCTCGCTTCTCGCCGGTCAGTTGGCCCGTCGCGTTGGCTTGCCGTGGCGCTGCGCGAGCGGAAGCGCAGCCAATATCGGCGACGCACAAGCCGCGAATGAGACGCAGTTTGCGCTCTGGGGTTGCCTGTTGGCGGGGTCCACGATCATCGTACATTCGGCCGGGTGGCTCGAAGGGGGTCTGACGATCTCCTATGAAAAGCTGATCACGGACCTCGAAGTGCTCCAGATGGTCGCCGAGATGTGTGTGCCGACCGAGGCGAGCGACGACGCCACCGGCTTTGAGGCCGTGGCTGAAGTCGACCCTGGTGGTCATTTCTTCGCCGCCGGGCAAACCATGGCGCGCTATCAGACTGAGTTTTATGATCCTTTGACCGCCGATTGGTCAAACTTCGGCACGTGGTCCGAGGCCGGCGCGCGGGATGCCACGACGCGGGCGACAGATATCTGGAAATCCGCGTTGCAGCGTCCCGGCCCGCAGGTTGACGGAGACAGGCTGGACGCGCTTCATGCCTATATCGATCGCCGCACCCAAGAGGGTGGTGCGCCACCTGAAAGCTAAAGGACGCCCTATGACCCAGACCGCAGACGCAATTATCATCGGAACGGGCGTCATTGGTGCTGCCGTCGCTTTTGAAATGGCAAAGGCAGGGTGGAAAACCCTGTCGCTTGATCGCAACGCGCAAGTTGGCCACGGCTCAACTGCCGGGTCCTGCGCCATCATCCGCATGCATTATTCGACCTATGACGGCACTGCGTTCGCATGGGAGGGCTATCACTATTGGCGAGACTGGGCGGAGTATCTTGAGCTTCCTGCTGGAGCGGACTTAGCCAAGTTTCGCGAGGTCGGATGCCTGGTGATGAAAACAGACGCCAACGCGCATCTGTCGCGCCACATGAAGTTCAGCCGAGACCTCGACTGTCCGTTTGAGGAATGGGATCGCGATACGATCTCCTCGCGTCTGCCGGTCTATGATCTGGAGAGCTTTGCGCCCGCGAAACGGCCAGAAGACCCGGGGTTCGGGGAACCGAATGGTTCGCACCTGAATGGGGCGGTGTTCTGGCCGAAAGCGGGTTATGTGACCGATCCCGCCTTGTCCGCTCAAAACCTGATGGATGCTGCTATCGCCAAAGGAGCCAACTTGAAGATGGGGGCGAATGTCGCTGAAATTCTTCAGGAGAATGGACGCGTGACCGGTGTCAGGCTGGCGACGGGGGAAGAACTCCATGCCCCCGTTGTCGTCAACGTTGCCGGGCCGGGATCGGCGCATATCAACACGCTGGCGGGTGTCACCGATGAGATGACGATCGCCACGCGTCCTTTGCGCCAAGAGGTTGTCCATGTCCCGTCACCGCCGGGGTTCGATTTCGAAGCCAACGGCATGATCGTCTCTGACAGCGATATCGGCTGCTATTGTCGGCCAGAGCATGGCAACAACATCCTCGTCGGCTCAGAGGATCCGCCCTGCGATACCCATGACTGGGCGGAGAACGATACCGACTATGATCGCGATTTTACTGAGCAATGGCGAGTTCAGGCGCTGCGTTATGGGCAGCGTGTACCGACATTGGGTATTCCGTCGCGCATGGCGGGGGTGGTCGATCTTTACGACGCGTCGACCGACTGGATCCCGATTTACGACAAAGCTTCTTTGGGTGGCTATTACATGGCCTGCGGCACCAGCGGCAACCAATACAAAAACGCACCCATCGCGGGCAAGATGATGGCCGCATTGATCGACTATTGCGAGGGCGGCGCGAACCACGATGCCAACCCTCTCACCTTCACGCTCCCCTATATCGGGCGTGACATAGATGTCGGTTTTTACTCAAGAAAACGTCCCATCAACGAAGATTCCAGCTTCTCCGTCCTTGGGTGAACGTGCCCCAACTCCATTGATCCAAAAATATCCCGGGGAGTGAGGCGCGCATGCGCCGAGAGGGGCAGCGCCCCTCTTATGATCACAAACCGACTGATTTGGGATAATGGTGGGCGACCCTGGAATCGAACCAGGCATGGGTCTCCCCGGCGGAGTTACAGTCCGCTGCCGCACCTTGCAGCACGTCGCCCGACGCGTCGCGTGGGATAGCCGGGGGGGCGTAACCCGTCAACCGCAAAATCCATGGTTTCACAATGCTTGCGTCCCGGACCCGTATTGACTAGCCCACCACACATGAAAAAGCCGAAGTGGGTCATCGAAAAAGAAAAAGCGCGCCGGGCGGATGCGGCGGCGACCGTGTGGCTCTTTGGACTGCACGCGGTGCGCGACGCGTTGATGAACCCGGCACGGGAACGTGTTCGGTTGGTTGTGACCAAAAATGCCGCGGACAAACTGGCAGTTGCCATTGCCGCGTCTGGAATGACGCCAGAGCTTTCTGACCCGCGCAAGTTTGGGGCGCCGCTGGATCCGGGCTCGGTTCACCAGGGGGCCGCGCTTGAGGTCAAACCGCTCGATTGGGGCAAGGTCGAAGACGTGGCAGGATTCGGGCCGGGGCAGGCACCGGTGATGGTGCTTCTTGACCGCGTAACCGATCCACACAATGTCGGTGCAATCTTGCGGTCTGCCGAGGTCTTTGGCGCGCGGGCCGTTGTTGCGCCCATGCGCGAATCCGCGCCGGAAACAGGGGCCTTGGCCAAAACCGCCTCCGGCGCGTTAGAGCGGCAACCCTACATTCGCGTGCGAAACCTCGCCGCCGCGATGGAGCGCTTGCGCGAGATGGGATATCGGCTTTTGGGTCTTGACGGTGAGGCGGACCAAACGCTGTCAGACGCGTTGGGCGCCACTGACGAGCCGATCGCCCTGGTTCTGGGGGCTGAAGGGCCGGGACTTCGCGAGAAAACCAAGGCAACCTGCGACGCGTTGGTCAGAATCGACGCAGCGGGTGAATTTGGATCGCTCAATGTCTCCAATGCGGCCGCAGTCAGCCTATATGCATGTCAGAACCGGTGACGGAGCGACCATGCCGACCCAGAAGATTGCGACTTGTGTCTATTGCGGAACGCGCGCGGCGCTTGTGCTAAAGGGCAAGACCCGTCACGAGCTTTCGTGCAGTTCCTGTGGTGCGCCGCTGCATGATCTTAAAATGCTGCGTCGGGATCACGTGGAAGATCACCACCGCGTTGCCCCAAGCCGTGTGCGTGGCACATATGATCCGGTTCATCACAGTCACAAACCCAAGCGTAAGAACAAAAAGAAGAAGAGCTTTAAGCGAAAATTCTTTGAAGAAGCGTTCGATCTGATCGAAGACATCTTCGACTAAGCGATCACGCGCCGCTGGCGGCTGTTCACGCCTGTGCGAGGTCGGTTTGCAGCGCGGCGGCAATTCTCCATGTTGGGATCAGACGCAAACTTTGATCCGAAACAGGGAGAGGTCCCATGATTGATCGACGCAAATTCCTGATCGCCGCCGCAGCGGCACCGCTCGCCGGTGCATTCGCCCGCCCGGCGCTGGCGATGACCCCTGAAATTTATGCGGAAGGTGGAATCGCGATCGATGGATCGGATACGGTCGCCTATTTCGAAGGCAGAGGGCCCGTTGCCGGATCTGCGGCGCATTCGGTCGATTGGAAAGGCGCGACCTGGCAGTTTGCAAATGCTGCGAACGCCGAGAAGTTTCGCGCCGACCCGGAGGCTTTCGCGCCCCAATACGGCGGTTGGTGTGCTTGGGCGGTGTCGCGGAATTATACCGCGCCGACCGTTCCCCATGCGTGGAGCCTTGTTGATGGCAAGCTCTACCTGAATTTCTCGCGGTCTGTTCAGGCGCGTTGGTCGCTCAATAAATCCGGAAACATCGCTCGGGGTGATGCAAACTGGCCCACGGTTCTCAATGCGTGATCCTTGTGCGGCACGTTTACGCACCGTTCACAAGTTGCTTACATCATCTTTGAAGGCTCGGACGAGCTCCTAAGTAAGATACACGAGGCGCGCGTTCGGAACATGCCGCCTCACTTCACTGTCCCTCGTTCCGTGACTGCGCCCGGGCTTCGTGCTTCGGGCGCTTTTTTTTGCGCTCTGGCGGAATGCTGCGCCGGGCCTAGGTTGCCCATTGGCGGGCAGGCAGACAGGGACCCATTTATGATTGCGATCATTGGCGCCGGGATGACTGGGGCAAGTGCTGCTCAGGTCCTGACCGAGGCGGGGGTGGATTTCACGGTCTTTGACAAAAGCCGGGGTTTGGGTGGTCGCTTGGCGACCCGGAGGACGGACAGCTATTCCTTTGATCATGGCGCGCCGGAGATCACGATCGACGACGACGCCTTCCGTTCATGGTTGTTGCAGCACGCAGACGGCGCACTTGAGCAAAATTCATTTCGTCGGGCGGATGGCATGAGTGGTGCTGTGGGCCCCGTATTTGAAGACGTTTCCGTGCATCGGGCAACCCGGATAGTCGCGCTGCGCCGCGATGGTCTGGGCTGGGCGCTTAGTGACGAGGCGGGCCAATGGTTCGGCCCGTTTGAGGCCGTGATCGTTACAATCCCCGCGCCGCAAGCGCAGGCGCTGTGCCCGCCTGAGATGTGTGCAAACGCCTTCGATCAGGTCGTCATGCGCCCGGTCTGGACGCTTTTGGCGGGTGGCACGGTGCCGGATACGATGCTGAATGGGTGCGACGCGCCAAGCGTCATTCCCGGGCGTTCACACGGCAATACAGGTTTGGCCCGGATCTATCATTTTCCGTCGGACTTTTCCGCCCTCCATATCGAACGACACAAGCCCGAGATGGCCCAGACACTTTGGGCGCGCATCGCGCCCGACCTGCCTCAGCCGGACTACCTTGCTGCGCATAAATGGCGTTACGGTCGTGTTGGCATGCCGCTGGGGCGACCGTTCCACGGCACGGCGAAAGAGGGGCTTCTGTTTGGGGGCGACTGGGCTTTAGGCGATAGCGCGGCGCATGCGTGGCGCAGCGGGCAAGCCATGGCAAAGGCGTTGCTTTCACGCTAGGCACCCGGAATGAGTTTTGTACCCGACACTCTCGGCAGCTTTTTTGCGCATGGATTTGATACCGTGATCGACGTTCGTGCGCCGGCCGAGTTTGCAGAAGATCACGTTCCCGGTGCCATCAATTTGCCAGCGCTCACAGATGCAGAACGCGCGCGTGTAGGCACAATCTACAAGCAAGTCAGTCCGTTTTCGGCGCGCAAAATCGGCGCCGCGCTGGTCGCACGGAACGTCGCCGCGCATCTCGACGGTCCGTTGTCTGACAAAGACGGCGGGTGGCGTCCGCTGGTTTATTGCTGGCGCGGGGGCCAAAGGTCGGGGTCCGTGGCCACCATCCTGCGCGAGGTCGGTTGGCGGGTCGAGACTGTTCCCGGTGGGTACAAGACCTATCGTAGCTTGGTGGTTGACCTTTTGCACGTTTCCCCGGTTTCCGCGCGTCTGGTGCTGTTGGATGGTCACACCGGCACGGCCAAGACCGAAGTTTTGGCCCGGCTTTCCGCACTGGGCTGTCAGGTGATTGATCTGGAGGCGCTGGCCCATCATCGCGGATCATACCTTGGCGCCCATATCGATGCGCAACCATCGCAAAAAACGTTTGAGAGTGGATTGGCGCGGGCGCTTTGGGCTTGTGATCCGACACGTCCGATTATCGTTGAAGCCGAAAGCTCAAAGATTGGTGATCTCTTGATCCCAACGAGCTTTTGGAAGTCGATGCTCGACGCCCCGCGGATCAGAATTGACGCGCCGGTTGCCGCTCGATCTGAGTACCTGACGCGTGCCTATCGTGACTTGATCGCTGATCCGGACGCTTTGGTCGCAGCTCTCGAACGCTTAGTGCCAATTCAGGGCCACGCCCGCGTAAACGACTGGGTTGCGCTGGCGCAGTCGGGCGCGTTTGTAGAACTGGCAAGCGAACTGACCCGCCACCACTATGACCCACGATATGAGGCCGCGGCAAAGGCGCGTGATGTGCGGTACGCGCGAGTTTTTGACTGTAATGCGCTCGATACGAAGACTTTGGATGGTTTGGCGGGCAAAATCGCGGATTGGATCAACGCGCAGTAAGCCCATCAGAGGCGGGACGCATTTCTCCGATCTGCGCCGCGTCGTGACCCATGTCCCGGATGTCCTGCAGAACGGTATCGACCTGTTCTATCGGGATCGCGGCAAGAAAACCCCCAGCGGTCTGTGGATCGAAGAGAAGGTCAGTGCGCGGGCCTTGTGGGGCCACCAGAGCAGCCGCGGCCAGATTGTCGGGGTAGAGCGTTGAGCGGATGCCGCGTTCTGCAAGGTGCAGGGCACCGGGATAGATCGGCAACGCCTCCAACCAGATTTCCGCACCGATATTTGAGGCATTGGCCATAGCCGCCAAGTGGCCGGCCAACCCAAAACCGGTCACGTCCGTCAGTGCGGTTGCACTTTGCCCGAGGCGTGCCGCCGCATCCGCTTGGCTCGTGGCCATCGCATCAAGCGCCAGCGCAAGGTCGGGACCACGGCCCTTAAGCGCCATGTCCGCGGCCAGCAAAACGCCCGAGCCCAATGGCCGGGTCAGGATCAGCGCGTCACCCGGTTTTGCGCCCGCCAGCGTTAGCGGCGCGCCCGACAATAACCCGGTGACCGTGTAGCCGATTGTTAGTTCAGCACCCTGCGTCGTGTGACCCCCAACAATCTGAGCCCCCGCGCTTTCAAATGCGCGACCAGCGCTATCCATGATCTCGCTCAGCCATGCCTCCTGCAGGCGCGGGGAGAGGGGCGGCAGGACGATAGAGGTCAGCGCGACCTGCGGGGTCGCACCCATCGCCCAAACGTCGCCCAGGGCATGAAACGCTGCGATCCGTGCCAAAAGGGCGGGGTCATTGGTGAAATCGCGCAAATGGTCGGTGCTGAGAACCTGTCGCGCTGTTCCAACCTTCAGAACGGCGGCGTCATCGCCTGCGGCGGTTTCTACGTCGTCTCGCGGTTGCGGCAAATCAGAGATGGCCGCGTCCAAAGCGACGCGACCAACCTTTGAACCGCAGCCCGCGCAGAGACGTTGGTCAGAGCGGGGATCGCTGGAGGTCATGGCGGGCAAGTCTGAAAGCCGATCCATGAAGCGGCGATCGATACGATCCTTCCATCTCCACAGTGCCGGCCCAGAAGCACGCAATCCCGACCGCAACGCGAGCGCGGACTGTTCGCCCAATGAAACGAGCTTGAGGTAGTCGCGTTGAGGATGGAAGGCACGTCGCGCACGCCCTGTCAGGTCGGCGCGAAGGTTGTGAAACAGAATTGGCGCTGCACGCACAGCAAACACGCCTGCCTTGGGGCGGGGGGCGTGGCTAAGGTCGGCGCAATCGCCGCAGGCATAGATCGCGCCGTGACTGAGCGAGCGCAGGTGCGCATCGACACGAATGAAGCCGTCGTTGATCTTAAGCCCCGTCTCTTGCAGCCATGCCCAAGGTCGCGCGCCAGTGGCTGTGACCGTTAAGGTTGAGGGCAACACTTCGCCGCTCTTCAAAAGGACGCAATCACGCGTAATTTCAGCGACTTCCGCACCCTCTTTCAAGTCGACGCCTTGTGCATCCAGCGCTCTACGCAGGGTCTGTCTTGCTGCAAGGGGCAACTCGGGCGTTAGGCTGGCGCTATCAATCAACGTCACGGGATGGGCATGGCCCGCCTCACGCATGGCGTAAGCCATCGCCATGGCAAGCTCGGTCCCTCCAAGTCCCGCGCCGATTACGGCGACTGGACCACCGCCAGAGGCAAGAAAGGTCGCCCATTTGTTCGCGTAGGGTCCAAGCGGTTTCGCACCGACACCGAATTCAGAAAATCCTTTTATTTCAGTATTTTCCGAGGTGATCCCAATGTCGATTGAGGCCAGATCAAATGACAACTCACCGCGCCCCGCGATGGTCAGGCGTTTAGCATCGGCATCAATCGTTGTCACGATTCCGCGGATCAACCGCGCCCCCGCAAAACGCGCCAACCGCATAAGGTCGATATCAAGCTCTGCCCGCTTGTAATGCCCCGCGACGAAACCCGGCAACATCCCCGTGTAAGGCGCTGTTGGAGCGGGATTAATTACGGTCAAGCGAACACCGGGCAACGGGTCCATGCCCCACTTGCGCAGGACCAGTGCATGCGTGTGCCCCCCGCCAATCAGCACCACTTCGCGCGTGATCGGGGGCGGCAGAGGCATCACGGCGCGCACCATGTCCCGGCAAAACCATCCGCGCGATCAAAGCGGGCGCGGCGGTGGCATGTCGGGTCCAGCACCAATGTGTCGATACCGGTGATGCGGGCCTGAACGGGGGCAAAATTCTCAATCGCAGGGGCTTGGCTGACGGCCTCGGGCGATGGCACGGGATGTCCGGGCGGGGGCTGGCTGCCATATCCGCGCTGTGACCCTTCCGGAACGCGTGCCCAACGGTCGGCGCGATCCTCTATCACCTGCTCGCAGGCACGCCGCCCTACACCATCGAGTCCGAAGGCCGTGGCCAC
>JABSSC010000052.1:26225-28325 GCA_013214635.1 Paracoccaceae bacterium | reverse complement strand
GGCGTATCGGTATGGCGCGGATATTGCGCAGGATGCGCTTGCATTGAGTGCGGCGTTTGCCGGGCATCTGCCAATGGGCGCCAGTCACGAGATCGCCGAAGGTGCCGCTGCCATGCTGCCCGTTTCAGCGGTGGATTTGCCCGCAGATCTAAAGGGTCCAGCCATCGGTCAGGCTCTCCGCGAGATGGAATCGCGGTGGATCGCCTCGGGGTTCACACTGACGAAAGACGAACTTCTGCGCTGAAGGTTTTTATTTCGCCGGATTGCCGCTATATCCTGTTGGCAAGCAAAGGCATTACCTTCGTGTTCCGCTACTTCGAAAACCTGATCGATCCGTATGCATCGTATACGGAAACCGATCGCCCGCCGACGCAGCTTTGGCCATTTCTGAACGATCTGTCGCGACCGTTCAGGAAACTCTTTGCTGTGACCGGAGCGATTTCGGTGGTCGTGGCCATCGTCGAGATTTGGTTGATCGCCTATATGGGCCGTGTCGTCGATCTGTTGTCGAGCGGTGGACCGGCTGAGGTTTGGGCGGCGCATGGGACCGAGTTGATATTGGTCGCGTTGTTCATTTTGTTCCTGCGCCCGGCAGTTCAGACGTTCCATGTTCTGCTGCTGAACAACACGCTTTTGCCCAACTATGGCACGTTGATCCGGTGGCGCGCGCACCGGCAGGTGCTGCGTCAATCCGTTGGATGGTTTGAGAACGACTTTGCGGGCCGGATCGCCAACCGGATCATGCAGACGCCGCCGGCGGCGGGCGAGGCGATGTTTCAGGTTTTTGACGCAATCACCTTCGCGCTCGCTTATCTCGTGGGCGCGGCGATCCTGCTTTGGGGTGCGGATGTTCGGTTGCTGGTGCCACTGCTGATCTGGTTCGTGCTGTATGGGTTTTTGGTGCGTTGGACGATCCAGCGTGTTGGGCCCGCTTCAAAAGCGGCGTCCGATGCACGAAGCGCCGTTACCGGCCGCGTCGTCGACAGCTATACCAACATCCATTCGGTCAAGATGTTCGCCCATCATGACCGCGAAGTCGATTACGCCAAGGACGCCATCGAAGAGACGCGCCGCACTTTTCAGGTAGAGATGCGGATTTTTACCGTCATGGACGCAACGCTTACGGCACTGAATGGTCTTTTGATCGTTGGGGTTGTTGGTTGGGCGATCTGGCTGTGGATGCAGGGGACTGCTTCGGTCGGGACTGTTGCGGCGGCATCGGCGTTGACCCTGCGCCTGAACGCTATGACCGGGTGGATCATGTGGGCGCTTTCGTCGTTCTTCCGCAACCTCGGGATTATTGCCGAGGGGATGGAGACAATTGCCCAACCGATTGAGTTGGTCGATGCCCCCGATGCCAAGCCGCTGAACCTAACGGCAGGCGCGATCAAGTTCGACGAAGCCTCTCACCACTACGGCAAAACCTCCGGCGGCCTGGACAAGGTCACGCTTGATATCGCGCCCGGTGAGAAGATCGGTCTGATCGGACGGTCGGGTGCGGGCAAGTCGACTTTGGTCAAACTGCTCTTGCGGTTTTACGATCTGGAGAGCGGCCAGATCACCGTGGATGGTCAGGACATTCAGAAGGTCACACAAGATAGTCTGCGTCTGAACATCGGGATGGTGCAGCAGGACAGTTCGCTCCTCCATCGGTCGGTGCGGGAGAACATCCTGTATGGTCGGACAGATGCGAACGAGACGGATGTCGAGGCTGCCGCGCGACGGGCCGAAGCGCATGACTTCATTCTGGATCTCGAAGACCCGCAAGGGCGCAAGGGATATGACGCGCATGTCGGTGAGCGCGGTGTGAAGTTGTCTGGCGGTCAGCGGCAGCGGATCGCGCTGGCGCGTGTCATGCTGAAAGACGCGCCGATCCTTGTGTTAGATGAGGCTACCAGTGCGCTCGACAGTGAGGTCGAGGCAGAGATCCAGAAGACGCTCTATGGGATGATGGAGGGCAAGACGGTGATCGCCATTGCGCACCGGTTGTCGACCATCGCGCATATGGACCGGATCGTTGTTGTGGACGATGGCAGAATCGTCGAAGATGGCAGCCATGACGCGCTTCTGGCGCAAGGCGGGCTATATTCCCGGTTCTGG
>JABSSC010000052.1:0-26125 GCA_013214635.1 Paracoccaceae bacterium | reverse complement strand
GAGAAGGCGATCCATTTTGGTGAGCTTGCGGGTGTCTTTCGCTTCACGTTGATGACGTTGGCCGGGGCGCTGCCGGTGCTTTTGATCGGTGGGACGCTTGTGTTGTGGTCGAACGGGGCCGCCAGCCCCGGTGATATTGCGGCCGCGGGGGCGATCTCGATCCGCATTGCGCAGATGACGGGCTGGGTGAGTTTCACCCTGATGGCGATCTATTCCAACGTGGGCGAGGTTGAGGATGGGATGAACACCCTGTCGCCCATGCACACGCTGACCGATGCGCCGGATGCGGTCGTGATGCAGGATATCGACGGGTCGATCACGTTTGATGATGTGCGCTTTGCCTATGGGCGCAAGACGGGCGGGGTCGATCGGATCGCGTTGAACATTGCGCCGGGCGAGAAGATCGGGATTGTTGGTGCCTCGGGCGCGGGAAAGTCGACGATCGTGTCGCTGCTTCTGCGGCTTTATGATGCCGAGGGCGGTCGCGTTCTGGTCGGTGGTCATGATGTCCGGGATGTAACGCAAGAGAGTCTGCGCCAGCAGATCGGGATGGTCACGCAGGAAACGGCAATGTTCAACCGCTCGGCGCGGGACAACATTCTTTACGGTCGGCCTGATGCGACCGAGGCCGAGATCGTTGCGGCGGCAAAGAGTGCCGAGGCGCATGAGTTTATTCTGGGGCTCGAAGATCACAAAGGGCGCACGGGATATGATGCGCATCTGGGTGAGCGTGGTGTGAAGCTGTCTGGTGGGCAACGGCAGCGAATTGCGTTGGCCCGCGCAATTCTGAAGGACGCGCCGATTTTGGTTCTGGACGAAGCCACGAGTGCCTTGGACAGCGAAGTTGAGGCGTTGATCCAGACCGCGCTGGAGCGGGTGATGGAGGGCAAGACCGTTCTGGCCATTGCGCACCGGCTTTCGACGATTTCGCGGATGGACCGGATTATCGTGCTGGAAGAGGGGCGGATCGTCGAGGAAGGCACGCATAATGCGCTGTTGGCCAGCGGCGGGGTCTATGCCCGATTCTGGGCGCGGCAGTCGGGTGGGTTTCTGGGCACGAAACCGCACGCGGCGGAATAAAGAACGCCGCCCAAAGGGGCGGCGTTTTGTTTTGATTCGTCCGGGATATCACTGCCAGCTTGCGAAGACTTCGCGCGCCAACTCGCTTTCCGGGCGCAGGTTCTCAATCCCTTCGTAGGGAACCCCTTTTCCGAGCGGCAGGTGTGGATAGCTTTCGATGCGTTTCTGGTGACGCTTTACCATGTCCTGGAACGACGCACCGGACCAAAGCGAATAGCCGACAAGCGGATGCTCTTCACGCGGGTCCCGGTAGACGTTGAACACTGGGGCTGCCGCGCCGGGCTGACCGGGTGCCGCGAGGTGCATCTTGAACTCCTGCTTCACGATTGAGCGCAAAACGGGGCCTTCATAGACATACACGTAGTCACGGCGCGAGTTTCCTTCACCTTCGAGCAGCAGCGCTGTCTGGTCGATGCCGTCAATTACGCGGTCCCATGGGATCAGGTCCGTCGCATCGGCAATACGTGCAAAGGTCGTGAACAGGTCTGAGACATGAATGATGTCGCCCGCCGCGCTGCCTTCTTCGATCACACCGGGCCAGCGGACGTAGGCGTCGACACGCACACCACCTTCGAGATGCTGGGTCTTGCCACCGCGATAGATGAGCTGGTTCAGGCCGGAGGTCCCCTCATAGTGATACATCAAACCGTTATCGGCCATGATGATTACGAGCGTGTTGTCGGCTTTGCCCGACTCTTCGAGCTTGGCGAGAACCTCACGAATCCAGCCATCCAGAACCTGCAGCTTATCGGCGTGGAAGCCGCCGTTGCGCGACACTGCTTGCTCGGGATACGCGAAATTCAACGGGTAGAGCGGCCAATACTGCATGAAGAACGGTTCGTCCTCGGCCGCGACGCGCTCAAGCTGTTCGAGCGCCTGCCGCTGATACCGTTGGTTCATTTCCTCGTACTTGGCTTGCGTCCATTCTTCGCCAGCTTCCATCTCAACTTCGCGGGCCTGACCTCCCGCTTCGGCTTCTACGCCGGTGACGAGACCGTAGGGGCGGAAGCGTTCATCAATTTGGAATTGATTTCTTTGGCCCGAAAGGTGGTAGCCAAGCATGTTGTTGGCTTCCATTGCTTCACGGGTCATCAGGCTGAGCTGTACTTGCTGGTGCAGTGGGAAGGCAGCCCAATCAAAGCCCTGATTGTGAGGATAGGCCTGTTCGATATCGCCCTGATGCCATTTGCCGACATGAACGGTGTTGTATCCGCTTTCGCCGAGGATCTCGGCGATCGTGACCTCTTCTGATAACAGGCCCTCACCGACCAGTGCCACCTTCACTTCTTCCACGCCCGCCCGAATTGGGTGGCGACCGGTCAGCATGGCTGTCCGCGTGGGTGTGCACGATGGCTCGGTATACATGCGCATCAGCGACATGCCTTCGGTGGCAAACTCGTTGATGTTGGGCGTGTCAAAGCCGGTGACGTAGTTCATCTTGCGGCTGCCCATCTGACCGAAGCTGACATCGTCGGTCAGGATGTAGAGGATGTTGGGAGGCGCGTCGCCATTCGCCGCGCGAATTTCCGCAAGACGCGCGTCGATTCCGACATCCTGCGCGTCCCACTGTTCGCCGAACTGGGCGCGGAGGAATTCAAACTCTCCATCGTGGATGATCGGGCCGTCTTGGGCAATGACCGGGGCCGCGGCGGCAAGCGATGCCGCAAGCAAGGGGCCTGCTAGTTTCATGTGGTGTTTCCTTCCTCTTCCGGCTGCTTTGTCGCGAGCCGTTCCTTAATTTCGATCATGAGCGCTCGCATGGTCTCGGCGGCATGCTTGTCTTTCGGGTCATGGCCGAACTGGTCGCGCATCGTTCTGTAGTCCGAGCAGATTTCCCGAAGCGATGTGTCATGCGCCAAGCGACCCGCGACCTCATCCGGGTCGTGGCCGAGCATGTGTGCAATCCAGTGCGCTTCGTTCATGGGTGGTGCCATGCTGGATACACTGACCGTGTTGGTGGGCCGGATTGCAGGCATCAAAGGGCATGCTACGGTAGCAGAAGCCCACGTTTGGCCGGAAAATAAGGGTTTTGGGGATGAATGACTCAGTGGCCATGGACAGGTCAAAGGCCGGTGCAGTGCTTGAACGGGTGTTGTCGTCTGACACGTTTGCGGCGAACACGCGCCTTCAGTCGTTTCTCAAGTACGTCGTGTCTGAGGACCTCGAAGGACGTGGTGACGCCATTCGCGCGAAAACCATTGGGATGGATGTCTATGGCTATTCCGCGGATGAAATAGATACGCGTGAAAGCGTTGTGCGCGTCGACGCGGGTCGCGTGCGGCGCAAACTTGAAGCGTACTATGCGGAAGAAGGTGCCGATGATCCGGTTCGGATCGAGCTTCCCAAAGGGACGTATCGACCGCGCCTTGTCGTTCAGGGTTCTGAGCCTGAGACAGAAGACGCACCAGACCCGCGGCGCACATATTTCTGGGCAGTTGGGCTTTGGGTTCTGGGGGCGATCATCATTGTTGCGCTGATTGCACGTGTTGGCGTGCAGAATGCGGCAAACGATGCGGACCTGTCAGAGCGTGAGTCCACGATACGAACGGCGATCTTTGAAGCCTCGCCAGTGCGATTGGAAGCGGTCAATCTTGCGCATGACGCGCGTGATCTCATGTTTCCGGCGGTCAATCCGGCACGTCTGGATCTGTCCGAGCGCGCGTTCGATGCCGTGGTCGCACTGGATCCCCAGTACTATGCTGGCTATGCGGGACGGGCGCAGACGCTGGCCATGCAGGGAATGTTTGCGCCCGCCGAGGCCCGTCCAGAGTTGATTGCGCGCGCCAATCGGGATGCCGAGCGGGCGTTGGAGCTTGCCCCCGGAGAGGCTTGGGCACAGTCCGCGTTGGCCTGGGTTCGGTTTGCGCAGCGAAACTTTGAAGACGCTGTTGCGGCATCGGGGCGCGCCGTGACGATTGCGCCCGATGATCCGCACATCATGGAGTTTGACGCGCTGATCTCTCTCTACGCCGGTGACTTTGCGCGTGTGATTGCCGAGGGCGAGCGGTTGATTGCGGTTCTGCCGGACGCGTCTGGGTTTGTGTTTCGCAACGCGGTCGGATCGGCGCGGTTTCACATGGGTGATTTCGAAGGATCGGTCCGGGAGTTTGAGGACGCCATCGCAGCCGGTGCGCCTGTTGGGGCGGTATCCGTGGCTTATTTGATGGCAGGCTTCGCGCAACTGGGCGAGGCCCAGCGCGCCGGTGAATTGGCCTCGCGGTATAACGAAAACTGGCCTGATGCGCGGGTAGATCTGCTGTTCTCGTCGCTTTTCAAAGACGCCAGATATGGACAGGACTTGGGAGATGCTATGAGGCTGGCAGGCTGGAC
Organism: Paracoccaceae bacterium; assembly: GCA_013214635.1. Lineage (GTDB taxonomy): Bacteria > Pseudomonadota > Alphaproteobacteria > Rhodobacterales > Rhodobacteraceae > JABSSC01. The sequence goes on along the minus strand of JABSSC010000052.1, from coordinate 21,715 downwards.
AGAATAAGTCTCTAATACAGGGGTTTTGCAGATTTTCGCCCAATTGGCTCTGCCGTCGCTTCCCAAATCATTGCACACAACATATAGTGGTGCCATTACAGCGGTGCGTTAGACACCGCAGCACAGAGGTGCAGACGTGGCCCATATTATCGTTGTCGGAAATGAAAAAGGTGGATCGGGAAAATCCACCACGTCGATGCATGTTGCGACGGCTTTGGTGCGGATGGGGCACAAGGTTGGCGCGCTGGATCTGGACCTGCGCCAACGGAGTTTTGGTCGTTACATCGAGAACCGGAAGCGATTTGTGGCCAAGCACGGTCTGCTGCTGCCCATGCCGATGTATCGCGACCTTCCACAGATCGACAAAGACGACCTTGCGCCGGGCGAGAACATCAACGATCGGCGCCTGTCGCTGGCAGTGGCGGGGATGGAAGACGAGGCTGATTTCATTCTCATCGACTGTCCGGGCTCTCACACCCGTCTAAGCCAGATCGCGCATACGCTGGCCGATACTCTGGTGTCGCCCTTGAACGACAGTTTCATTGACTTCGATCTGCTCGCGCGGACTGATCCGGACACAAACAAGGTGCTGGGACCGTCCGTCTATTCCGAGATGGTTTGGCATGCGCGCCAGCTTAGGGCGCAGGCACGGTTGCGGCCCATCGATTGGGTCGTGGTGCGTAACAGGCTTGGCGCACAAGCGATGCACAACAAGAAGAAGATCGGAGAGGCGCTAGAGGCGCTTTCGCGACGTATTGGGTTCCGGATCGCCCCAGGCTTTTCCGAGCGGGTGATTTTTCGTGAGCTTTTTCCGCGCGGTCTGACGCTGCTTGATCTACGGGATATTGGCGTGGGCAACCTGAATATGTCGAACGTCGCCGCCCGTCAGGAAGTACGCGACCTGATCAAAGAACTTCGCTTGCCCGGTGTCAGCGTCGATTTTTAAATTTATGCGTGACTTTGGTCAAAAGCACGTTTGACGGCGATGGCTCGGCCGTCGCTGCCTTGGCCGCGTAAAGTTCGTCTTGCGTCGGAAGGCTTTGGAACCGCTCCCGCGCTTTGTCCGATTGCCCAGGGGTCATCCGCTGCTCAGGTGCGCCCGATTTTTGACCGCCGCGATTGGGCATAACATCGATCGTTTTGACCGACAGCATAATCGCGCCAAGCGCGAGGGCGACGCCACCCCAGAACAGAGCGCGCTGCAATCCGGTTGATGGAGGCGGGGCAAGTGCGACGACGCGCCCGTATTTATAGGGGGCAATGGCAAGGTAATCGTCGGTGATCTCCCCGTTTTGCGCAGCCATCACGCCTTTGGCGACGAGCGAAAGTTCACCGGGATCTGTGCGTTCACCATTGACCTCGACGACTTGCCCATATTGGCCGCGTCCAAGCTGGCGATTGATCAGCGCGGTAACATCATCGTCCGGACCGATCTGCTTTTCGGTCAGATGGACCAGCATGCCTTGCGCAACGGTTGTTTCGATTTCAGACGGCATCGGGCGTGGCGTGGGGCGCGTGACGCCACCGTCCTGGCCATCCACAAGCATGCGCTGAATCCGCTCGGCGCCGAGATCGCTCAAGGGATAGAGCGGGATCATGATGGCGCGTTGTGGCGCATCGGCCGAACCGAGATTCACAACGACAGGATTGGAAAGTTGTGCTTCGGCCCAGACGCGTACTTCGCGCGCCGGTCCGACATCCCTTAGGGGGCGGAAATTCTGCAGCGCGACCGAGGGCGGTGGGCCCTGCCGCAGAGCCAGCGCACGGTCTGCAACCTTTTGCGCCTCGACATAGTCAACGACGAAGCTTCCAGCGACGGAAATCGCTGCTGCCGCCAGCCAGACATGCGGCGTCAGAAAGAAGGATTTAAGCCACTTGTTACGCATAATTGTCCATACGGTTTTCGCACGGTCTCTTTTTGCATGGGGATTGCGCAGTCAGTTGGGCAGGAAAAAGGCATTTTCCGCCGCAAATTCAGAGTGAGCGGACCGGTCAGGACGCCTTGCGGCCCGTTTCACTCAAATCGTGTTGAATCTGGCCGAGCGCGGTCGTCAATTGGGTCGGATCCGTCAGGCGCCATTGCCAGTTCCCGTCCGATTCTCCGGGACGGTTCATGATGGCTTCGTCACCGAGGCCCAGAATGTCCTGTGCCGTCAGGACCGCGTATTTTGATGGGGAAGAAAGCGTCAGGCGCATCAATGCTCTTGTGATCGCGGTGTCGTCTTCGCTTGGGTTAAGTCCGAGTGCCGCGCAAACGCCAGCCCTTGCGTCGTGATCCAGCCCAGCCAGCCAGCCCATGGTTGTGGGATTGTCATGCGTTCCGAGATAGCAAACGCTGTTTTCCATGTGGTTTTGCAGGGCATGTGGGTTGGATGGATTGCCGTCAAACGCGAACTGGATCACGCGCATCCCCGGAAACCCCAAACCATCGCGCAACGCAACGACCCATTCGTCAATATCACCAAGGTCCTCTGCAATGATTTCAAGACCTTGATAGGCATCCTCGGTATGGCGAAAGACATCTTGTCCCGGCCCGTCAACCCACTGCCCTTCGACCGCAGTTTCCGCCGTTGCAGGCACTGACCAATAGCGCGAGAAGCCGCGGAAATGGTCGATACGGACCACGTCAAAAAGATCGGCAGCTTGGCCGAGGCGGTCTGACCACCACTGATAGCCATCCCTGCGCATGGCGTCCCAGTTATAGAGCGGGTTACCCCAAAGCTGACCGTTTTCCGCAAAATAGTCGGGCGGAACACCCGCGACCGCGCTAGGTGCGCCGGTGTAGTCCAATTGGAACTGATCCGGGTCTGACCATGTGTCCGCGCTATTGGCGGCAACATATATCGGCAAGTCCCCGACGATGCGTATGCCCCGGTCACGCGCGTATGTTCTGAGGGCTTGCCACTGATGATAGGCGAGGAACTGAGCGGTCAGGACGGTTTCGAAAGCCTCGCGATGTTCCTCAATCAGTCGGTCGAGCGTTGCTGCGTCGCGGTATTTCATGGCGTCAGACCACGTCCACCAGGGGCGGTCGGTTCCCTCGGCGTCTGCAGCAATCTGAAAAAGCGCGAAATCCCTGAGCCAGGTTTGAGTTTTGACGAACTTATCCAACCCGCGTTTGAGATCGGCAGGTGCCGCCGGAGATCGCAGCCACGCGTTCAAGCGCGGATAAAGCGCCGCACGGTGCCTTTGGACCAGATCGAAATCCAAACGTGCTGGGTCAGTTGCGACGCTGTCCACTGAGTCAAACCCCAGCGCTGTCAGGTCGTCAAAATCAATATAAGCGGGGTGGATCGCGCGGCTGGAGACCGACTGATAGGGCGATCCTTCTTTGTTTGGGGGATTGAGCGGCAGAATCTGCCAGAGCTTCAATCCCGCCTGCGCAGTCTGATCGACAAAGCCACGCGCTTGAGCGCCGAACGTACCTTGGCCAAAGCGTCCGGGAAGCGATGTTATGTGGCAGAGAACTCCGGCGTCGCGAGGGTGCATTGTCTTGGCCTCTGCGTGCCGCGCAAACCGCGCAAGATGGCTGGATTAACCGAACATACCCAGAAGAGCCTGAAGCGCTGTTCGGATACCCCAATCGACGAAGAAAAAGAAAATCGCCGTAAGCATGGCAAGAACAAAGACCATGACCGAGGTGAGCAACACTTCGCGACGGGTTGGCCAAACAATCTTGGAAACCTCGGAGCGGACTTGCTGAACGAACTGGATCGGGTTTGTGCGGGCCATGCTGTTTCTTTCGCTATCTCCGCGCGAGATACGGGTTCGCGGGGGTTAGTTCAACCCACGCCCGCGTGATGCGCGCGAAAAAGCCGCCTTGCGGCGGCTTGAACATTGGTCTGACGTCGGGCTTAGCCCTGACGTGCTTTGAACCGTCGCTGCGTCTTGTTGATCACATAGACACGGCCCTTGCGGCGCACAACGCGGCAATCGCGGTGCCGTGCTTTGAGCGAGCGGAGCGAGTTACGGACTTTCATCGGTCTCTCCTTATCTGCGCGGCGCTCTGGCGCCTCGGGTTACAACGTACCACCGAAACTTCGGTGGTGGCGAATGGTGGGCGGTACTGGGATCGAACCAGTGACCCCTACGATGTCAACGTAGTGCTCTACCGCTGAGCTAACCGCCCGGTCAAACGACGACGACGCGGGACAGGCCCCGCGTCGAGTGCTGGGTCTATAAAAGACTGCTCAGGGCGTTTCAAGGGCTTTTGGAACTGCTTGCGCTTGGCCTATACTTACACGTAACGGAGTGGATATGTCCAAAACGCCTTATCATCTTTCTATGCCGGAAGACCGCACGACATCTGTCGTGTTCGCATCGCCGCATAGTGGGCGGGATTATTCCTGGGCGTTTTTGCGAAAATCCGTGTTGGACGAGCACACGATTCGGTCCTCGGAGGACGCGTTCGTGGATCAGCTTTTGGAAGCGGCCGTTCGATTCGGCGCGCCCGTCTTGTCTGCGACCGTGCCGCGTGCGTTCGTGGACGTGAACCGTAGCGCGGAAGAACTTGACCCGGCGCTGATCGAGGGTGTGCGCAGCGTTGCCGCAAATCCCAGAATAGCTTCGGGTCTGGGCGTTATTCCGCGGGTCGTGGCCAATGGGCGCGCGATCTATCGTGGCAAGCTTACGGCGCGAGAGGCGGAGCAGCGTATCTCGGGCTGTTGGCGGCCCTATCACGAGACGCTTCAAGGCCTGCTTGACGACAGTATGGCGAAGTTTCACGAGGCGATTCTGATCGACTGTCATTCGATGCCGCATGAGGCGATTGAATCGATCAATCATCCCGGTGGTCAGCCCGACATTGTGCTGGGCGATCGATTTGGTGCAGCTGCGCATCCGGAAATCGTTGAGCATGTTGAGCGTGCATTTCGGGCCGCCGGGCTAAAGGTTGCGCGCAATGCGCCTTTCGCCGGCGCCTATATCACGCAGCACTACGGTCGGCCCTCGCGCGGGCAGCACGTGGTTCAGGTTGAGATCGACCGGTCCATCTACATGAATGAAGAGCGGATTCGCCCCAACGGGAATTTCGCCTCGTTCCGGCGGACCATGTCCAAGATCCTGTCTGATATTGCTGATGTTGGCCGGCAGGTGCGGCCTTTGGCGGCCGAGTAACCTAACGCAGCGCCCTGCCCTTCATTATTGCTTCGTTTCCGAACCTGTCACGGATCTTGTCTGCAGCACGCTCGGCTTCTGCCCGGCGTCCGGCGTTTGGATCGAGAAGGTCGCCGGTTCGGTCGGCGTCCAGATCAGAGGTCAGATCCGATAGCCCAACCCCAATCAAACGGAAGGGTCCTTCGGCCAATGCGGGCCGCAAAAGATCAGATGCGGTCCGGTAGATCCGGTCTGCGATCTGGGTTGGATCGGTCAGACTGGTTCGGCGGGTCAGGCTTTTGTGATTGGATTTCTTGAGCTTGAGCGTCACGACACGTCCGGCAAGTTCGCGGGCTTTGGCGCGATCTGAAACCTTCTCGACCAACCGCCAGATATGGCCATCAAGCAGGTCTGGATCGGCGGTGTCCTCATGAAACGTCGTTTCGTGCGAGATGCTTTTGATGGGCTCGCGCGCATTGACGCTGCGGTGATCCTCGCCACGGGCAAGATGATAGAGCCGCAGTCCCATCGACCCGAAGCGGGCGGTCAGGTCATTGCGGTCCCACCGCAGGAGATCGGTAAATGTACGAATGCCCGCCTTTTCCAGGGCGGCTTGCGTGCTGTTGCCGACGCCCCAGATCAGGCGAACCGGCTTGTCGTGCAGAAAACCTGCCGTCTCGGCTGCGCCGATGATCGAAAAACCGCGCGGTTTTTCGAGGTCTGAGGCGACCTTGGCGAGGAATTTATTGTGTGACAGCCCGATTGACCCGGAAATCCCAAGTTCGCTTTCCATGCGCCCAACCAGCCTGTTGAGCAAGACGGCGGGTGGCGCACCGTGAAGGCGTTCGGTGCCGGAGAGATCGAGGAACGCTTCGTCCAGCGACAGGGGCTGGATCGAAGGCGTAAGCTCTTCCATCATGGTTCGTATTTTGCGTGACACGTCGACGTAAACGTCCATGCGCCCGCGCACGACAACGGCATCGGGGCATAGCTCAAGTGCCTTGAACATAGGCATTGCTGACCGGACGCCCTTGACCCTTGCGACATAGCATGCAGTCGAGACCACACCCCGACGCCCACCACCGATGATGACCGGTTTGTCGCGCAGCTCGGGGTTGTCGCGCTTTTCGACCGACGCGTAGAACGCATCGCAATCCATATGTGCGATCGACAGATCGAACAGCTCAGGGTGGGAGATCACACGCGGGCTTCGGCACTTGGGGCAGCGCGCCCCGGTGTCGAAGGTAAATTGGCAATCTCGGCAAAGGCTAGGCACGGTCGTTCGGTTTGTTGGGGAGCGCGTAGGTAGATAGTATCACGGTGACGCAAGAGATGGCAGAGGCCCCTGATGGAAGACAAAACTGAATGCCGCACGCCGAACAGGCCGGGAACCACGCGCATACCGACGTGGAAGTTTGACCTCTTGAGGGATGCCATTCTTGCCGTTGTGTCAGATGCTGGAAAGGCGGGGTTTCCGTTTTTTGAGCTGCCTGCTGCCGTAGATGCGCGCCTGTCGGAGGATGACCTTGCGCGATTGGGGTCGCTCGGGTGGCATGTGACGACCGTGAAACTTGAAATGGAGGTGCGCGGGGACGTTGCCAAATTGGACAATAAAGGCCCTCAACGCCTTATTGTTTCCAAAACATGACCTCGATTCTCCGATAAACACTCCCCACATACTGATCATAAGATTTTGAAGATAAGGAGCGGATGCGATGATTGAGGGCGTGAACCTAACGGGTGGAGAACTGTTCGTTCTGTTGCTGGCAGGCTTTATCCTGCTCTGTGTTTACCTTGCCATTCGCATCGTTCCGCAGTCCGAGAAGTTCGTGGTTGAGCGTTTTGGGCGGTTGCGGTCGGTCCTCGGGCCGGGGATTAACTTCATTGTCCCGTTTCTGGACCGTGTGGCGCATAAAGTGTCGATCCTCGAACGGCAGCTGCCCAATCAAAGTCAGGACGCAATCACCGCTGACAACGTGTTGGTGCAGGTCGAGACGTCGATTTTCTATCGCATCCTTGAACCGGAGCGGACGGTTTACCGTATCCGTGATGTGGATGGGGCGATCATCACGACCGTCGCGGGTATCGTGCGCGCAGAAATCGGTAAGATGGAATTGGACGAGGTTCAGTCGAACCGCGCGACGCTGATTGCGCGTGTCAAAGAGTTGGTCGCAGACGCCGTTGATGATTGGGGTATCGAAGTGACGCGCGCCGAGGTTCTGGATGTGAACCTCGATCAAGCCACGCGTGACGCAATGCTTCAGCAGTTGAACGCCGAACGTGCGCGCCGAGCTGCTGTGACCGAGGCCGAGGGTCAAAAACGCGCAGTGGAGCTTCAGGCGGATGCTGAGCTTTATGCCGCCGAACAGGCCGCGAAAGCGCGCCGAGTTGAAGCCGAGGCCGAAGCGTTTGCGACAGAAGTTGTGGCCAAAGCGATTGCGGATAACGGGCTAGAGGCAGCGCAGTATCAGGTGGCGCTTAAGCAAGTAGAAGCCTTAAACGCGCTGGGCGCTGGTGAAGGCAAACAGACCATCGTTGTACCAGCCAACGCGATTGAAGCGTTCGGCGATGCCTTTAGCATGTTCAAGGGGACACGCTGATGTTGTGGACGATGTGGTGGGTCTGGCTTTGCGCGGCGGTTGTACTCGCCGTGCTTGAAGTCCTGATCCCCGGTTATGTTCTGCTGGGCTTTGCGATTGGGGCGTCGATCACCGGTATTGTGCTGTTCGTGGGTGGTCCGTTCGCGGGGTTCCTGACGGGGTCGATGCCGCTTGCGCTGATCTTCTTCGCGGTGCTTTCGCTGATCTCGTGGCTAATCCTGCGCCGAATGCTTGGCGTGCGTGAAGGTCAGGTCAAAACCTTTGACCGCGACATCAACGAAGACTGATACGGTTCAGGTGTTTGGCGAAACCGCCTGCGGGCTGTTGAGTTCTTGAACGATGCTTAGCGCCGCCGCCTTTGGGTCATCCGCCTTCCAGATTGGACGCCCGACCACCACATGATCGGCTCCATCAGCAATGGCCTGGGCCGGGGTCGCGATACGTTTTTGATCACCCAATTCCGCACCTGCGGGGCGCACGCCGGGTGTGACAATCAATCGACCTTCGGCCTGTGAAAGCGCGCGAATGCGGGCGGCCTCTTGTGGTGAGGCGATGACACCATCCGCGCCAGCTTCAAATGCACGCGCGGCACGGCCCACGACGAGGTCGGGGATATCACCCTCGATCATCAGCCCCTCATCAAGATCGGCGCGGTCAAGTGAGGTGAGGATTGTGACGGCAAGGATCTTGAGATCGCTGCCCCCTGCCCCTTCTTTTGCCGCGCGAACGACATGCGGGTCACCATGCACGGTCAGAAAGTCGAGATCGAACTGCGCGAGACCGCGAACTGCGGCTTCGACCGTGCTGCCGATGTCAAAAAGCTTCATATCGAGGAAGATGCGTTTTCCATGCTCTTGCTTCAGCTCATTGGCGAGCGCCAATCCGCCGCCCGTCAACATGCCCAGCCCGATTTTGTAGAAGCTGACCGTATCGCCCAGCTTTTCAGCGAGGTCCAAACCCGCGAGTGCGTTCGGGACATCCATTGCGACAATCAGGCGGTCATCGGACATCAGGCTATTCCTCTTCTTGCGCGGTCGGCGCTGTGTGACGGCAACGGTGAAGACCGTCAAGCGTTGGTGCGGCGGATGCAATTTGAGATAAGAACCCCAACTGTGGCCCTTGCGCCACATACGCCGCCTCCCCATATCAAGTGCAAGGCCCAGCAACGGGCGTGCCGCAACTGCGGGCGCACGAAATTTCAGGGCGCTTACGGAAGGAGACGACTATGAACTTGGAGAAGTTCACGGAACGCTCGCGCGGGTTCCTTCAAGCCGCGCAAACAATTGCAATGCGGGAAAGCCATCAGCGGCTTGCACCCGAACATCTTTTGAAAGCTTTGATGGATGACGAGCAGGGGCTCGCGTCCAATCTGATCTCTGCCGCGGGTGGATCGCCGGCGCGCGTTCTTGAATCCGTTGATCTGGCTCTGTCGAAGATGCCCAAGGTCACGGGCGATGCCGGTCAGACATACATGGATCAGCAAACCGCCAAAGTGTTGGACGAGGCCGAAAAGATCGCGACCAAGGCTGGCGACAGCTATGTCCCGGTTGAGCGCATTTTAACGGCGTTGGCGGTCGTAAAATCGAAAGCCAAAGAGGCTTTGGAGGCCGGTGGCGTGTCTGCTATGGCGCTGAACAGCGCGATCAACGATGTTCGCAAAGGCCGGACGGCGGATACCGCAAGTGCGGAAGAAGGATATGACGCGCTGAAGAAGTATGCGCGCGATCTAACTGAGGCTGCTGCAGACGGTAAGATCGACCCGATCATCGGGCGCGACGAAGAAATTCGCCGCGCGATGCAGGTGTTGAGCCGTCGTACCAAGAACAACCCGGTCCTGATCGGGGAACCTGGTGTTGGTAAGACAGCCATCGCCGAAGGTCTGGCCATGCGCATCATCGATGGTGATGTGCCTGAGTCCCTGCGCAACAAAAAGCTCTTGTCGCTGGATATGGGTGCGCTGATTGCTGGGGCGAAGTATCGCGGTGAATTTGAGGAGCGTCTCAAGGCCGTGCTGAGTGAGGTCACTTCCGCAGCCGGTGAGATCATTCTGTTCATCGACGAAATGCACACGCTTGTGGGCGCCGGTAAGACTGACGGCGCAATGGATGCGTCGAATCTGCTGAAACCTGCGCTGGCGCGTGGGGAGTTGCACTGTATCGGCGCGACAACGCTTGATGAGTATCGCAAGCACGTTGAGAAAGACGCGGCACTTGCCCGCCGGTTCCAGCCGCTTCTGGTGGATGAGCCAACGGTTGAAGACACGATTTCGATCCTGCGGGGCATCAAGGAAAAGTACGAGCTTCACCACGGTGTCCGCATCAGCGACAGTGCGTTGGTGTCGGCTGCGATGCTGTCCAATCGTTATATCACGGACCGGTTCTTGCCAGATAAGGCGATTGACCTTGTGGACGAGGCCGCGTCACGGCTGAGGATGCAGGTCGACAGCAAGCCGGAAGAACTCGACGCGCTCGATCGCGAGATTCTACAGAAGCAGATCGAGGCCGAGGCCCTGAAGAAAGAGGATGATGCGGCGTCCAAGGACCGTCTGCAGACCCTTGAGAAAGAGCTTTCGGAGCTTCAGGAAAAGTCGTCTGAGATGACGGCGCAGTGGCAGGCCGAGCGCGACAAGCTCGAATCCGCACGCGGCATCAAGGAACGTCTTGATCAGGCGCGGGCAGAGCTTGAGACGGCCAAACGCCTGGGTGATCTCGGTAAAGCAGGTGAGCTGTCTTACGGCGTGATCCCGCAGCTTGAGAAAGAGTTGATCGATGCCGAAGAGCATGCCGAGGACGTCATGGTGGCCGAAGCCGTGCGCCCCGAGCAGATCGCGCAGGTTGTCGAGCGTTGGACCGGCATTCCGACATCGAAGATGCTGGAAGGTGAGCGCGAAAAGCTGCTTCGTATGGAAGACGAACTTGGTAAGCGCGTTATCGGTCAGCGGGCGGCAGTTCAGGCCGTGTCAAACGCAGTCCGCCGTGCGCGTGCGGGTCTGAATGATGAGAACCGTCCGCTGGGGTCGTTCTTGTTTTTGGGCCCGACCGGTGTTGGTAAGACAGAACTGACCAAGGCCGTGGCTGAGTACCTGTTTGACGATGACAGTGCGATGGTTCGCATCGACATGTCGGAGTTCATGGAAAAGCATGCTGTCGCGCGGCTGATCGGTGCCCCTCCGGGCTATGTCGGGTACGATGAAGGTGGCGTGCTGACCGAAGCGGTACGGCGCAGGCCTTATCAGGTTGTTCTGTTCGATGAGGTCGAAAAGGCGCATCCAGAGGTCTTTAACGTGCTGTTGCAAGTGCTCGATGACGGCGTTCTGACCGATGGTCAGGGTCGCACCGTGGACTTCAAACAGACACTGATCATTCTGACATCGAACCTTGGGTCGCAGGCACTTAGCCAATTGCCCGATGGGGCTGACAATGGGCAGGCGCGGCGCGATGTGATGGATGCGGTTCGTGCGCATTTCCGGCCCGAGTTCCTGAACCGTCTGGATGAAACGGTGATCTTTGACCGCCTGACGCGCGACGACATGGACGGCATCGTCGATATTCAGCTTCAGCGCCTGCGCAAGCGGCTTGCGGATCGGAATATCGAGCTTGATCTCGATGACGGTGCGCAGAAGTGGCTGGCCGACGAAGGGTATGATCCGGTCTATGGCGCACGTCCGCTTAAGCGGGTGATCCAGCGCAGTCTGCAGGATCAACTGGCTGAAATGCTATTGGCTGGTGACATCGTCGACGGGCAGAGTATCGCGGTCAGCGCGGGGAGCGACGGTTTGATCGTCGGAGACCGCGTGTCGACTTCGTCTCGGGAAGCGCCGAATGACGCAGTAATCCACTAAAGAAAAGGGCCCCTGACTGGGGCCCTTTTTCGTAGGTTACCGAGTTTCTAGTACTTGGACGGCACGTAGAGTTCCGGCGGAAGTACGGCGCGCTCATACTTAGGATTAAAGACTCGATCAGGCAGCGCGACCTCTTCATGCGGGACGGGCTCGTAGGGAATCCGATGCAGAAGGTGGTCGATACAATTCAAACGTGCCCGTTTCTTGTCGTTCCCTTCGACGATGTACCAAGGGGCCTCTGGAATGTTGGTGCGCGAAGGTTTCTTCCTTAGCCTTGGTGTATTGTTCCCACCGGACACGGCTTTGAAGGTCCATCGGAGACAGCTTCCACTGCTTTAGCGGATCGTGAATCCGAATGAGAAACCGCATTTGTTGTTCCTCATCCGTGATGGAAAACCAGTACTTGATGAGACGTATACCCGAGCGGACGAGCATGCGTTCAAAATCTGGGACGTCGTTGAAAAACTCCTCGACCTGATCCTCGGTTGCAAAACCCATGACGCGTTCGACCCCGGACCGATTGTACCAGGACCGATCAAAAAGAACGATCTCACCCCCCGCAGGCAGATGCGGCGCATATCGCTGAAAATACCACTGGGTTTTTTCCCGATCCGACGGCGCAGGCAGCGCTACGGTCCGAACGATCCGGGGATTTAGGCGCTGTGTGATCCGTTTTATGACGCCTCCTTTGCCTGCGCTGTCACGGCCCTCGAACACGACGACAACTTTTTCCTTGTGATAGGACACCCAATCCTGAAGCTTGATCAGTTCGGCTTGCAGTCGAAGCAGTTCGCGAAAGTAAGCGGTGCGTTCGAGGGAGAGCGGATGCGATTTGCGATAGATCTTACGGATTTCCATCGAGAGCGCGGGCTCAGAGATTTCTAGCTCATAGTCCTCGTCCAGAGTATCGGCGAGCTCGGCCTCGAGCCAATCAAGCGATGGCGACGGTTTAGAAGGGTCTTGGCTCATGGTGGTTTCGTTCCCAACTGCACCTGATATCTGGGCTACCCCTATGCGCTGTTTTTGATGAAGTTTTTTTGACATAGCGGGGCCAAGGCGCCCACGGTGCTTTGCATTTGGAGGGCGCGTGCGTAGTTTCACGAAGAGCGCGTTGAAAGGTCTGTTGAAATGTCTGCGGCGACCGGATCGTCAGTGAGTTCAGAAGCCCCCGATGGTTTGGCATGGCGCAATGGCGACGGCCCGGCTGCTCAGCGTCACAACAGCCACGTGATGAAGACCATTAGTGGATGGGTGCGCGATGGCGCCCGAGAGAAAACCGTCGCGCTTCTTTCAAACTGGCCGCCCGAGGATGTTCTGGATTGCGTTGCGCATATTCGAACCCGCGATGCGATGCTCTTGATGGAGTGGCTGCCTGATGCGGTGGGAATTGCTGTGCTGGCAGAACTGAACCCGGAATATCGGCGGGTTCTGTTCAAACCTTCAACACAGGTAAAGTTTGCCAAGTTGATGTCACGCCTGCCAGCGACGGACGCGCGCAGGCTGATGATGGAATTGCCGACAGAGTTTGCGGAAGCATTGGTTGTCGGACGCGAGGACGCCGAGTCGCTTTTGGCGGTGCTTCGACATGGGCCAGACGCCGCGGCGACGGTCATGCAACACCGCAGTCTAATCATTCCTCAGGATTGGACTTTGGGCGAACTGATCGAAGACATTCGTTCGCGCCAGGACGAGATTGAGCGGATTGAAGCCCTTTTGGTTGTCGATAGCGCGGGCGCGCCGGTTGGGTACCTCAGAGTACGCGACCTCCTGTTCCATCCTAAAGATGCGTATGTGCGCGATGTGATGCGCACGGATATCCTTGCTGTTGCACCGGAGACGGATCGCGAAGATGTCCTCGCGCTGGCAAAGCGGGAGCACCAGCACATTTTGGCGGTTGTCGATCCCTCGAACCGTCTGGTCGGTGCCATTGCGCCATCCGAACTGGCCGAGATTGAGCGGTTGGAGGCGCGGGAGGACCTGCTGCGAAGCGGGGGCGTTCCACCAGATAGCTCGCTTTTTGATTCCCCGATTGAGATTGTGCGCAAGCGTGCGCCCTGGCTCTTGATCGGTCTCGTCGGGGCGCTGCTGGCCGCATTTGTGATTGCAGGGTACGAGGAAACTCTAGCCGAGGCCGCAATTCTGGCCAGCTTCATCCCCGTTATTATGGCCACTGCAGGGAATGTCGGAATTCAGGCCTCCACCGTGTCTATCCAAGCGTTGACCACCGAAGCGGATGAGAGTGATGCGATCCTTGCCCGATTGGGGCGCGAGATTGTTGGATCGCTCCTTAACGGCGCAATCGTTGGCGGCGCAACGGCTTGCGTCGTTGCAGTTGCTGCGCCGCTTGTGGGTGTAGAAGACACGTGGGCTTTGGCAGCAACCGCTTTCTTCAGCCTCTTGATTGTCATTGTGATTACGGGATGTGTGGGCGCGATCGTTCCTATTTTGTTGGACCGCCTCGGGCTCGACCCTTCTGTTTCCACCGGTATTTTTATTGTCACGTCCGCAGATGTTTTCGGCGTGCTGGCTTTCTTTGTGGTTGCCCAGTTGCTGTATCTTTAGCGTTTCCTGCTTGGCGTTTGAGTGCCGCGGCAGTATCCCCGGGACAAGATTTTCGACAACAGGCGATCCAAATGACAAATCATCTGCACCTTGGCGATCTTCCTGACGATCTGGATCTGGGATCGGTCGTTGCCATTGATTGCGAAACAATGGGGTTAAACCCGCACCGGGATCGGTTGTGTGTCGTGCAGCTTTCTGCCGGTGATGGAGATGCCCATATCGTGCAGATCGCCAAAGGTCAGGATAGCGCGCCAAACCTGCAGAAACTGCTCGCCGACAAAAACGTGCTGAAGCTTTTTCACTTTGGCCGCTTTGATATTGCCGCGATGCACAATGCCTTTGGCACGCTGACCGAGCCGGTGTTTTGCACCAAGATCGCCTCGAAACTGGTGCGGACCTATACTGACCGTCACGGACTTAAGAACCTTCTCGATGAATTGCTGGGTATCGATATCTCGAAACAACAGCAGATGAGCGACTGGGGCGCGCCTGTGCTAACCGAGGCGCAATTGGCTTACGCGGCGTCTGATGTCCTTTATCTGCACCAGTTGCGCGATGCCCTAATTGAGCGGCTTGAGCGTGAGGGGCGGCTTGGGCTTGCTCAGGCGAGCTTTGATTTCTTGCCGATGCGCGCGGTTCTGGATCTCGAAGGGTGGCCCGAGATCGATATTTTCGCGCACTAACTGCTGGTTGAAACCTGCACCGGCAGGCCCGACATTGGGACCATCATGGCCATCAGCGATTCCTCATATTCCAAGCTTGTTGCCTGGCTAAAGCTTCTCTTGCCGTTGGTTGCGCTGGGCATATTGTCGACGCTTTTCTTCCTGGCACGCGGAACCGGGCCGGAGATGTCCCTGGGGATTGACGACGATCAAATCGCGGAGCTTGCAGAAGAACAAAGACTGAGCACGCCCAGCTATTTGGGTGTAACGCCAGATGGGGCTGCGATTTCGTTTAGCGCTGATGTGGCGCGACCTGATCCCACCTCAGCCGAAAGACTTATTGCCACCACGGTATCCGGCCGAATTGAGCCCGATGATGGTAGCTGGGTGAGCATTGCGTCAAGAGATGGTGTTCTAAACACGGATGCTGGTACGGCCCGCCTAACTGGCGGTGTTGTCATGGAGACATCGACGGGCATCCGCATGACGACGGATGCGTTGAACGCCGAGCTTGGACTTGGCGAGGTGTCCACTGATCTAGAGGTGGTGGTCGATGCGCCTTTTGGACGGCTTACCGCAAACGCGATGCGGTATAGTTCCGGGCAGGATACGCCTGAACAGAATCAACTTGTTTTCAGCAACGGCGTTTACCTGATATACCAACCGGTGAATTAGGGGGATTTCCGTGCGTTTATTCTTTGGTTTGTTCTTGGGGCTGTTTTTGTCCGGCCCAATCCATGCGCAGGGGACAACTCTGGCCTTTGGTGGGCTTCAACACGATGCTTCCCTCCCAGTAGAAGTCGCAGCCGACAGTCTTCAGGTTGATCAAAACGATGGGACAGCAGTCTTTACCGGAAATGTCCTGGTGTCCCAGGGTGAGATGCGTTTGGCGTCTGAGACCTTGCGGGTTGAATACGCAAGCGACGGCGAAAACGGTGAGATTGACCGGATGTTGGCCGGTGGCGGTGTAACGTTCACCAATGGCCTTGAAGCGGCGGAAGCGGCGGACGCGGTTTACACGCTGTCCTCATCCAACGTGGTGATGACGGGCGATGTGATTTTGACCCAAGGACAAAATGCAATCGCGGGCGATCGCCTGACCATCGATCTCGAAACGGGTGTCGGAAACATGGAGGGCCGGGTGCGCACGGTGTTTCAATCCGGCGATTCCAATTGAGCGCGGCGGCCGTACTTGAGCTGGCCGCTGTCGGTACAGGGCTTGAGGTCGCGAACCTTCGCAAAAGCTATAAGAAACGCCCGGTCATCCGCGACGTAAGTCTTAATTTGCAGCGTGGCGAGGTGGTGGCGCTTTTGGGCCCCAACGGCTCGGGTAAGACCACCTGCTTTTACTCGATCGCCGGCCTTGTGGCGCCGGAAGGTGGAACGGTGCGCATTGACGGGCGCGATGTCACCACCCTGCCGATGTATCGCCGCGCAAAGCAAGGCATCGGGTATCTTCCGCAAGAAGTGTCTATTTTTCGCGGGCTGAATGTCGAAGACAACATCCTCGCCATCCTCGAAATTTCAGAAAGCGATTCGGGCAGGCGGCGTGAACGGCTGGAAGAGCTGTTGTCGGAATTCTCGATTGGACATTTGCGCAAGACACCGTCAGTCGCGCTTTCGGGGGGTGAGCGCCGCCGGGTCGAGATCGCGCGCTGTTTGGCGGCAGACCCGGGATATCTGCTTTTGGACGAACCGTTTGCGGGTGTTGATCCGATCGCCGTGGGCGAAATACGGACCCTTGTTGCCGACCTGAAAAACCGCGGGATTGGTGTTTTGATCACCGACCATAACGTGAGAGAGACGCTCGGAATCGTGGATCGGGCGTATATCTTGCATGATGGGCACGTCTTGATGAGCGGCACCAGTGAAGAGGTCGTCCGGGACGAAAACGTGCGCAGTGTTTATCTCGGGCACAGTTTCCAAATTTCCTGATCGTCAGCGCCATTGACTCGCACGGGGGATGTGTCGCCAAATGGAGGTGATGCTGGACACATTACAGAATCCGGTTCCATTCATCGAAGGCGATTGGTCTTCGATCCCCCAACAACACGTCATTCAAACCGAATTTTTCGGACGTGGTCCGTCACGGCGCATATAGCGCCGCTGGCTTAGGAAGGAGATATAATGCGCTATCAAATCAGCGGTCACCAAATCGATATCGGGGCAGCCCTGCAAAGCCATGTCGAAAACGAACTTGGGTCGGCGCTTGAGAAATATTCTCAGCGACCGACAGACGCGCTGGTCGTATTTTCAAAGGACGGACATGAGATGGTTTGCGAGGCGACGATCCATCTGTCCTCGGGTCTGACGGCTCAGGCCAAAGCGCACGCCAACGAAATCTATGCCGCATTCGACAAGTGCGTTGAGAAAATGGACAAGCAGCTGCGGCGATATAAGCGGCGGTTGAAAGACCATCATAAGGTTCGCCCAAACCCGGTTGAACTCTCTGAAGCTTCCTCTTATATCCTCGCCGGGTCTGAGCATCAGGACGAAACCGAACCCGAGACGCTCCAGCCCATCATCATCGCTGAGATGGAAACCAAGATCCCCGCACTATCTGTGGGTGAGGCGGTGATGCAGATGGAACTGGCCGGAGCGCCCGTATTGGTCTTCAGGAATGAAGGCAAATCATCGGGTCTCAACATCGTGTACCGGCGCGAAGACGGAAATATCGGGTGGATTGACCCGAACTAGAAACAAAGTCGCGTCTGTGTGCGCGCCGTCAGATATGGGCAGTCGATGAACCTCGATACCATCCTCAAGGCTGATGCCGTTAAGGCACTTGGCGCAATCTCGAGCAAGAAACGCCTGTTTCAGGATATTGGCGACGTGGCCGAAGCTTCGTTCGGTGTTGATGCTGCGAAAGCTGTCGCAGCGTTGCGCCAGCGTGAGGCGCTTGGACCGACAGGCGTGGGCAAGGGCATCGCACTTCCCCATGCTCGGCTAGATGGCATTGATCAAGTTCACGGTGTTTTCCTGAAATTGGAAAAGCCGCTGGATTTTGACGCGGTTGACCGGCAGCCGGTCGATATCGTGTTTGCGCTTTTTGCACCTGAAGAAGCGGGCGTTGATCACCTCAAGGCGCTTGCGCTGGTATCAAGGACGCTTCGCGATGCGCAGCTTTGTGGCAAGCTGCGCGCGAATACCGATCCCACAACGCTTCATGCGTTGATGACAGATTGGCAGTCGACCCAGGCCGCCTAAGCCGAACCGGTATAGTCCGAAAATCCAAACATCATGAAGTCGCGCCTATAGGCGCGCCTTACCAATTCGTGGTGTTCGGGCGTCGCGACATTTTCCAACCGCGCGGCGCTGGGCAGCGGCGGAAGCGGCGTGGAGTTGGCAATAAGCGACGGTAATTCGTGCCATTCAAGTACGCGTCGCGGCGGAACGACGGAAGAGATCGACTGAACTTGCGCGGTTTGGGACCCCCACCGCCGATCCACGCCGATGGATGTCTGGGTTTTCAGGTTCGGTTCGAGAAACGTCAGAAAAGACGAAAACCGTGCGCCAAGATCTGCATCCGGCGTGTCGTCGTACTCGGACGCCAGAAGTTTGACGAGATCGGGAGATTCCGTTTGGGGGTCCAGCACAGTGGCCACAAACGCATGAAAGGCGCGCAAGAGCGGGTGTTCGAGCAACACAAAGGCGATATGTCCTTGCCTCGACCGCAACCATTTTCTCAGGTCTCGTTGGCTGCTGCCTTGCCGCGGTGACCCACCTGCTGCGCGGTCCTGTGCCATCAGCCAGGTGTTTGCATGGCGGGCCGTTTCTGACGCCAGCGTGAGATGCAAAAGAGGCAGCGCCGTGCACGCGACAAATCCTTTTGTCCCCGGAGGTGGCGACGGTTCGAACTCGGGTCGTTCGTCGGCATCAAGATCAATCTGCGCCTTGAGCGACCCCTCCACCGCGCGGGGGTTGGTTACTTTGTCTCTAAGGCTTGTGGGGTTTTGCGGACGCCCATGACGTTTGGGTGTGGACTTGTCTGATTTGCTAAGCCCTAAGAAGCCCGCAAGACCCGCGATGATCTTGTCGTCCCCAAGCTCGTCATAGTCGATAAAAAATGCCGTTTGACCCGACATTTGAAGCTGTTGCCGGATGTCCTGACGATACCGGTTCACCGCATCGCGATAATCGGAATAATCCTCTGCATCGAAACGGATCTTGGCTGTGCGCGCCTTTTTGATGTCACCCATCCACCACTGGCCCGTTCTGCGTGCGATCTGAAGCGACACAAAGCTGTCCAGCGTGTTTCGGGTCAGGATGATTTTGGCGCAGCGTGGATCGTCGAGGCAGTGTGCAAGTACCCGTGGATCGTGATCCCGGAACAGTCGAAACCCGGGCAAGGTTTCGTCTGATGTGGTCATGACGCCCAGCAGCGCCAGCGGATCAGCATTCCGCGCCCTTACGTCAAAACCGAGTACGCTTTCCGCCTTGGGGCGGCCGATGAAATGTGGATTGAACAGCTCACCATAGCTGCTCACCCCTTTGAAGGCAGATAGTCTATCCTCCAAAAGGTTTGAGCCGGTTCGCATGTCCGCGAGGATGACGAAGTAGTCAAAGGACATCCGGTTCAGGTCACCAGATAGGGTCGGATGGCCGCATCTGGCTGTCGCGGCATCTCAAGATCTGCTGTGAAGTCGCCGGTCAGATGCGGATTCATCCCAGAATCGCGCAAGGATTGAAGAAAATCTGCCAATCCTTCCAGATCAGCCATCTGTGGGATTGGACCTGCCTCGGATACGCCGCTGACGCTATCGAAGATCTCTTTAAAGATAAGGTTCGGGTCATGCGCCACGTCGCTGAGTGACCAGATCCTGACCCGCGCGCGGCACCAGCGATCACGCAACAAGGTGAGGTGCGCGGCTTCGATCCGTTGGAGATCAGCCGCACGTTTGCGTACATCTTCGCCCAGTTTGTGGCGTTCAAACAAATCGATCGACCACGCACCTGAGATTATGAAGACATTGGCGTGATCGTCCCGCTTGATTGTTTTGGTAACCGCTTGCCGGTCACCGGGGCCAAAGTGAAACGCCTGCCGCTCGCCGCGGGTGTTCCAAATCAGGTTGGTTAGGAACTGACCCGGACGGTAATCGCGCAGAGTCGGCAGGTCAGTCAGGCTCCCGGATGTCATGGACTGACTGTCTGCAAACTCAACGCGATCTGGCGCAAAAAGGTGTCCGTGGACTTGTGCGCCAGAAAAGCTTGAAAACCAGGAACTGAAACCGGGAAATACCGTCTCAACCCCTTGAAAAACCCAGTAAGGAGCAGCCGAGACAGCGACCAAAGCGTTGTCCCGTGGGTGTCGGCCGGCCATGTACAAACCATCGCGTCCATATCGACGCCGATGGCTGGCTGACAGGAAAACCCGGTCAATGACACCCGGTGTCGGTTCGGCCATGTTTTTGGGAAGACTCAGATCGGACAAGAAACTTCGATAAAGCTTGTCGGCTTTTCTCCAAACCTTGCGCGCGAAAAAGCAATCGGATCGGCGGAGCAATGGCAGGTGGTCGTCGTAGAATACGTGAGGTTTTCCGCGGTGATCAAACTTTGACAGCGTCAAAGAGCGGCTGGAAATATGGGATGAATGCTTCCGCACGAGCGTCTGAAAAAAGCTCTCGTCGGGGATCCATGTTGTCTTGAAGAACTTCGTATAACGGTCGCGATCAGGGTCGTTGAGGATCTTTTCAAGCGTTTTGCGCGTCAAGCACCACCATTGCGAACCCAAATGCGGGGTCAGGTCCCCGGGAATATGACGGGAGACCCGGAAAAAGCGCTGCAGCTCGACCGTGGCATCGAAGGCCCTGCGATTAGATTTCCAGCCAAACGGAAACCACAAACTAAAGCGTTCCCGGTCGAGACCGCCCACGGTCCAGTCGACGTCTTCGACGGTAACACTTTCGATAAAATCGGTGTCCGCGTGCCGTTCGAGGAATTCGACCAGTTCCCCGATCGGACGCAATGGAAGACAGGACCCCGACGCAAGATAGACATACCGGATGTCCTGATGCTGATCGAGCAGTGACGCTGTTGCATCCAGTGTGGCTGATACGAGGCTCCACGTGCCCCACTCGCATCGGCGAATTGGAACGAAGCTGATGAGCGCTTCGTCTTCAAACGTGTTCTGAAACTGGGAAATCTTGTCGGCGCCCAGGCGATTATCCAAATGGATTACAACAGGGCAGCCCCGATCGGCGAGATGACGCGCGAGTTGTTCCGAGCGATCGAGCGCCTCGTGCACCAACAGAACGAACCCGACGCTCATGTCCAATTGCCCTTAGACATCAAGCCCAGAATCTCTAGCTGGCGCCAGCTGACATATCGTTCGGACCAGTCATTCCAAAGCGACACACCCTGCCGCGCGGCGTTGTTGTAAGCGACATATTCGCGACCCTTGGCAAAGTGCTGACGGCGTTGCACCTCTTCGGCAGCCTTTTCTGCAAAGCTGTGAATGAACTTCGCATGAAGGAGACAGCCCGTTGTCGCCTCACCCCCGTTGCGGTCGTAAACGACGTTCAGGCCACGCGGCAAGAGCATGTGGGTCGAGCTCACGGCGACAAAGCGGCGATGCCAGCGAACCAACGGTATTTTGTTAAGCGCTGGACCTTTCTCGGGTGCATCGGCGAAAAATGTTCGCATGCGTGGGCCGCCCTGTATCCAAAGGTGGCGAAAGGTCGGGTGTTCTTCCTGCACGTAGTTGCCGGGGTCAAACCAACAGGCCACCTCAAGAGGGTTCTGCCCATCTTTGACTATTGCCTCCGCAATGTCGCCTTGGGGGTACATATCCAGCATCAAGGTGCCAAAGCTGCGAAGATCAGCCCGATCCAGCCAGTCGGTCAAGGCAGGAAGTGGGCGGGTGTCACAGAACGGATAGACAAAGAATTCGTCGGCATCGACTGTCAACGTCCAGCGGTTATGGGCATAGCGGCGCCTCAGCCAGTTCAACCAATCGA
>JABSSC010000051.1:3716-31061 GCA_013214635.1 Paracoccaceae bacterium | reverse complement strand
CAGGCAGCGTGCCCGACGTTCTCCCAAAGATCACGCGCCTTGATCGTCTTTGCAACCTTGCCATCCGTGCGGCGGATCAGCTCCCAATCGTCATCATCTTCGACAGCCTTCAGGAAGGCATCCGTGACGCGGATCGAGTTGTTCGAGTTTTGACCCGACACGCTGTTATAGGCTTCACTGTCCCAGTCCGTGTCATATGTCGGGAATTCAATCGACGCGTACCCTTGCCGCGCATAGTCAAGAACGCGCTTAATATATGTCTCGGGGATTGCGACCTTTTTGGCATCGCGCACCGCCGCCTTCAGTTGGTCGTTCTTTGAAGGATCATATGCACCGTCTTCGGCCCCATCCCAGCCGCGGATAGCTTCGAAGATCGCATTGAGCTTCTGCTCGTGCATTTTTGAGCCAGCGACGATTGACGCCACTTTTTGCTCTTCAATGACCTTCCAGTTGATGAAGTTCTCGATATCAGGATGGTCCGCATCACAGATGACCATCTTCGCGGCGCGTCGCGTTGTGCCGCCCGATTTGATAGCCCCTGCAGCACGGTCACCAATCTTCAGAAAGCCCATAAGGCCCGACGATTTACCACCGCCCGAAAGCGCCTCACCCTCAGCGCGCAAGCTGGAAAAGTTTGTCCCGGTACCGGATCCGTATTTAAACAGGCGGGCTTCGCGCACCCATAGGTCCATGATCCCGCCTTCGTTCACCAGATCGTCACTGACCGACTGAATGAAGCAGGCATGTGGCTGAGGATGCTCATAAGCGCTGGACGACTTGGTCAGCTTCCCGGTTTTGTAGTCTACGTAGTGGTGGCCCTGGCTTGGCCCGTCGATGCCATAAGCCCAATGCAAGCCCGTGTTGAACCACTGTGGCGAGTTCGGTGCCGCCCGTTGGGTGGCAAGCATGTACCGCATTTCGTCGAAATAGGCGCGCGCGTCCTCTTCGGACGTAAAGTAACCGCCCTTCCACCCCCAATAGGCCCAAGCACCAGCAAGCCGATCGAAAACCTGTTTCGACGACGTCTCACCGCTAAACTGTTCGTCTTCTGGTAGCTCAGCCAGAGCCTTTTCATCAGGTACAGACCGCCAGAGAAAGTCGGGCACGCCTTTTTCACGCACACGACGTAGCCGTGCCGGAACGCCTGCTTTCCGGAAATACTTCTGCGCGATCACGTCTGAGGCGACTTGGCTCCAGCTCTCCGGGATCTCAATATCATCGAGTTTGAAAACAATCGTACCGTCCGGGTTACGGATTTCTGACACTGTCGTGGTAAAGGAAAGTGATGCATAAGCGTCTTCGCCAGCCTTGGTGAACGCGCGTTCGATCTTCATCTTTAATGCCCCATCGCTTTTTTCGGCTCTCTATCCAAGCATCCCCTCTTTGGGGGTGTCCCGGTTTCGTGCCGGTCAGGTCGGACGACAAAAAACAGAGCGGACGCAAAGCCTCCGCCACCGTGCGAAACGTGTTCGCTTGGGGGGTCGTGGTGATGTTCCCTGTCGCTGCCGACGACCACTAAATCTAGTGGCTCGCTGACCGGCCAACACAAGGTGGCGTAGGTGGGCCTAGATCGTCAACAAAAAATTCACAAAGAATTCTGCAAAAATTTTATTGACTCATGGATGAATGGGTACGGCTTCGATTCCTTCGTTCGACACCAGCATTCGTCGCAGGAGAGTTACTTGCCGAAAGGGATCGACCAAACCCTTATGGCAAAGGCAAATCCCGTTTCGCCTGGTGTCAAACCGCATGGTTCTTTGCGTCGTATGAACTCGAAGCCACTGCTGCCGCATCCGTGACTTTTCCGCATGCGACCTGTCGGCGTGATTGGTTTGTTCCGTTAACAAAGCCGGGCGGTTCGCTCAAAGGATGAGCATCCAACCCATACATCTTGTATCACACTGCGCCATGACATCACTAAATGTAGTGGTGGATTTGTCCCGGATGTCGAATCACACTTAATTCGAAATCCGGGAGAAATGGTCGGGGCGGCGAGATTCGAACTCACGACCCCCTGTACCCAAAACAGGTGCGCTACCAGACTGCGCCACGCCCCGACGGAGCACTCGTTAGACCATCGGCGCGGGCAAGGAAAGCCCCCCAACACGAGTTTTTCACCCTGTTGTCACAGGTCGCAACGAAATTTTGTGGATGTGATCAGGAGGCGGCTATTGGCACGGCCAAATTGCGTCGTCCGCTCCGACGCTCGGGTGGCGCAATTCACTCCCGACAGCGATCCCCATCCGTTCGGCCAGTCCACCGTTAATCTCAAGCACAAAGGCTACGTCGTTGCCGCCATCAATTCCGGTCTCATCAAGCGGGATCGCGTTTGAATGCACATGTGTGATCTTGCCCGTCCGATCGGCAAAGATCATGTCCAGCGGGATCAGAGTGTTGCGCATCCAAAAGACCGCACGTTGCGGACGGTCATAGACAAAGAGCATCCCGCGGCTGGTCGGCATGCTTTCGACAAACATCAACCCGCGCGCGCGCTCTTCATTGTCGTCGGCGACATCAACTGAAAACTGGGCCTGGCCCCAATCACCACGCAAATCCACGCGATCCGGGGCACAGGCTCCAAAGGCGGCCTGCACCCCTGCCACAAAACACGTGACACAAGTGATTAGTCTTCTTTGAGTGCGGCTTCCCAACTGGTCACCTGTGTCGCCATGCGGCCACGTGCGCCATCGGTGACGCGCAATGACACGGCCTCGCCCGGCTGTAGATCAGCTAAGCCTGACCGGCGGAGAACCTCGACGTGAAGAAAGACATCTTCAGAACGTCCAAACACGTTGGCGAACCCGAAGCCTTTGACCTTGTCGAACCATTTGACGCGCGCAGGCTCCAGCGGAAGCGAAAGATCTACCTCTTCCGCCAGCCGCCCTTCCCCACCATCATCTGGTTCAAATGCGCCCGCTGCCGGCGGTTCTATCACCAACACCTCAAGCGCCTGCATCCCGCGCGACGTTTCCTGCACAGTGATCTCGATCCCGGCTGCATCAGCAACCGAGCTCTGCCCAAAGTTACGCAGCACGTTGGCGTGTAACAAGATATCAGGGCCGCCGGTCTCGGCGACAACAAACCCAAAACCTTTGGACGGATCGAACCATTTCACCGTCCCCCTGACCCGGGTTGCGCCCCCACCCTTGTCAGTGTCCGCTTCATTCATAGCGCTTTTTTCATCCCCAGGAGCTTTTGCTCCGTATTGTTTTTTTTAGTGTGACACATTCAAGTCGTGTTTCAAGAACATTCATGAAAAACACGCCTAGATTGCGCCGATTGTTTCCATCACGGGCTTAACCGTTTTACGTCCCACGACGCAGTTGGATTGCTTCGTTTCCATTGAAAGCGATCATGCAACCGAAACTGGCCATCAGCCCAGAACTCGATTTCCAAGGGTTTCACCCGAAATCCACCCCAAAACGGCGGCCGATCGGGGTTAAGCCCTTGCTTCACACCCTGCGCTGCGACTTCCGCCATCAGCGTTTCCCGCGACGCAAGGGGTTGCGATTGTTTCGACGCCCACGCGCCGATGCGGCTTTTTAAGGCGCGCGACCGATAGTAGTCGTCGGCTTTCTGTCCATCTTCGCGGGATACGAGGCCCCGAACGCGAATCTGCCGTCCAAGCGTCTTCCAGTGAACGACGAAGGCTGCTTTGCCCGCAGCTTCGATCTCGCGCCCCTTCGCGCTTTCATAGTTTGTATAGAACACAAAGGCGTCGGCCTCTATGTCTTTCAACAGCACCATCCGCACATTTGGGAGACCGTCAGGATCAACCGTGGCCAAGGCAATAGCATTGGGATCGTTCGGTTCGCTTGCGCTCGCCTCATCCATCCAAGCCTGTGCCAAAGCAAACGGGTCGTCGCCCGCAAATATCCCGGTTCTTTCGGACATTATCCCTCACTACCCGAAATCGTGCGATACGCTTTCACCCCGCGTCAGGCAACCCCCCAAAGCGGATTCCCGCCCACTTGATGCAATGCCTACAATGGCTTATGCCAAACGGCACTGAGGGGCACGAAGACAAGGGTGAGTTGACCATGTCGCAAGGGTTGATGGCAGGCAAACGCGGGCTGATCATGGGATTGGCCAACGACAAATCCATCGCATGGGGGATCGCAAAGGCGGTCGCGGACCAAGGTGCTGAGTTAGCGTTTTCTTATCAAGGCGAACAATTAAAGAAACGCGTCGTTCCCTTGGCCGAACAGCTAGGTTCGGACATCGTCCTGCCTTGCGACGTCGGTGACGAACCGTCACTGGATGCCTTGTTCGATGATCTTGGAAAGCGATGGGATAACCTTGACTTCGTCGTCCATGCCATTGGTTTTTCCGACAAAAATGAACTTCGCGGCCGATATGTTGATACCAGCCGCGCGAATTTCACGATGTCGATGGACATTTCCGTGTATTCATTCACTGCCGTGATGCAGCGCGCCGAAAAGATGATGAAGAACGGCGGCGCTGCTCTGACGCTGACCTACTACGGCGCCGAAAAAGTCATGCCGCATTACAACGTCATGGGTGTTGCCAAGGCAGCGCTTGAAGCATCGGTGCGGTATTTGGCAGAGGATCTGGGACGCGACGGCATTCGCGTGAACGGCATTTCCGCCGGCACGATCAAGACGCTTGCCGCCAGCGGAATTGGCGATTTCCGCTACATCCTGAAATGGAACGAATACAACTCTCCCCTGCGCCGCAACGTGTCCATCGACGACGTCGGGGGCTCGGCAATGTATCTGTTGTCGGATCTTGGCGCGGGTGTCACAGGCGAGATCCTCCATGTGGACGCCGGGTATCACGTTGTCGGTATGAAGGCGCTCGACGCCCCCGACATGACGTACGATAAGAAAGAGTGACCGAGGCGTCCGCGCCCGAACTGCGGGGGCGTTTGGCTTTTGGCGCCCTGTCGGTATCAATTTATGCAGTTGCCGCGGATCGAAGTCTCGCCGTCGGCGATTTATCCGCGCTTTATCTGGTGGCTCCAGTTCTGGCGGTCGTGGCGGTGGGCCAGTCGTCAGGGAGCGAGGCCTTTATTCGTGCAGGCATTTCACTACTGGCTTTGGGCGCCACTTTGCTGCTGGTTAGCGCTCTGCGTGGCCATGACACTCCCAACGTTTTCAGCCCAACCCTGCTTCTCAGCGTCGGTTCCGGCGTCTTTGCGTTAAACCTCGCACTTATTGCTCTGGCCTCAGCCATCCTTAAACGCCTCTGGCCTCAAAGCGATCACTGGACCCGCTAATTTTGCGCCGCTAAGAGAGAACAAACGACAGGAGAGCCGGAAGATGACCGACCGCTTACCCCATGAGAAGGGCTTTCACGTAAGCTGGGACCAGATCCATCGCGATGCGCGGGCTTTGGCCTGGCGCTTGGACAAGCAAGGCCCGCTTGAAGATGGCGCGTGGAAAGCGGTCGTCGCCATTACCCGCGGCGGCATGGCACCCGCCATGATCGTAAGCCGTGAGCTGGACATCCGCACCGTCGATACGATCAGCGTAAAATCCTATGATCATCAATCAAGGTCGAGCGCTAAGGTTCTGAAATCGCCAGATAAAGAGTTGATGGGTGATGGAGAGGGGGTCTTGATCGTAGACGACCTTGTCGACAGCGGCAAAACGCTGGAACTGGTGCGCTCTCTCTTTCCCAAGGCGCATTTTGCCACCGTCTATGCCAAACCCATGGGCCGCGAACAGGTGGACACGTTCATCACTGAAGTCAGCCAGGATACTTGGATCTTCTTTCCCTGGGACATGGCGTTGCAATACGTGGAACCCTACCGAGGCAAAGACTGAGTTGTCAGCGTTCAACCCGCACCTGACCTCGACTGAAGCGCCTCCGGTCATGGAGGCGCGCCGTTGGCTGGACGGTGTTGAGTTTCCCGATGCACAGCCGCTCTTAAATGTCTCGCAAGCAGCTCCGGTTGAGCCGCCACCTCAGGCTCTGCGTGATGCGATGGCGGACGCCATTCTAAACGATGCCCAAACGCACCTCTATGGACCCGTTTTGGGTCGGCCCGAGTTGCGGGAAGAGATAGCCTCGCGATGGTCCACTGCGTATGGTGGCAAAATCTCCGGCCCTCAGGTTGCGGTGACGTCTGGTTGCAATCAGGCCTTTGTCACGACGCTGGCGACTCTTGCCCAATCGGGAGATGAAGTAATTCTTCCAACACCGTGGTATTTCAACCATAAAATGTGGTTGGATATGCAAGGCGTCCACGCAGTTGCACTGCCCACAGGCACCGATATGGTTCCCGATCCGGCACGGGCAGCGGCGCTTATTACCAAAAAGACTCGCGCGATCGTGCTCGTGTCACCAAACAATCCGGCGGGCGTCGAATATCGGGCAACAGTGCTGGACGCGTTCTTCGAGCTATGTGCAGCGCACGGCATCGCGCTGATCGTGGATGAAACTTACCGCGACTTTGACAGCCGCAAGGGCGCGGCGCACAACCTGTTTGCACGTCCGGACTGGGACCAAACGCTTGTCCATCTTTATTCGTTTTCAAAGGCGTTTCGTCTGACCGGGCACCGCGTCGGGGCGATTGTCACGTCGCCGCAGCGCTTACGCGAGGCGGAAAAGTTTCTCGACACTGTCGCAATCTGCCCGCCGCAACTTGGTCAAACCGCAGCACTTTGGGGCTTGCGGAATTTATCCGACTGGGTCGGCGAGCAAAGGGCCGAGATCCTGGCGCGTCGCAGCGCACTTGAAGCAGTCTTTCAAAGGCTTTCCGGGTGGGAGCTTTTGGGATGTGGGGCCTACTTTGGATACGCCCGCCATCCGGACCCGCGTCCGTCGGACGAATTCGCGCCCGCATTGGTGCGCGAGGCGGGAATACTGCTTCTTCCGGGCACCATGTTCCGACCACCAGACGACCCGTCAGGCGCGCGCGAGTTACGCATTGCCTTTGCCAATGTGGATGCCGACCAAATCGCGGAGTTGGGACGTCGATTAGCCAACTATAGCTAGGCCTTGTGCCTCAGATTGGGTTTGCGTAGAACGCCTCGGCGGCAGGGAGACCGGACATGGCGAAAAGCAAGACGTCAAACTTTTTCATGTGGATCATCATGGGTCTTTTGATCCTGGGTTTGGTCGGGTTTGGCGCTACGAATTTTGGCGGGTCCGTGAATTCAGTGGCGCGCGTTGGCGACACGGATGTGGACGTCAATCGTTATGCCCGCGCCCTGCAACAAGAGGTTTCGGCTTTGTCGGCCCAGACAGGCCAGCCGATTACCTTGGCGCAGGCCGCGCAGTTTGGAATTGACCGTCAAGTTCTCGGTCAGGTTGTGGCCCAGGCGACGATTGAGAACGAGGCGCTCGTCAATCAGATCTCGATCGGCGACGAGCGTGTGGCAGAAGAGATTTTGCGCGTTCCAGCCTTCGCCGGTTTGGACGGCAGTTTCGACCGCGAGGCGTATGCTTTCACGCTCGAAAACAATGGTATCACGGTCTCAGAATTCGAAGATCAGATCCGGCGTGAGACCGCAGCCCAATTGATCCAGACCGCTGTTGTGAGCGGTGCGCGCGCACCTTCTGCATACACACAAACGGTTTTGGGCTATGCGCTGGAAGAGCGTGACGTGACATGGGTGCGGCTTCAGGAAGATAGTCTCGCTGAGCCGATCCCCGAGCCGTCTGAGGACGACCTGATCGGGTTTCATGCCGACAACGCGGACCGCTACACCATCGGCGAAACGCGGGCGATTACCTACGCTTGGGTCACGCCAGAGATGATCATCGATAGTGTTGAGATCGATGAGGCGGCTCTGCGCACACTCTACGACGAACGCATCGACGACTACGTGCAACCGGAACGGCGGCTTGTCGAACGGCTTGTGTTCGGATCGGAGGCAGACGCGAGCGCGGCCGTCACAGCCATTGAAAACGGAGAGACAACGTTTTCAGAACTTGTTGCCGAGCGTGGTCTGACCGCCAGCGATGTTGATTTGGGCGATGTGTCCCTAGATGGGCTGGGCGACGCCGGAGAGGCCGTCTTTGCGCTTACCGAGCCGGGCGTTGTGGGGCCATTTCAGACCTCGTTGGGCCCTGCCCTGTTCCAGATGAACGCCGTACTCAGCGCACGTGAAATAACCTATGAGGATGCACAGGTCGATCTGCGAGAGGTTTTGGCAGCCGACCGCGCGCGTCGGCTTATCGAAGACAGTATCTTTGATGCTGAGGACTTGCTCGCGGGCGGTGCCACACTTGAGGAACTGGCAGACGAAACCGATATGCAGGTCGGGACAATCGACTGGCGTCCGGACGTAACCACCGGCATCGCTGGGTACAACGCATTTCGCGCCGCTGCTGCTGCCGTGTCTGAGGCGGACTTTCCCGAAGTCATCGAACTCGAAGACGGAGGCATCTTTGCCCTTCGCCTTGACGAAGTGCGTGAGCCCGAGCTTCAGCCTCTGCAGGACGTCCGCGCGCGGGTTATTCGCGATTGGGAAGTGGATGCCACCACAAATGCCTTGGTGGCTGAGGCTGAAGTGATCGCCCAAGAGTTGCGTGATGGGCGGGAAATGGCATCGCTGGATTTCCTGATTGAAACAGAGCGTGGCCTGCGTCGCGACGGGTTTGTCATCGCAACACCGGATGAATTCGTACCGACCGTGTTTGGTATGGACGCGGGCGAGATTGCCGTTTTCGGCACCCCCGGCCAGGCGATGATCGTGCGGCTCGACGCAATCAACGAACCCTCCGTCACGGATCCTGATGTTGCTCAGCTTGACGCGGTTGTAACACAGCAGACCACGCAGCAAATCGCACGCGACATGCTGGCCGCTTTCACCACGGCAGCCCAAGCGGAAGCGGGTGTTACGGTCAACCAAGCCGCGATCAACGCGGTGCAAGCTCAGTTACAGTAATGGCGCTTTTTCCCGACTTCGATACCTTCGCGCGCGGCTATGAGGCGGGGGAAAATCAGATCGTGTACACACGATTGGCCGCCGATCTGGATACCCCTGTATCTTTGATGCTCAAGCTTGCTGGCGCGCGCGCCGACAGCTTTGTCTTGGAAAGCGTGACCGGGGGAGAGGTCCGGGGCCGCTATTCAATCGTCGGCATGAAGCCGGACATCGTGTGGGAATGCAACGGCACCACAGCACGCATCAACCGCAATGCCCGCTATGACCGCGAGACGTTCGAGGAACAGTCTGAGGACCCGCTGACATCGCTTCGCGCACTGATTGAAGAAAGCAAGATCACCCTGCCCGCGGATCTGCCACAGGCGGCTGCGGGGCTGTTCGGATATCTCGGCTACGACATGATCCGACTGGTCGAGCACTTGCCAGACGTCAATCCCGATCCTCTGGAACTCCCCGACGCGGTCATGTTGCGCCCTTCCGTCGTGGCGGTGCTTGACGGTGTCAAAGGCGACGTCTCGGTCGTGTCCCCGGCATGGGTCAAATCTGGCCTTTCAGCGAAAGCCGCCTATGCCCAAGCCGCAGAACGCGTCATGGACGCCGTGCGCGATCTTGAACGCTCCATTGGGTCTGAGGGTCGTGAGTTTGGCGAGGCGATGCCAGACGTCGAGCCGGTGTCGAACTTTGCCAAAGAAGACTACCTTGCCGCTGTAGAAAAGGCGCGCGAATACATCGTGGCAGGCGATATTTTTCAGGTCGTTCCGTCGCAACGCTGGGCACAGCCGTTTCCGCTGGCGCCATTCTCTCTCTATCGCAGCCTGCGGCGCACCAACCCCTCGCCGTTCATGTTCTATTTCAATCTGGGTGGCTTCCAGATCATTGGCGCCAGTCCTGAAATCCTTGTCCGTGTCTTTGGGCGTGAGGTGACGATCCGACCGATTGCTGGCACCCGACCCCGCGGAGAAACGCCCGAGGATGATCGTGCGCTTGAGGCAGATCTGCTGGCCGATGAAAAAGAGTGCGCAGAGCATCTGATGCTGCTCGATCTGGGGCGCAACGATGTGGGGCGCGTCGCAAAGATCGGCACCGTGCGACCGACCGAAGAATTCATCATCGAACGCTATAGCCACGTGATGCACATCGTATCGAACGTCGTCGGCGAGTTGTCTGACGATCATGATGCCCTATCCGCGCTTCTCGCGGGTCTTCCCGCAGGCACGGTGTCGGGCGCGCCAAAGGTCCGCGCGATGGAAATCATCGACGAGCTGGAACCCGAAAAACGCGGCGTTTACGGCGGTGGAGTTGGCTATTTTGCCTCAAACGGTGACATGGACATGTGCATCGCGCTTCGTACCGCCGTACTCAAAGATGAGACACTATACATTCAGGCGGGCGGCGGCGTCGTCTATGACAGCGACGCCGAAGCCGAATTTGACGAAACCGTCAACAAGGCCCGGGCGATCCGCCGCGCCGCAGCTGACGCAGGTCAGTTCGGTGACGCAGGCGGAAACGCCTGATCAACCCGCAGTATCGTTGATCAGAATAGCCGCGCTGACGGGGGCAATTGCCACTGTTGCGGCGCGGTTCCCAAGCGCCCATTCGGTCAAGGCTGCAACGGTGTCGGGCGTGGCACGCCCGACAAGAATCACGCTTGACTGTTGACGGGCACGAAATGCGGCTTGATCGAGGGTCCGACGCATATCTGCATTCGTCTGCCCTGCCCCTTCAAGATCCCGAAAGATCAATCCTGTGGGCACACCATCGCGCTCTGCGAGTTTCTGGGCCGTATTCAGACCACGGGGAAACGTGACGAGCGCGTGGCCGCTTGCGGTGACCGCTTCGACGATTTGCTGGACCGCCGCCCGGTTCCCCTGAAAGCTCGCACCAGGCAAATCCATCAGCGCGATCGCTTCGGGGATCAGCGCAATGTTTGACTGCAACGCGACTTCAATATCCGATGGTGTCCCGCCGTCTGGAAGGGCTGGGATCATCAGAACCTCGCCGCCATCGGCGCGCACTTGCGCGGCAATCTCGGCGGCATTGGGCCGCGCAACGTCCACAGCAATACTTACCGGAAACGGCAAACCGTTGAGCGTCTGCAGATCCGTGGTCTCGTCATGGACCAGAATCACTGACAGAAGCGGCTGATCACCAGGGTTTTCAAACCCCCGACGGAATGCACGAAGCGCGCCTTCGCCGGGCGTTGCAATTGGCTCAATTGCTTCTTCCGATGTATCGGCAACCTCTACCGCGCCGTCGTCTTCTACGGTGGGCGCGCCCCCGATTTGCGGCAATTCATTCGTCCGCACGCTCGGAGCGAGATCCTCTGCCGGAGGCACCGGCACGCCAATTGGCTGCGCTGCAGGCGTGTCAGTAGGCGCGCTCGCAGTGTCGGTATCTGGGCTCGGCACAGCCACGGGCGCTTCGGGCGCAACCTCTGGTGCGAGAGAGGCCAAACCACCAGGCGCGACCCGTTCAGGACTGGTGCGCACATCGCCACTGGCAATTTCCGGGCTCGTTCCCGCATCTGTCACATTTCCAGCGATCTCCGGGGCGCTTGGAGCGGGTGCCGCGGGCGCAGTGCCGGGCTTGGCCCCGGGTGTCTCGGGGACGGGAAGTTGCGGGGCCTCGGCCTCGGTCTGACTTGGGACTGCCGCATCCTCAACCACTACGACTTCGGGGGCTTGGGTCGCCTCCGGCGCGTTTCCAGCTTCCGGTGTCTCAGCGGGTTCAACCGGGGCCAACCCCAGCTCAGTCTCAGCTTCTGGCGGAGAATCCACTTGAGTGGCAGGCGACAGCGCACGGTCGGCAACTTCGTCTCCCGTGGGGGTTTCGTCCGTGCCGGGCACGACCGGATCGCGTTCAGGTCGCGCCTGATTGAATTCTGTTCCCACGGGTACTTCGACCGGCGTGGCATTGGGCCGGGGCAACGTCAAATCCTGTTGGACCGCCATTTGTGATGCAAGCACGACAATAAACGCGCCGACGATTGCGCCCCAGATAATTCCCGAGAGTAACCCGCGTCCCACGGCTTTTCTCCGCTCGTTTTTCTTTTGCCTCTGGATGCCTTGAATTCCCATGGCACCTCTGCGCAAGTATACCGCGACGGCTGACCCGGGCCAGCCCTTTCTTTTGGAGCCATGTAGGAGAGGCGCGCATGATCTTGCTGATCGATAACTACGACAGCTTTACCTACAACCTTGTCCACTATCTGGGCGAGCTTGGCGCAGACGTGGTTGTCCGGCGCAATGACGCGTTGAATGTACAAGAGGCGATGGGCATGCGCCCGGACGCAATCGTTCTGTCGCCGGGCCCCTGCGACCCGGCGCGTGCCGGTATTTGTCTGGCACTGACGTCGGCCGCTGCCGAGACCGAGATTCCCCTGTTGGGCGTGTGTCTGGGCCACCAAACCATTGGCGAGGCCTTTGGCGGCACCGTACAGAGGGCGGATGAAATCGTGCATGGCAAGGTCGGCACCATTCAACACACCGGCCAAGGCGTTTTCGCCGGTCTTCCCTCACCTCTCGCTGCGACGCGGTATCACTCGCTAGTCGTCGATCGCGCAACCCTGCCGGATGCGCTTGAGGTTACAGCAGAGCTGAGCGACGGGACCATCATGGGTCTGCGACATCGAACAAAGCCGATCGAAGGGGTTCAATTCCACCCAGAAAGCATCGCATCGGACCATGGGCACAAAATGCTGTCGAATTTCCTATCCACCGTGAAAGTACCCGCATGAGCGACGCGATGAAGCCGCTGATCTTTGCGGCCTCCGAGGGGCCGTTGTCTCGCACGCAGGCCGAACAAGCGTTCGAGTTGATGTTCGAAGGCGCTGCGACCCCCGCCCAAATGGGCGGATTACTCATGGCGTTGCGCGCGCGGGGCGAAAGCGTAGCGGAATACGCCGCTGCCGCTTCTGTCATGCGCGCCAAATGCTCGTCTGTGACGGCGCCCGAGGGCGCGATGGACATCGTAGGCACTGGCGGTGACGGGATGGGCACGCTTAACATTTCGACCGCAACGGCCTTTGTCGTGGCGGGTGCGGGAGTTCCTGTTGCCAAACACGGCAACAGGAATCTCTCCTCAAAATCTGGGGCCGCCGACGTCCTGACTCAGATGGGTATTGAGGTCATGGTCGGCCCAGAGGTGGTTGAGCGGGCGCTTAATGATGTTGGTATCGGGTTCATGATGGCGCCCATGCACCATCCTGCCATCAAACATGTGATGCCCGTCCGGCAAGAGTTGGGGACAAAGACAATCTTCAACATCCTTGGCCCCCTGACGAACCCGGCCGGCGTTAAGCGTCAATTGACCGGTGCGTTTGCGCCCGATCTGATCTTCCCGATGGCCGAAACGCTCATGGATCTTGGCACAGAGGCCGCGTGGCTGGTCCATGGCTCGGATGGAACGGACGAGTTGACCATTACTGGTACGACCGAGGTAGCAGAACTGAAAGACGGCAAGATTACGGGTCGTACAGTGCATCCGGAAGAGGCCGGACTGCCCGTTCACCCGCTCAAAGACATTCTTGGCGGGACACCTGAAGAAAATGGCGTGGCATTTCGGGACCTGCTGGATGGTGCTCCCTCGGCCTACCGTGATGCGGTGCTTTTGAACGCCGCCGCTGCTTTGGTCATCGCAGACATCGCCGCAGACCTGAAAGACGGCGCTGCACGTGCGGCCGAAAGCATTGATAGCGGGGCAGCAAAGGCGAAAGTTCAGGGGTTGGCCAAAGCCTCACCGGTCGCATGACGCGCTACCTCGTTTATGACGTCTTTACGGACACGCCCTTCACCGGAAACCAACTGGCGATATTTCCGGACGCGACCGCGCTGTCCGAAGAACAGTTGATGCCGCTCTGCCGGGAGTTCAATTTCTCTGAGGTGACATATGTTTATCCGCCTCAGGATCCCGCGAATACAGCCCTTGTAAGGATCTTTTGCCCGGGCCGGGAAATGGTCTTTGCGGGCCATCCGACAATCGGCACCGCTAAGGCTCTTTCTGATCTGGGTTACGGGGACAGACTCATTCTGGAACTCGGCATCGGCCCCCTGTCCTGCGCGATCGACGCGGACGGCGTGTCGTTCTCGAATTCGGCGCCGCTTAAGCAGCTCAGTATGCCTGACATCGCCCTGGTTGCGGAGTGTCTGTCTTTGCCCGCTAACGCCATCCGGACGGACCGTCACGCCCCGCAGATTGCTTCGGTCGGAAATCCGTTCGTGCTTGTCGAGCTTGGTGATCGCGACACGCTTGATCAGGCAAAGCCGCGAGATCAGGTGATGGAGGCGATTTTGCAGGCGCATCCAGAAAGTCTCGATTGTTCAATCTATGCCTACACACGGGATGGCCGTGACACCCATGCCCGAATGTTCGGAAAACTGGGTGGCATACCGGAAGACCCTGCCACCGGCAGTGCCGCGGCCGCCTTGGGCGCGTATCTTGCCGCGCTCGAAGGCACGGCGGATTTGTCCATTCTTCAAGGCGCGCAAATGGGCCGACCCAGCCGCATCGGCGTGCGCGCTGACCGTGCCTCTGTCACGATTTCGGGTCAGGCCGTTCGCGTCATGGACGGGCATCTGACACTCTGACCTTTTCATCCACCCCGCGACCTCCTAAGGCTAAAGCCATGTCTGAGACCATAATAGAACGTTGCGAAGCGCGCGGATTGCGCATGACCGAACAAAGGCGCGTCATTGCAACTGTGCTGGAAGACGCCACCGATCATCCAGATGTGGAAGAGCTTTATGCCCGCGCCAGCGCCGCCGACCCGAATATCTCGCTGGCGACGG
Organism: Paracoccaceae bacterium; assembly: GCA_013214635.1. Lineage (GTDB taxonomy): Bacteria > Pseudomonadota > Alphaproteobacteria > Rhodobacterales > Rhodobacteraceae > JABSSC01. The sequence continues at coordinate 16,414 of JABSSC010000051.1, read as the reverse complement.
TGTATCGCACCGTCAAACTCTTCGAAGAGACCGGCATTCTTGAAAAGCACGAGTTCATGGATGGCCGCGCGCGATATGAAGACGCCGAGCGCGACCACCACGATCACCTGATCGATTTGCAATCGGGCAAAGTGATCGAATTTGTCGATAAAGAGATTGAAGCGCTACAAGATCGCATTGCCAAAAAACTGGGCTACCAACTCAAGGGACATCGGCTCGAACTGTACGGCGTTCCCTTGAAAACCGACCCGGATCACTGAACATGGACAACCCGCGCGGGATCGCGCTGATGGTTCTGTCCATGGCGCTCTTTGCCATGGGCGATGCAGCTGTGAAACTGGCTTCGGCTACGATGGGACCAGGTCAGGTCACGGTTTGGCTCCTCGGTGGGGCGATCGTGATCTTTTACAGCCTCGCACGCTACAATGGCGAACGTTTGTGGGACCTGGCGCTTCTTTCACCTGCTGTTCTGGGGCGCTGCGCATCCGAAGGCATCGGCACGTTCGGAATGATCACCGCGTTTGCACTGGCCCCACTTGCGACGGTCGCAGCGATCCTGCAAGCCAGCCCGCTCGTTGTGACCATGCTTGCCGCCCTTTTTCTGGCCGAGCCTGTCGGTTGGCGGCGCTGGTCAGCCATTGGGATTGGATTTCTGGGCGTGATGCTCATCATCCGTCCGGGGACGGACGGGTTTGCCATCTCATCACTCTACGCCGTCATCGGGATGCTGGCGCTGTCTTTTCGGGATTTCTTCACGCGGATCACACCGAAACAGTTGCCCACAACCACCCTGGCCGCATGGACGTTGTTGACGATTTACCCATTCGCGGTTCTTTGGGCCTTGGTCGAAGGCAATGGATTTTTGCCCACGGACACAAACTGGACCATCATTCTTGCAATGATCCTGTTCGGTGCTGGCGGATACTATGCCATCACAAAGGCGGTCCGCATTGCAGAAATCAGTGCGGTTGCTCCGTTTCGCTATACGCGCCTCCTTTTCGCAATCTTCCTTGGCATCCTCATATTCAACGACTGGCCTGACACATGGATGTTGGCCGGGTCCGCCCTGATCCTCGGGTCAGGACTATATGCGATGCTGCGCGAGCGGAAGATTGCGAAGACGCTTCACACAGAGGCTTCAGGCGGCTAAGAGACCGGTAACCGATACCGCTAACAGAAAGCGTGAGCCCATGAGCACCATCATCGATATTTTTGGCCGTGAGATCCTCGACAGCCGCGGCAACCCCACCGTCGAAGTCGACGTAATTTTGGAAGACGGCACCATGGGCCGTGCCGCTGTCCCATCGGGCGCCTCAACCGGTGCGCATGAAGCTGTTGAAAAGCGCGACGGCGACAAAAGCCGGTACAAAGGGAAAGGCGTGCTTGAGGCCGTATCTGCCGTAAACGGTGAGATCGCTGAAAATCTTGTCGGCTTCGATGCCACCGAACAAGAAGCCATCGACAGCGCGATGATCGAACTCGACGGCACACCGAACAAAGGGCGGTTGGGCGCAAACGCAATTCTCGGCGTCTCGATGGCGGTCGCGAAAGCCGCAGCCGATTTCACCGCACAACCCCTCTACCGCTACATTGGCGGCACATCAGCCCGCGTCTTGCCCGTGCCAATGATGAATATCATCAACGGTGGTGAGCACGCCGATAACCCGATCGACATTCAAGAGTTCATGATCATGCCGGTCGCCGCCGCGAACATCCGTGAGGCGGTGCGCACTGGGTCAGAAATCTTTCACACGCTCAAGAAAGAGTTGTCGGATGCAGGGCTGTCGACCGGTATCGGCGACGAGGGTGGCTTTGCACCCAACCTGTCTTCGACGCGCGACGCGCTCGACTTCATCCTGCGCTCGATTGAAAAAGCGGGATACACGCCGGGAGATGAAGTGATGCTGGCGCTTGACTGCGCCTCGACCGAGTACTTCAAGGACGGAAACTATGTCTTTGCCGGTGAAGGAAAAACACTCTCGCCGGATGAAAATGTCGCCTATCTCGACGCGCTCGTGAACGATTACCCAATCCTCTCCATCGAGGACGGTTGCGCCGAAGACGACTGGGACGGCTGGCAGGTTCTGACGGATGCTCTCGGTGACAAGGTTCAGCTTGTGGGCGACGATCTGTTTGTCACAAACCCAGAGCGGCTTGCCCGCGGTATTGCCGAGGGTGCCGGGAATTCCCTTCTCGTGAAGGTCAACCAGATTGGGACGCTGTCTGAGACGCTCCGGGCCGTTGATATGGCCCATCGCGCCCAGTTCACCTGCGTGATGTCACACCGATCGGGCGAGACCGAAGATGCCACCATCGCGGATCTGGCGGTTGCAACAAACTGCGGTCAGATCAAAACAGGATCGCTGGCCCGATCGGACCGGTTGGCAAAGTACAACCAACTTATCCGGATCGAAGAACTGCTGGGCGAAACGGCGGTGTACGCGGGCAAGTCGATCTTGCGGTAAGGCGCGCCTCAGGTTTTTTAGCACTTTCGGACGCGGACCAGCGACAGCAGCGTATGCATGCTGTCGCTGAAGAATGACGTATTCATTCCGCAAGATTTCGATGGGCGAAAGGTGTCGTCCTGGAAATGCACAGCCGTGAGGGCTGGTCAGCAAGCCCGTCCTGTGCCAAGCGATTGGCATGACAGCAGACGACATTATCGCCCAGCTTGACCTTTCCCCCCACCCAGAGGGCGGCTGGTATCGCCAGACTTGGATCGCCGAAAATGACGGTCGCGCCACCGGCACCTGCATTTACTTCCTGCTGAAACCCGGTGAGCAAAGCCACTGGCACCGCGTAGATGCCACCGAGATCTGGCACTTCTATGCGGGCACGCCCTTAATCCTCTCAGTCGCCGCGAGCGCCGCTGGTCCGGCCTTGGACCACAGTCTTGGGCCAGACCTTGCACAAGGTGAGCAACCGCAGATCATCGTGCCTGAGGGACATTGGCAGGCCGCACGCGCCACCGAAGGTTGGACGCTCGTGGGCTGCACGGTTAGTCCGGGCTTTCAATTCGACGGTTTTGAACTGGCCGCCCCAGAATTTGATATCCCAAGGTGACCAAGTGCACCCGGTCGGCTGATCGTGCCGCCCCCGATGGGCGTCGCGACACCTGTTGTCCCCGGCGCTGAAGTCGGCAGGCCGTACATGACGCGCGCCGCGAGATATGCAAAGGCCTGAGCCTCAATCATATCCCCGTCCAGCCCAAGCTCTTCAATCGGTACAACCTCGGCGGGGCAAACCGCTCCAAGCGTGGACATCATTGTCGCGTTGTTGCGACCGCCGCCTGAGACAACGACTTGGCTCGGCATCGCTGGACACTGCTTTAGCCCCTCTGCCACGGCACGCGCAGCGAATTCAGTCAATGTTGCGGCAGCGTCTTCGGTCTTGAGATCGCGGACCGCCTCAGACATCTCAGAAAAGTCGTTTCTATCGAGCGACTTAGGGGGCATCTTCAGAAAATACCCCGCCTCAAGCGCATGCGCGATCATTGCCTCATCCGCGTGGCCTTGCGCCGCCAACGCCCCGGCTTGGTCACGGGATTTGCCCAGACGAGCCTGTACCAGATCGTCAATCGGCGCATTGGCGGGCCCAGTGTCAAAAGCCAATAGCGCCCCTTCGTCTTCTGGTGCGTCTTTCGAAGCATCGACCCAAGTCAAATTGCCCACACCACCAAGATTTAGAAACGCAACCGGACGCTTAGCCCCCACCTGCTTCGCAACCGCGAAATGATAGAACGGCGCCAGCGGCGCGCCCTGCCCGCCCATACCAACATCGGCCGATCGAAAGTCCCAGACAACGGGGACCTCAAGAACCTCCGCCAGAAGCGCGCCATTTCCCGCCTGATGCGTCCCTCGGCCGTGTGGATCGTGGGCGAGCGTTTGACCGTGAAACCCCACGGCATCCGCCTTATCAAATCCGGAGAGCAGCTCGGCATGCGCCGTCTCAACCACCTCTGCCGCAGCTTTGGCTTCGGGCGCGTTCGGCCAAGTCCCAAGCGCGGCACGAAGGACTTGTTGTTCACGTTCTGAGTACGGTCGATACCCCGTCTCGCCATGCTCAAAGACAGTTATACCATCCGTCACCACGACCGCTGCGTCCACCCCATCGAGCGACGTGCCCGACATCGTTCCGATCACGCGCAGCGGTTGTCCCTTTGTCATGTCTTTTCCTTGGCTGGCTTGCGTTCTATAGAGCGCCAATGCCCAAAGGGACGCAAGACGAATGACCTACCATCCGAAGTCTGATTTTCTCAACGTGATCATCGAACGCGGGTTTCTTGCCGATTGCACTGATCTGCAATCGCTGGACGACGCACTGACCAAAGGGAGCGTCTCAGCCTATATCGGCTATGACGCCACGGCGCAGTCGCTCCATGTCGGGCATTTGCTGAACGTCATGCTGCTGCGATGGTTCCAGAAAACTGGGCACACGCCGATTACGCTGATGGGCGGAGGCACAACCAAGGTCGGCGACCCATCATTTCGCTCTGACGAACGCCCGCTTCTTGGACCCGAGCAAATCGACGCCAATATCGCTGGGATGCAGCAGGTCTTTGATCGCTATCTCGACTATGGCGATGCCCCTAACGCTGCGCTGATGCTGAACAATGCCGAATGGTTAGACGGGCTAAACTACCTCGACTTCCTGCGCGATATCGGACGGCACTTCTCCGTCAATCGGATGCTGTCGTTTGAATCGGTCAAGTCTCGGCTTGATCGTGAGCAATCGCTCTCTTTCCTCGAATTCAACTACATGATCCTGCAGGCCTATGACTTTCTTGAGTTGAACCGCCGCTATGGCTGCCTGCTGCAAATGGGCGGGTCGGATCAGTGGGGCAACATCGTCAACGGGATCGACCTGACGCGTCGCGTGCTGGATCAGGAGATCTATGGCCTGACCACCCCACTCTTGACGACGTCTGACGGTCGCAAGATGGGCAAAAGCCAAGGCGGCGCGGTATGGCTCAACGCCGATATGCTCAGCCCCTATGAATTCTGGCAATTCTGGCGGAACACCACGGATGCTGATGTGGGTCGCTTCATGAAACTCTACACCGAGTTGCCAGTGGACGAATGCGATCGCATGGGCGCTTTGGAAGGGTCCGAGATCAACGAGGCCAAGATCCGCCTGGCCAATGAGGTCACAACGCTGTTGCACGGGGCCGACGCCGCCGCCGCAGCCGAGCAGACGGCTCGCGAAGTGTTTGAAAAAGGTGGTGTTGGGGATGACCTTCCAACCCTCACCATCAGCGCCGCTGAACTGGGCGACGGCATCTCGGTCGTGCAACTGATTGTGCGCTCGGGCTTGGCAACGTCGGGAAAAGAGGCCAAGCGCCTGATCGCGGATAACGGTGCGCGCCTCAACGATGCGCCGCTGACCGATCCGGGGCTGTTCTTCTCAGCCGCGGATCTTGCAGAACCGATTAAACTCAGCGCAGGAAAAAAGCGCCACGCGCTCGTGACGCTCTCCGCCTGATTTCATTGGTCCCAAATACTTCCGCCGGAGGCGTACAATTTGCGGGCGCGCCAGCGCCCGCATCAATGTCAGTCCAAGGCGCGCAGTCTTTTGAGCAAGCTTGACGTATCCCAACGCCCACCACCCAGCTTTTGCACGTCTTTGTAAAATTGGTCGACCAACGCTGTAACGGGAAGGCTCGCGCCCGTCTCGTTGGCTGTCGATAGACAGATACCTAAGTCCTTGCGCATCCAATCCACGGCAAACCCGTGTTCGAACTCGTCATCCATCATCGTCTCAAAGCGGTTCGACATCTGCCACGACCCGGCGGCACCGCCTGCGATGACGCTTACGACGTCTCGCCCGTCCAAACCCGCCTTCTCCGCGAAGTGAAGGCACTCGCTTAACCCCTGCACCAGTCCCGCAATCGCAATTTGGTTGCACATCTTGGTCAACTGACCCGCGCCACTATCGCCCAGACGTTTGGCCAGTTTTGCGTAAGCCTGCATGATCGGTTCGGCGCGCGCATAGGCGCCTTCGTCACCACCGCACATGATCACCAACTGGCCATTCTCAGCCCCGGCCTGCCCTCCTGAAACCGGGGCGTCCACGAAGCTCACCTGACGGGCATCTGCCGCGCCATAAAGCTCTGCCGTGACCTTGGCCGAAACGGTGGTGTGATCGACAAAGACACTTCCCGGCGCCATCCCCTGAAACGCGCCGTCTTCGCCAAGGCAGACACTGCGCAAGTCATCGTCATTGCCGACGCACGCCATTACGAAGTCCGCACCGTTGGCTGCATCGCGCGGCGTGGAGGCTGCTGCACCCCCATGTTCGGACACCCACGCCTCGGATTTTGTGGCCGTACGGTTATAGACCGTCACGTCGTGACCGGCGGCCTTCAGATGCCCCGCCATCGGATATCCCATGACGCCTAACCCCAGAAATGCGACCTTTGCCATGGCTTTCCTCCGTCCTCGTGTTGGTCTATTCCCGGCGATACCTAACGACTGCACCTGTGAGGTCAACAACCCCCCATGACGCTCGCGTTTCGCTGGCTTTTCCGACTCTTGATTGCGGGCCTTGTTCTGGGCGCTTCCGCTTTGACCATCCTTTACTGGTTTGCCTCGCGCTCCCTGCCTGACTACGGAGAGGCGTTCACGGTCGAGGGTCTCGATGGCCCCGTCGAAATCGTCCGCGACAATGCCAACGTTCCTCATATTTTTGCGTCGTCCGACGCGGATGTTTTCTTTGCGCAGGGATTCGTCCACGCGCAGGATCGCATGTGGCAAATGCTGCTGACGCGCCGCGCCGTTCAAGGTCGGCTCAGCGAACTGTTCGGCGCACGCGCGCTGCGCACGGATGACCTTATGCGGCGGCTCGACCTCTACGGACTGGCACGCGCGTCAGTAGACGTTCAGGACGCCGAGACAAAAGCCGCACTAGAGGCTTATTCCGCCGGCGTGAATGCCTGGTTTGCCGAAGTAAACGAAGGTGCGCGTGGGCGTGGAGCGCCAGAATTCTGGCTCTTCGAGCCTGTGATCGCGCCGTGGCAGCCTGCCGACAGCATTGCTGTGATCAAAGGCATGGCGCTGCAACTTCAGGCCCATGTCACCGAAGAAGTGTTGCGTGCACGCGTGTCTCGTACCCTGCCAAACGAGCGTCTGTCGGATATCCTGCCCGATGCACCGGGCAGCGGGGTGGCAGCGCTGCCGGAATACGCTTCGCTCTTTCCTGATCTCAAGTCACCAGATCTCCCGTCTCAGAACACTCGCTATGCCTTTGGGATCGTGCCTGAGCGCGGCATGGCAGGGGCCTCAAACGCATGGGCCGCCTCCCCGGCCCGCTCTGCCGCAGGTGGGACGCTCTTGGCGGGCGATCCGCATTTGGGATTGTCCGCGCCGTCGATTTGGTACCTGGCCCGGCTAGAGCTGAAATCCGGTGGCGTCATCGGCGGCAGCTTTCCCGGCCTGCCCGGCATCGTTGTGGGGCGTAGCGACCACGTAGGTTGGTCGCTGACGGTCTCTTATGCCGATGATCTCGACATTTTCATCGAGAAGCTAAACCCCGACAATCCCCAGGAGGTCCTCACTCCGGGCGGATACGTGCCCATTGAAACCCGTCCGTCGATCATCAACGTCGCCGGTGAGGCTCCGGTCACTGCAACGCTGCGGTGGTCACCGAACGGTCCGATCCTTCCCGGAACGCATTTCGATCTTGAGACGATCACACCGCCGGGTCATGTCGCCGCGCTCGCTTGGACGGCGCTGACGGCAAATGACACCTCTATGACGGCGCTTTTGAACCTCAATCGTTCTCAAAACGTGACTGAGGCCATCGCGGCCACCGAAGGTTTCATCGCTCCGTCTCTGAACCTTGTGATGGCTGATCGTGAGGACATCGCACTTAAGACCGTTGGCGCACTGCCGCGTCGTGCGGCACGGCATCAGACTCAAGGCCGAATGCCCGCACCCGGCTGGTTGCCCGAAAACCTGTGGCAAGGGCGGTTAGGCTATTCTGCCAATCCGGAGTTCATGGCACCGACAGGTGGCATTCTCGGCAACACGAACAACAAGACGATCGATCGCCCCTTCCCGCTCCATGTCAGCCACGACTGGGGCGACACGCAGCGCGTTCAGCGCTGGCAACGATTGATGCAAAACCGTGAAGTCCACACTCGCGAGAGCTTTATCGAGGCGCAGCTCGACACCGTGAGTGTCACGGCACGCGTTCTGTTGCCACTGGTGGCCCGCGACCTTTGGGCAGGCGACGACCCGGCGGAGGCCGGCACGCCCGAACGCCGGCGTCAGGATGCGCTGGACCTGCTGGGGGCTTGGAACGGTGAAATGAACGAACATATGCCCGAGCCCTTGATCTATGCCACGTGGATGCGCGCCCTTCAGGAGCAATTGATCGCGGACGAATTGGGCCCGGCATTGACCGCAGAATTCACCCACCCTGAGCCAATCTTTATCGAGCGCGTCTACCGTGATGTGGACGGGGCCGCGGTCTGGTGCGACATCCTGCAATCTGCGCCTATTGAGACCTGCGCCGATATTGCGCGGCGTGCCCTCGACACGGCTCTGATCTGGATTGACGAAACCTATGGCGGCCAGCTCGAGGCCCTGCGCTGGGGCGATGCGCATGAGGCGCGCCACGATCATGCGGTGTTGGGCGAAGCGCCCGTGCTCCGCTGGTTGGTCAATATCCGCCAATCAACCTCCGGCGGTGACAACACGCTGATGCGCGGCAAAACCAAGGGCACTGACCCTGATCCTTTTGCCAACATCCATGCGGCCAGCTATCGCGGTGTCTATGACTTTGCCGACCCCGACAGTTCGGTTTTCATCATTCCCACGGGACAATCCGGGCACCCCCTGTCGCGGCACTATGACGATCTGGGAGAGCTTTGGCGTCGCGGCGAGTACATCCCCATGACCCTTGACCCTGATCTTGCACGAGCAGCCGCTGTCGGCGTGACCGTTCTGACCCCACGCGAACGTTAGCGACATGTGACAAGACTTTCGGAGAAGTCGTGCCAGATTGGTGGCGAAAGGAACCGCCATGACCCGTCTTCTCCGCCTTGCCGTGATCGCTGTCGCACTCATGATCTTGCCCGCCTTCGGGTCGATCGAGCGTCTTTTTGCGCCCGATGCCAACCTCTGGCCGCGTTGGGAGGCGCATAACCCCGCTTCGACCAGTCGTGTCAATCATGGCGCGTGGGCCGGCCTGCTGGATCGCTACCGGCGTGATACGGCGTCTGGTGTGGCGCTTTTTGCATATGGCGCTGTGACTTCGGAGGATCGTGCACAGCTTGAGCGATATCTGTCACAGCTTGCGGGAACTCCGGTCAGTACGCTTAATCGTGATGAACAGTTCGCCTATTGGGTCAACCTTTACAACGCACTGACCATCAAAGTGATCCTTGATCACTATCCGGTGGAGAGTATTCGCGACATCCGCCTCACTGGTGGGATTGGTAGCGGTCCATGGAACGCCAAGCTGATCCGTGTCGAGGGCACCGAACTATCGCTCAATGACATCGAACACCGTATCCTCAGGCCGATCTGGAATGATCCACGCGTCCACTATGCGGTGAACTGCGCCTCAATCGGGTGCCCCAACCTTGCTCCCGAACCCTGGACGGCGCGCGGTCTGGACAGGGCGCTCGACACTGCCGCGCGCGCCTATGTCAACGATGCCCGTGGCATTCGCTTCAGCAATGGTCGGGCATCGGCATCGCGGATTTATGACTGGTTTGTCGACGACTTTGGCGGCAACGAGGCCGGTGTCATCGCGCATTTAGAGCGGTACGCATCCCCGCAAACCGCAGCGCGACTTGACGCTGCGGGCGGGCTTTCAGGGCAGCACTATGATTGGAGCCTCAACGAGGCCGCGCGGTAGCGACTTAGGTCTCACGCCCGAAGCGATCGCGTTGCCGGGCCGTCCAGTTGACCGTGATATGATATCCGTCATCGGTCTGTTCTTCCGCCTCGACAACGGCCTGATCGAAAAGCCAGGCACGCGCACGGCCCTGCGCAAACGTCAGCTCCAATATCTCTGTCGTTCGAGCCGCATCGAGCCGATTTGAGACAGCCTCAAGAAGCGCATCCATTCCGTCGCCGGTAATCGCCGAAGTAACAAACACGTCTTCACGCCGTGCGGCTTGCGCGGCGACGGTTTCGGCGGCTTCGCCAGTCAACAGATCGGATTTGTTCCAAACCTCGAATTTCGGTGTTTCCGCCCCGACGCCCAGTTCGGTCAGGATCGCTTCGACATCTTCGGCCTGTTCGGCCGTCTCTGCATGAGCAATATCGCGCACGTGCAAAATCAGATCGGCGCCCAAAACTTCTTCCAGTGTGGCGCGGAATGCCGCGACAAGTGCTGTGGGAAGATCACTGATGAATCCCACCGTATCCGACAGGATAACGTCCATTCCCGATGGCAACGTCACGGCCCGCATTGTCGGGTCCAGCGTGGCAAAAAGCATGTCCTTTGCCATCACTTCCGCCCCGGTCAAACGGTTGAAAAGTGTGGACTTACCGGCGTTCGTATAGCCAACAAGCGCGACCACCGGGTACGGGACCTTGGCCCGTGCGGCACGATGCAGGCTGCGAGTTTTGACGACTTTGGACAATTGCCGCCGCAGACGTCCAAGCGCATCGTCAATGGCGCGGCGGTCGGCCTCAATCTGGGTTTCGCCTGGACCGCCCACAAACCCAAGCCCACCGCGCTGACGTTCAAGGTGGGTCCAAGCCCGCACGAGGCGGGTGCGCTGATAGCTCAGGGCCGCCATCTCGACCTGAAGCACGCCCTCCCGCGTCCGGGCCCTGTCTGAGAAGATCTCGAGGATCAGCCCCGTCCGATCGAGAAGTTTGGTCTTCCACTCGCGCTCAAGATTACGCTGCTGCACCGGCGTTACGGGACCGTCGATCAGAACAAGCTCGATATGTTCGCGTTTAATGCGATCGCGCAGCTCTTCGATCTTTCCGCTTCCGAACAGCGATCCTGGGCGTGCAGACGGAAGGCGCACGACTTCGGCCCCGAGAATCTCGAGCCCTGGCAGAGCAGCAGCAAGCGCCACCGCCTCTTCCAATGCAACTTCGGGGTCGCGGCGCGTGTCCGAACCACGAATATCGGGGTGGAGAACCAGCGCCCGGGTGCGTCCCGGATCGTCTGCTGTCACAGGTTACTCTTCACCATCATAAAGGTTGATAGGCTGCGCAGGCATAATCGTGGAAATCGCGTGCTTATAAACAAGCTGCGACTGTCCATCACGGCGCAGAAGTACACAAAAATTGTCAAACCAAGTGATTACACCCTGAAGTTTGACGCCATTGATGAGAAAAATTGTCACCGGAACTTTTGTTTTCCGGACATGATTCAGGAAGGCGTCCTGCAAATTCTGTCGGTCGGAAGCCATGTTGTTATTGCCTTTTTTCTTGCGACTGCCCCTCGCGTGGCAGCAATTCGTACAATCGTAGGTAAAGTATGGGGCGCTGTTTCAAGAGATTCCACCCCAAAAATCAGCCCCTTAGATAAGAATCTTCCCTGGACCCTTCCTTAGCGTCTCCAAAACGCTGGATTGAGCAGCGCAATAATGGCCAGAGTTTCCATTCGTCCAACGACCATGGAAATTGCAAATACAAGCTTTGCAGCACGCGGCAGCGCATGTAGATCAATCGGTTCAGCCAATGCGGCTTGCGTTAAAGGGCCGGTCGTCGACAGCCCGGAAATAGCCAGCACAACACTCTCCTCGAACGCAACGCCGGAAAGTGAGAAAGCCAACATCGCCGCGCCGATTGAAAGGGCGAACAGCATAAAAAACACCCATGCGGCATAGGCGCCTTCCCGCCGGATACGGCGGGCCGTGCGCCCCGCCCCTCCGATGGAGGATGGAAAAACGAGCTTTTCCATCTCGCGAACGCCATGCTTGTAGAGCGCATAAACCCGCAACAGTTTCACACCACCAGCCGTTGTCGCGACGCCTCCTCCGAACACGGCGAGCCCCATCAGCAGCAGTGCCGAGCTCCCCAATCCCGACCATGCCAAGGCCGAGCTCCAACTGTCAGATACGAACCCGGTGGTGGTGAGAAACGACAGCGTTGTGAAAGCACCGCCCCATAAACCCAGAACCCCATCAAGGAGGGAGTCTGTGACATCCTCGGGTCCCGGCAACCAATGGCGAAGGAACAGGAGGATTGGCAGGATCAGCGTGATCGACAAACCCAACCTTAGTTCGGCATCCTTGAACAGAGACTTTGCACCTTCCGCCCGGTCATCGACAGAAAAGGTCAAACGTGACAGCGCAAAGATCATAAAGAACGCCATCAGCACCTCGCCCGCGATGCCACTTGGCCGCCCCTCGATCCCACCCACAGGAGATATCCCGCTGGTCGACATCACAGCCATGGCGTGGCTCAAAGCAATCAATGCGCGCTCACCAATCAGAACAAGACCCAGCGCCAAAATGACGGTCAGGCCCAGATAAATCGGAAAAAACTGCGCGAGATAGCGCACCAATCGCTCCGAAGGGTCGGCTATGCGTTCGATCTGATGCAGACCAACTGCCCCTTGTCCGATTGATTTGGATGAGGTCACTTCGAAGCCACCAAGGTTCAGCGGCGCGAGGATCGCGATCGCAGTCACCCAAACAAACAAACCGCCGAGCCAACCAACCAATGCCCGCCAAAGATGCAGCGTGTCGGGCAAGTCTGCAGGAGCAAAAAGGGTCGCGC
>JABSSC010000051.1:0-3706 GCA_013214635.1 Paracoccaceae bacterium | reverse complement strand
CGTCGTGAAGGCGGAGACCATTTCGATCCAGGCGTCAAAGAAATCCGTGCCTTCCATCGTTTCGGTAAATGGCAGGGCAAGCACCATCGGCAGAAACAGGTAGGCCGAGATCAACGAGACAAGAAGCGACCGCCCTCGCCTTCGTACGCGAATGTCGCGCGTGGCAATCGCCAACAAGACAAAGATAATGCCGACCACAACGAAGCCCGCGAAGAAATCCTGAGCCACGACGATGTCGCCCGTGGCCAACCCAAAGATCACTGGAACCAACATGATCACCGCGGCCAATCCAAACAGGATCACCGCCAGCGGGAGGGCAAGAAGCCAAGCTGCCATCAGAAAAAGTCGATCGAAACCTGAAAGAGGCGTTCGACCTCGGGGATGTCTGCGGCGAGCGAAAAGATGACCATCACATCGCCCTCATCAATGCGTGTTCCACCTCCCGGGCGCACCAACTTGTCGCCCTTTTGGACAGCACCGACCAGAACACCTTCGGGAAAGTCGATGTCGCGGATCAGTTGGCCCGAAATAGGCGACGTCGACAAAACCTGCGCCTCGATCACCTCGGCCTCAGCATCGCCAATCGAATAGACCGTTCGCACTCGACCTTGTCGCACATGGCGCAAAATAGACGACACCGTCGTGGCGCGCGGGTTGATGTAGGCGTCGATGGACAAGGGATCCATCAAAGGCAACAACGTAGGGTCATTTACCAACGCAATGGTCAGCGGGCACCCGGCGGATTTCGCTCGAACCGCCGCCAGAAGGTTCGTTTTGTCATCGTCGGTAACGGCAAGGATCGCATCCGCGCGGTCGACGCCCGCCTCTTCCAGCAGCTCCATATTCAACCCGTCACCGTTCAGAACAATCGTGCGCTCCAACGCGTCGGCGGCCAATTCGGCGCATTTGCGATTGCGCTCGATCATCTTGGCTCGGACGCGCCGCGTGCGCGCCTCTAGCGCGCGGGCCACGGCTAACCCCACGTTACCGCCGCCAACGATCACAACGCGGTTCTGTGTTTTGACGTCCTTACCGAAGATCTCAAGCGCACGGGTGGCATCGTCGACGTCCACGCAGATGTAAATCTGATCTTGCGCATAAAGCTGATCGCCTGCTTCCGGCGCAAAGAGTTTTCCTTTGCGGCGAACGCCAACGACCATGGCACGGAGCGTCGAAAAGAGATCCGTCAATTGCCGCAAGGGTGTGTTCAAAACCGGACAGTCTTCGTCGAGCGAGATCCCCAAAAGCTCGACCTTGCCATCAAGAAATGTCTCGGTGTCAAAGGCCTTGGGATAGTTCAGACGCCGCAAGGCCGCTTCGGCCACTTCGCGTTCGGGGCTGATCACCACATCAATCGGCATGTGGTCGCGGCGATAGAGGTCCGAATAGATTGCCGTCAAATATGACTGCGCCCGCAAACGGGCGATTTTGCGTGGCACCGAAAACACCGAATGCGCCACCTGACAGGTGACCATGTTCACTTCATCCGAATGGGTCGCGGCGATGACCATGTCGCTGTCGCGCGCACCTGCACGCTCCAACACGTCAGGATAGCTCGCAAAGCCGGTGATACCCTGCACGTCGAGCGTGTCTGTTGCCCGCGCCACAAGTTCGGGGTTGTTGTCCACGACCGTAACGTCGTTGGCCTCCCCCGACAGGTGCCTGGCGATTTGCCAGCCAACCTGCCCTGCTCCGCAAATGATGACCTTCATGCCGCCTCGTCTTGTCGTTCCGGCTTGCCAATTCAGTGGCAGAACCGTCAGGGCGCGTCAATTGATGGCCTTAGACTCAGGATTTATGCAATATCGCATGCTGATCCCGCGTGTCGCTGCGCCCATGCACAGGAAGCACGATGCACGCGGCAATGTCCTTTGCGAGAGTGTTCAATTCTGCAGCAATTCTTGGATTTGGATGATCGAACCAGCCGTTTGCCTGAAATCCCCGCAACAAGGGAGCCGTTTTGGTGACGCCTTTGCTCTCCAAAGCGCGAGGTTGCCATCGCAACCCCTCAAAGGCGTAGATGGCCCCTGATGGCAAACGTGGGAATATTGCCATGAACAAGGCAAGCTGAAGCGCGCTCCCACCGCCGCCCGAATGACAGACCATCGAAGGCGGCTTGGAAAGGCGCGTAAGCGCGAGGCCGGCCGAATAGGGTTCTTGCGGATCATAGTTCAGGTTTGTCACACGCGGATTATCGGATTTCTTCATCCCCGGTGTCAGGCACGTGATCTCAGCCGTCTCAAAATAGGTGAGCCAGACCGAAACGTTCTTTTCAAGTTCACCAAGCGAAGCATCCCGATCAACCGTCGGCGGCAATAGCTCTAGTACCGAAAACACGCGTGACCGGTGCGGTGCCAAAAGCATGTTGTAGACTTCACTGTACCGGTGAAGCGCGGTTCCTCGCGCCGCCCCAACCCCATCCGCCAGCACCGTCAGCGGATCCCGCGTACGCTCGACGGGCTCTGTGGGTTTATCCTCTTCTGCCAAGATGCTCTTGGAGGGACGCAAGGGGGCCTCTGTGACGTCAACGTCGTGCTTTTCAAGAAGGCTCGCCATATAGCTGCCCTCCTGCGGCACCCCGCCGATCTTGTGCAGAATGTCGGTCATCCGGCGTCCATAGAAGTGAACCGAATAGGTCTCGGGCGTGATCAAGGCTTCAACCCGATCGCGGGCCCGGCTTTGCGTGATGGCGCGTCGGTCACGGAACCCTACCGGATAAAGCCCAGAGGTCGGCAGCGCGTATTTCGCCTCACCGGTTTCCTGCAGGATCGCGGTCAGCGCATGCGGGCCCCAAACACCCCATGGCATTTCACTTACATGTGGGGCCTCCCCCGCCGCAACACGCGCCTCAAGCACTGCGCGGCGACGCGGCAGCACCCAATACGGGATAGCATATTCATCCTTGGTCATCTCCAGAAGTCGGCCTAACGCCTCGGAGTCCTGCGGCAGCCCCAACACCCCGCCATTGAGGGATTCGACGGACTCCCACCCAAAAAAGTGTCCGGTTGCGGTTTCAAACGGCTTCACACAGTAGGCGTCGAGATCCGCCCAGATCATCCGATCCTTTTTGCTTAGAAGATGGTATCGAAATACATCTGAAAACAGCGCAAGACTGCCCGTGCGTTCATGCGTGACGAAGCTGTCGATATCCAAGATTGTCGATCCGTCGATACACTCCACGCCCTCTGGGACATTCGCCACCGGACCATAGTGATAAAGCTCCACATGGTGCCCAGCGTCCAAAAAGGATTGCGCACACAGCACTTCGACATAGCTAAGCGGGCCTTCGACCCACAGCATTCCAATTCGGTATTCGCTGCTCATGCCGCCAAACGCTCGTTCCCGCTGGATTCAGCCATCAGATCCCAGCCTTATACAGGCAATGCCTTTCGAATTTCTGGCACTATCAATCCGCGGCCATTTCATCAGGTTCCACATGGGCCACGCGATTTCCCGCGCGGTTCGATGTCACCACTTTGAGGGACTTAAGCTTGCGATGAAGCGCCGAACGCTCCATGCCCACGAAGGTCGCTGTCCGGCTGATATTGCCACCAAAGCGGTTGATCTGGGTCAGAAGGTACTCTCGTTCGAAAATCTCACGCGCCTCGCGCAAAGGCAGCGTGGCGATGCTGCCAGATAGGACAAGCCGACTGTCATCCACGGCCTCTGAGCCGCCAGAATTCGGAATTTCCGAAGGTCCGATGAC
>JABSSC010000050.1 GCA_013214635.1 Paracoccaceae bacterium | reverse complement strand
TAAAAAAGGCTTGGCATCTCGTCAGGACGGAATATGTTGATGGTTGAGGCATGCAGAAGATGCGCTTCAACGGAAATTGTTTGAGGATACGACACATGAACCAGACAGCCGCGGCCCTGAGCACTGATGCACGCTCCCAGATTGTTTCAGCACTGAACCAGTCGGTGGCAGAAACAGCAGTCACGACGATGTTGGCGCAGAACTTTCACTGGAATGTCACGGGTCCGCACTTTGGCCCTCTGCACCAGCTGTTCCAGGATATCTATGAAGATCACTTCACAGCACAGGACGACCTGGCCGAGCGCGTGAAGGCGCTGGACGGATATGCCGAAGGCACGCTTGCTGGCATGATCAAGCGATCGAAAGTGTCAGAGTTCGAAGGCGACGCCAAAGACACTGACATGATCAAGATGATGCTAGACGCGCAAGAAACGCTTGCCGCAACGCTCGCCGGATGCGGTCAGATCGCCGCGGATCACGGTGACACCCTCACCGAGGACCTGTGCATCGCCCGCGGGCAAGTCCACGAGAAGTTCGCTTGGTTCCTGCGGTCACATCTGCGCTAAACTGGCGTTAGCCTATTGGACGCAAGTCGAACTTAAAGCCCTTTTTCTTTAGCTTTTTTGCATAGGCCGGTCCCCAGTGGGTGTACCGGCCCATGTTTTCCTGCTGTGCCATCAACAACTTGACGTAGGCTGCTTGGTGTTCGCCCTTCTTCAGCGCCTTGAAGGTTTTCTTCTGCGACTTCGTCATCGAACAGCCGATGCAGTGACCTTCGCGCCGAAACTTGCACACGTCGATACAGGGGCTCGGAACCTTTTTCACTGCTTGCAATCCTTGATGGCTGAGACGCTCTGGCTGACCAGTTATCTGATTGTTTCACTCAACTTTGTCAATCACTGCGGTCGAATGAGTCTAAAACGCCGCAGTTCGCTGTGTAGTTTGCGGAAACTACGCAATATTTCGCCACTTAGCGATTTTGGGGATTCACACACAGAATCGACTGTGCAATGATTCGGAAGATCCGGAAAAACCGGGCGCAGGCAGGATTTGGACGCGGTATTTATGGTGCGATCGTCGCATATAGGAGCCCTTATTTACATTGGGCTCATGTTCGTTCTCGGGCTTTATTTCACTTACGCCAGTGTTCAGGGCGAGTTTGGCATTTTCGAACGTGCACAAGTCGAAGCAGAAGCTGAAATTCTGGCGGCAGAGCGAGATCGGCTTGAAGAAGAGGTCGCGCTTTTGCGCAACAAGACCCTCCGCCTATCGGATGCCTATCTCGATCTCGATTTGTTGGACGAACAGGCGCGCAACGTTCTGGGTTTTGTCCGCGCCGACGAGATCGTCGTGCGCTGACACTTCTACCCGTCCGCCGACAGATCCAAAATCATCGCGTTGTTAAACCGTTCTCCGGGGCGCAGAATTGTGTTGGGGAACGCAGGCTCGTTCGGAGCGTTCGGATAGCCCTGGGTTTCCAACGTCAATCCACCAAGCGGGGGAATGGGTGTACCGTCTTTTCCAATCATATCCGGCGTGGCATATCCTGTTGTATAAACCTGCACACCGGGCTGGTTGGTGGTCAAACGCACCGACCGGCCACTGGGTGGATGCGTGACACGAGCCGCTGCGCGCAGGCCCTCGCCATCGATACACCAATTGCAATCGTAGCCCTTGCCGCCATAGGCGTTCAGACGTACACCGAGGTCCGTTAAATCGCTGAAATCGTAGAGTGTTCCAGCAACTGGTAGGATATCGCCTGTTGGGAGCAGGTCTTTGCGGCTTGGAAGATAGTGCGCCGCATAAAGCGCTAAGTGATGCTCATGCACTGTGCCGTGCCCGCCAAGGTTAAAGTAGGCGTGGTTCACAATGTTGACCGGCGTTGGCGCGTCGCACTCCGCCGACATTTCAATCGTTACGCGGCGCCCTTCGATCCGGTATTGAACCTCCATCTGGCACGCTCCGGGGAATCCCATTTCCCCGGACGCGGAAGAGGAGGAGAACCGAACCTCGCCCGGTGCCGTCTCCATATCCCAAACCTTGCGATCAAACCCGCTTGGCCCGCCATGCAGCGTGTTTTGGCCGTCATTCAACTCAAGCTGATACGTTGTGCCGTCCAGCTCAAACTGCCCCCGATCAATGCGCCCCGTAAACCTGCCGCACGTCGCCCCCAAATAGCCCGGCATTGTATGATAAAGCGCGTCCTCGGGTGGCCCAAGCACGATATCGGCCAGATCCCCGTTGCGGTCAGGCGCCCATAAATGCGTCAGACGCGCACCAAAAGGGATGACGCGCAGGCGAATTCCATCCTCGCCCTCAAGAAATGCCGCATCTCGCATCGCACAATCCCGCTTTGTTGTTGATCGCCCCGGTTGAACTTGGCTACCCCGGAGTGACGACTGGAAGCAAGAAGCGAGACTGGGGCATGACAACCACCAAAATCGGGATCATCGGCGGATCAGGTATCTATGACATTGATGGGTTAGAAGACGCATCCTGGGTCGCTGTAGATGGTCCTTGGGGGACGCCTTCGGATGAGATTCTGACGGGGGTTCTTGAGGGTGTCGACATGGCGTTTCTGCCGCGACACGGGCGCGGCCACGTCCATTCGCCTACCACCGTGCCCTATCGTGCAAATATCGACGCCCTAAAACGATTGGGCGTGACAGACGTGATCAGCGTGTCCGCCTGTGGGTCGTTCCGTGAACACATGGCGCCCGGTGACTTTGTCATTGTTGACCAATTCATCGATCGCACTTTTGCACGCGAGAAGAGCTTTTTCGGCACGGGCTGTGTGGCCCATGTCTCGGTCGCCCATCCAACCTGTCCACGCCTTTCTGCGGCATGCCTTGAGGCCGCCCAAGCGGCCGGGATCACTGTCCACAACGGCGGGACGTATCTGGCGATGGAGGGGCCGCAGTTTTCGACGCTGGCTGAGTCAAAGATGTACCGGGAAAGCTGGGGTGCTGACGTCATCGGCATGACAAACATGCCCGAGGCGAAATTGGCGCGCGAGGCCGAGCTTTGCTACGCATCGGTGGCGATGATCACGGATTACGACAGCTGGCATCCCGACCATGGGGAGGTCGACGTGACCGAGATCATCAAGACGCTGATGGGCAATGCCGACAAAGGCCGCGCACTGGTTAAGGGGCTGCCGTCTCGGCTCGGCGCAACGCGTGCGCCCTGCCCGCACGGATGCGACCGCGCGCTGGAGTTCGCAATCCTAACCGCGCCTGAGGCCCGCGATCCGACGATGGTCGCCAAGCTCGATGCCGTTGCGGGGCGGGTCCTATGACGTTCGAAGTATGGCTTGCTTTTGTCGTGGCCTCCACCGCGCTTCTGCTGATCCCCGGTCCAACGGTGTTGTTGGTGCTGAGTTATGCGCTGACCCAAGGGCGGCGCGTGGCCGTCGCCACGGCATCGGGCGTCGCACTAGGGGATCTGGTGGCGATGACCCTGTCGCTTGTCGGGCTTGGCGCGCTGGTTATGGCGTCTGCGACCCTTTTCACGATCCTTAAGTGGGTTGGCGCGATTTATCTGATCTGGCTCGGTGTGCAGCTGTTTCGAAGCGCCCCGGATGCGACGCTGGGTGCCCTGCCCGATACCAGTGCGCTGCCGGCGCGAGGCGTTTTTTGGCACGCCGCGGCTGTCACCGCGTTGAACCCTAAGTCCATTGCATTCTTCATCGCCTTTGTGCCCCAGTTCCTGCGCCCCGAGAGCGCGCTCGCACCGCAAATGGCCATCCTTATCGCCACTTTTGTTGGGTTGGCTGCGATCAACGCTTTGGCCTATGCGCTTCTGGCGGATCGGCTGCGCACACAGATCCGCCGGCCTGCTGTGATCAAATGGCTGACCCGCGCGGGTGGCACAGCGCTGATTGTCATGGGTGTCGCCACCGCCACTTTGAGGAGAGCTTCTGCATGAACGACCGTCCGAAACGCACAACGGTAAAAGACTATATCCGCACCATCGTCGATTTTCCGCATGAAGGGATCATGTTTCGCGATGTAACCACACTGTTTGCGTCGGCGCGTGGGTTTCGGATGTGCATCGATCAATTGCTGCATCCTTACGCGGGCGAACAGATCGACAAGGTCGTAGGTCTCGAAGCGCGCGGCTTCATCATCGGCGGCGCGATCGCCCATCAGCTATCTGTCGGCTTTGTTCCGATCCGCAAGAAAGGCAAACTGCCCGGCGCGACGATCAGCGAGGAATACCAGCTGGAATACGGCGAAGCGATCGTTGAAATCCACGACGACGCCGTGCATCCGGGCGAGAAGGTTCTGGTGGTGGACGATCTTTTGGCAACAGGCGGGACAGCGGAGGCTGGGATCAAGCTATTAGAGCGGCTCGGTGCGGAAATCCTCGGCGTCGCTGTGATCGTGGACTTGCCGGAACTCGGTGGACGCAAAAAGCTTGAGGATATGGGCCTCGACGTGCACGTTTTGTGCGAGTTCGAGGGCCTGTAAAGGTTTTGTTCACCAATAAGTTGTATCACTTCCGCGACGCAACCAACTCCTGATTGCGTACTTGTATGGTACGAGTGCCGCCCTGCCATCCCCCTCGGTGGGGCGGAACCATACTCACCCAGCGCGCAAAACGGCGCCGGGGTTCATGATACCAACAGGGTCCAATGCCGATTTGATCGCCCGCATCGCAGCGAGCTTGGCGGGATCGCCATAGGTCTCCAATGCTCCGACTTTCAGTCGACCAACACCATGCTCGGCACTAAACGACCCGCCCCGCTCGGCGACGCCGTCATAGACAATCTGTGTGACCTGCGCTTCAAGATGCCGCCAATCCGGCGCCGGGTCGCCCTTTGGCGGAAAGATGTTGTAGTGTAGGTTTCCGTCACCCAGATGCCCAAACGCGTTGATGCGCAAGGGGGCAACTTCAGCCAATTTCCGGTCTGTCTCTGCCATGAAGGCCGCGACCTCGCCAAGAGGAAGCGAGATATCATGACTGGCAACGGCACCAACGGATTTGTTGGCGAGCGGTATCTCTTCCCTAATACGCCAGAGTGCATCCCGTTGCGCTCCGGATTGTGCAATGACACCGTCCTGGGCCAGACCACTTTCCAATGCGCCTTCGAAAAACGCCATCAAGACCGCGTCCGGATCGATGGCCTCTGGGGTGCCAAGCTCGACCAAGATGGACCAATCCGGAACGCCCTCAAACGGCGCGCGCGGCGCGAAGCCTTCTTCTTCGAGAAAGGCGAGGCCCGTGCCCGACAGCAGTTCAAATGCCGAAACAGACCCACCCGACATCTCCGACAGCCTTGCATAAAGCGTTAGCGCCGCCTCTGGACTGGTGACCGCGATCATTGCGGTGGCGGTGCGCGCCGGCCTTGGAAACAGGCGCAAGGCAGCCGCCGTGATCACCCCGAGTGTGCCTTCGGCGCCCATCAACAAATGTCGCAGATCGTATCCCGTGTTGTCCTTGCGAAGGCGCTTGAGGCCGTACCAGATCGATCCATCCGGCAGGACCGCTTCTAACCCCAAGCAAAGCTCACGCGCGGTGCCGTAACGCAGAACATTCAAACCGCCCGAGTTGACCGAAAGCGCACCGCCAATGCGCGCGGTCCCCTCTGATCCGTACGACAGAGGGAAAAGCAATCCGGCCTCTTCCGCGGCGGATTGGATTTGCGCAAGCACCGCACCGCCCTCGGCCACGAGCACGCTTTCTTCCGGATAAACGCCTCTGATGGCCGTCATCCGCTCCATTGACAGGATCAAGGGTGTCGGCCCGTCAGGTTGCACCTGCCCCCGAACCAACCCGGTTCCCCCACCAAAGGGAACGATGCCGACGCGCGCCTCGCCCGCCAGCTTGATGATCTTGGCGACGTCTTCTGTGGTGCTGGGCGCGACGACCGCGCCAACTTGTCCTGTGACGCGACCGCGCGGATCTTCCGCGTAGTGCGGCGCATTGGGTCGTAGCGCTTGAGGAGGAAGGTTGGCCTCAAGCCGCTCAATGAACTCGGGGGTAACAGGTGTCAGCATAGTCGAGGGGTATCGGATTTTGCGCCAAGCTCAAGGGCTGCCAATCTCATCACGCAGGAAACTTGGCCGCAGCACAATGACCGTCGGGCGTGGGGGCAGCGTCCTGAGGGACACTTCAATGCTCGACCCGCCTTGTTCGATGGCAAATTCATCCGACATTCCCGCCAGAAACTGCTGCATCGACGACATGCTCCACGCATGCATCGGCAGCACGATTGAGGAGCGCTGGCGCTTCAAAATCCGGATCATTGTTGGAACATCGACCGTCAGCCCGCCGTCGACCGCAGCCATAACAATGTCCAGCCGCCCCAATGCGGCGTATTGGGCATCATCAGGTTCATGGTGGAGGTGACCAAGATGGCCGATGCACAGCCCCTCCGCCTCGAACACAAAGATCGAGTTTCCATTTTCGCGGACACTTTCAAAACCCGACCGGACGTCCGTTGGGACGTTGCGTACAAGCATTTCACCAACGAGGATGTTGTGATCGGCGGCTTGGCCGTCTCGCGCCCACCCCTCAAGCACATGTGGGATGCGCGGATCCGGGATCGAGGTCCAGTGGCTTTCATGGGCGTTGTTCATGGTGACAACGTCGGGCACGAAATCCGGCATCCCCAGAAAACCGGTGTAATCCGTCGCGGCGGCCTTTCCATCCGGCGTCTGAATCAGGAAAGTCGCGTGATCAATATAGCTGATGCGCACGGTGAACGGGTCCAGCCCAT
Source organism: Paracoccaceae bacterium (assembly GCA_013214635.1). Lineage (GTDB taxonomy): Bacteria > Pseudomonadota > Alphaproteobacteria > Rhodobacterales > Rhodobacteraceae > JABSSC01. The sequence goes on along the minus strand of JABSSC010000050.1, from coordinate 25,002 downwards.
CGCGAAACGACGCCTTGTGCAGGTATTCGATATCGGGCGCAGCATCCGCGATGGCAATGCAGTGGCTGGGCCTACGGTCCTGTGCCGCAACGGGCAGAGCGACGAGCGCGGAAAGGAAGGCCGGGATCAGACGAGTGAGCATCATAAACCTCTTTGTCTGAAATCCAACTTAGCGCGCCCTGCCCCTGCGTCAGCCCCTTACTCTGCTCCGTCCTCAGCTTCGGCGGCCACATCCTTGAGCGTTGGCGGCATCCAGCCCCGTTCCGCACGAGATGTGAACCGACCGGAGTCGCCGCGCAACTGCGCCTCTTGCTCGGCGATCAGTTCCTTGGCGCGCTCAACGTAAGACGTGTTCTCATGGATCGGAAGGTCAGGATCGTAGACCTCTGCCAGCGCCGCGAGGGCACGTCTGTCAGCGACCTCATAGTCCTGTGCGTATTTTTGCGCATCAAACGGGTGCATGCCAAGCGCAACCAATGCCGAACGCCCTGCCCTGACGGAGCTGTCAAAGGTTTCACGAATGATGTCCCGACAGCCCGCAGCATAAAGCTCGTAAACGTGGTTCCGGTCCATCGCGCGCGCCACAATGTACACATGCGGATGGTTGTGATGCACATAATGCACCAGCTCTGTCGCCTGATCCTTGTCGTCGATGGCCACGACCAGCATCTTCGCATTCTCAATTCCCGCCGCGTGCAGCAAATCCGGGCGCGTCGCATCCCCGAAGAACGCGTGGAAGCCAAAGGTGCGCACCATATCGAGTTGGCGCGAATTATGGTCAAGCACGACGGTATGATGTCCCGCCATACGCAGCATCCGGTTCACGATACCGCCAAATCGCCCAAGTCCGGCAATGATGATCGGCGCTTCGTCATCGATCTCATCCGCCTCTTCCGCCTGATCCGAGTCGTATTTTGGCGCGATCACGCGCTCCCAAAGAATGAAACAGAGCGGCGTCAGCAGCATCGACAGGGCCACCACCAGCAAGAGCTGGGATGAGATGGATGGCGGAATGACGTCATTGGCGACAGTGAACGACAACAGGACAAAGCCAAATTCACCGGCTTGGGCCAGACCGAGCGAGAACAGCCATCGGTCGGCCCCTTCGACCTTAAACATTACCGCAAGTGCATAGACCACCGCAGCTTTGAGCGCCATCAGCCCGAGTGTCATCGCGACGACCGGACCAATGCTGCTGAAGAGCAGACCGAAATCGATGCTGGCCCCCACGGTCATAAAGAACAGACCCAGCAAAAGCCCCTTGAACGGATCGATATCGCTTTCCAGCTCGTGCCGGTATTCACTGTTGGCCAATACAACACCTGCAAGGAACGTTCCCAAGGCCGGTGAAAGCCCCACAAGCGTCATCAAAAGAGCGATGCCAATAACCATCATTAAAGCTGTCGCCACAAATAGCTCGCGCAGCTTGGCCACCGCGATAAACCGAAAGATGGGCCGTGTCAGGTAAGACCCGCCGACAATCACAAACCCTATGGCCCCCAGTGTCACCAGCGCCTGCGCCCAGGCTGGCAGGCTGTCCATGAAGCCCGGCCCGGATGCGCCGTGTCCGTCTCCATGATCGTCCCCATGGCCATCGCCATGGCCACCACCGTGACCATCCCCGTGCCCGGCATCAGCGCCATGCGCCGCCTCACTGGCAAAGGTTTCCATAAGCTCCGGCGCCGCCAGCAAAGGGATAAAGGCCAGCATCGGGATAACGGCGATATCTTGACTGAGCAAAACCGAAAAGCTCGCCTGTCCGCCGTCGGATTTCATCAACCCCTTCTCTTGCAGCGTTTGAAGGATGATCGCGGTCGAGGACAGCGCCAACACCATGCCAATCGCCAGCGAGATGGTCCATGGCAGACCAAAGAGCATCGCAATCCCCATAATCAGCAGGGTCGTGACGCCGATCTGCAACCCGCCCAAACCTAAGAGCTGTGTTCGCATCTCCCACAGTTTTTTGGGCTCCAACTCCAGCCCAACGAGAAAGAGCATCATAACCACGCCAAACTCGGCAAAGTGCTGAAGGCTGATCACGTCCACATTCAGCGAGATCAAGATGGGGCCAATGACGATGCCCGCAATCAAATAACCAAGCACCGAACCCAGCCCGAACTTTGACGCGATCGGAACCGCGATCACACCTGCGATGAGCAGCACAAACGAGATTTGTAGAAAGTCGCCCATGGATCAGACCTCCGCCAGAATAGGAAGCGTGTCGTGATGCAGGACGTCGTGTTCTGCGGCTGCGGCAAAGTCGAGCCGGTCGTCTCTCAGCGCCTGCAGAAGGGTCGCGTATCCTTCGATATGCCCACCCGTCTGATCCGCTGCCGCCGCCTTGAGTGAGCCGTAAAGCACGTAAGGCGGGATGAATGACATCTTACACAGCCGCGCCGTCTGCTCGAACGGGGTCAGGAATGTCCTGAGTTCGTGATGCTGATACCCGTCTTTTGTGTACGCATCTTCGGGACCGGCCGCTGTAATGGCCAGCATCATCGACTTCCCCTGCAACGCCGTGCCGCCGCTGCCATAGGCAAACCCTTGCTCAAGCACAAGGTCTTCCCATTCCTTGATTAGCGAAGGGCTCGAATACCAAAACAGCGGGAACTGAAACAGGACGATGTCATGGTCCAGCAATCGCTTCTGTTCGATATCGACCCGGATGTTGTGGCGGGGATATTCGGCGTAAAGATCAACAATCGTGACATCGTCAACGGCTTGCGCGCGGGCAAACATTTTCGCGTTGACCTGACTGTAGCGATGGCCGGGATGGGCGTAGTAAACGATTAAGCGGGCCATGAAATTTCCCCTTCCCCTGTTCTGCGGCTGATAGTGGCCAATCGGCGCGAATTGTCCAGCGCCCTTGTGCCTCAACGACGCGCGCAGTAAGGGGCGGCTATGGAATATCTCGTCTGGATCGGAGCTGCTCTTACCTTGGGTGGAGTGGCTATGTTGGTGGTTTGCATCATGATGGCGGTGCGCGCCCGCAATTCCGGTCTGGATGACGACGCCCTCAAAGAGCGGCTCCAAAAAGTTGTCGTTCTAAATCTCGGCGCGCTTGCCGTTTCCGGGCTTGGTTTGATGGTCGTGATTATCGGGCTTTTTCTTACCTGAGCAAAAATTCACAGACCCTGATAGAGACCGCACAATCTGTGCGCTTGGCCACACAAGATACCGACACTATTTGTCTCCCAACCCTAAAGGAGACCGATCATGTCCCTACGACCCGTTTTGTCCCAGTCGCCAGCGCAGCCAACCATGGAGGGCGCAGGCGTCAAATTGCACCGTGCGTTCGGGTTTACTGACCCGACAATGCTCGATCCCTTCTTGTTGTTTGACGATTTCCGCAATGACCGGGAAGAGGACTTTATAAAGGGCTTTCCCTGGCATCCCCATCGCGGGATCGAAACGATTACCTACGTGCTTTCGGGCTCGGTTGAACATGGAGATTCTCTTGGGAACCACGGCACACTTGGCGCAGGCGATGTTCAATGGATGACCGCAGGGTCAGGCATCTTGCATCAGGAAATGCCCACTGGAAACGCCCAAGGCCAAATGCACGGGTTTCAGCTTTGGGGCAATCTTCCCTCATCGCTCAAAATGACCGCGCCGCGCTATCAGGATGTCAAAGGTACCGAGATCCCCGAGGTCATCGATGACGATGGCACCCGCGTGAAAGTGATTGTTGGAGAGTTCTGGGGCAAAAACGGCCCTGTTGACGGCATCGCCGCAAATCCACAATACTTGGATGTTTTTGTTCCGGCGGGTGTCAAAAAGACCTTTAAAATAGACACTTATCGGCGCGCCTTCGCCTATGTCTTTGAAGGCAGCGCGGCCTTTGCCGATGCATCGCAGCCTGCAGGCGTTCTGCTAGAGAAAGAGGTGATGGGCGAAGAGGTAAACATTCGCGATATGTCTGGCGACCGAACGTTGGTCCGATTTGGAACCGGGGATGAGGTTACCGTGCAGGCCGGTCCAGAAGGCGCACGTTTTCTGCTGATCTCAGGCGCGCCCATCGATGAACCGGTCGCCTGGCACGGCCCAATTGTGATGAACACCCGCGACGAGCTTATTCAGGCCGTGCAAGACCTTCAGAACGGGACATTCATTAAACCCGCCCACTAACGTCTGAAGGGGCGACGCTCACAGTCTTCACGACGGCGTAGAGCGAGGCCCCTTCGCCCAAACCCATACGCACCACAGAACGACGGGTGACGCGTGCCAAAACCGCGCCCGCGGGCGTTTCCAATGTAACAATCGCCCCTGGACCGTCGCCAATTCTGACGGAACGTACCCGTCCGGGAATGATATTCAGTGCCGACAGCCCATCAGGCTTTTCTTTCGCCAAAATAACGTCTTGCGCTGCAATCCGTACGCGAACCTTTTCGCGTGGTGCGCCCTTGATCCTTGGTAAGAACAACGGCACGCCACCCGCTTCAAGTTCAGTTAAGCCGTCCTCGTGCTGCTGAACGATATGCGCCTCAAGCAGTGCGCCGGCGTCACGGACACCCGTTGGAAGCACACGTGCATCCCCCAGCACCGTCGCGGCGTCGCCTTGCGCGATGACGCGCCCGTCTTTGAGAACGACGACTGTGGTCGCCAAGCGTGCCACTTCACTTACGGAGTGGCTCACATATAAGATCGGGATCTGCGTCTCGTCGCGCAGCGCTTCAAAGTATGGCAGGATCTCTGCTTTGCGCGCCTCATCCAGCGATGCGAGGGGTTCGTCCGCCAAGATCATCTCTGGCGCGGACAAAAGGGCGCGGCCGATGGCCACCCGCTGCGCCTCGCCACCAGAGAGGGTGCGTGGGTGGCGGTCAAGAAGTGCCCCAAGCCCGAGAAGTTCGACAACATCGTCTAACCCCACAGCTGCCGTTCGTCCTTTGGCGAACTGCGCACCATACATCAGGTTACTGCGTACCGACTTGTGCGGAAAAAGACGCGCATCCTGAAACACGTATCCCATACGCCGCAGATGCGCGGGCACATATGTCTGGGATGACGTGTTTTGGAGAACACGATCGTCCACGCGGATGATGCCCTCGACAGGTTTAATCAAACCCGCTATCGATCTCACAATACTTGTTTTTCCCGAACCCGACCTTCCAAACAACGCGGTGATACCGCGCGGCGCGTCAAACTTCGCGTCCAACGAAAAGCCACCAAAATCGTGGCGTATGTCGACCGCCAGCGTCACAGCCCCGCACCTCGTGCAACCGCCTTGCGCGCAAGCCATTCAGAGGCGAGGACCGCACCGATCGCGATTATGATCGAGATCACCACCAGCCGGATCGCGCTGTCCTCCGCCCCCGGCACTTGTAAAAAACTGTAAATGGCGGTCGGAATGGTCTGCGTCTGTCCGGGGATGTTCGACACAAAGGTGATCGTCGCCCCGAACTCCCCCATCGCTTTCGCAAATGCCAACAACGCCCCGGCGATGACACCGGGCAAGATAAGTGGGAACGTCACCGTCGCAAAAACCCACATGCGCGACGCGCCCAAAGTCGCGGCCGCCTCCTCTAAATCCGGATCAACGGCCTCGATCGACAATCGAATGGCTCTCACAAGCAACGGAAACGCCATCACTGCCGCCGCCAGCGCCGCACCGGTCCAGCGGAAGGCAAACACAATACCGATTTCCGCCAGCGCGCCACCCACAGCGCCGCGCGTCCCAAAAACCACCAGAAGGATGTAACCCGTCACCACTGGCGGCAGGACAAGCGGGACGTGGACAATCGTGTTGAGCAGCTGTTTGCCCGGAAACGACCAACGTGCCAACGCATATGCGACGAAGACGCCCAGAGGAAGGCTGGCAAGCGTGGCCCACAGTGACACCCGCAAAGACAGGGCCACGGCGCTCCATTCCTCTGCGGTCAACCACTCCATGATGCGGGCCTAGTCCAGTGTTTCAAAGCCAGCGCTCAGAAACTCACTCTGTGCGCCATCACTGTGGAGATACGCCAAAAATTCCTCAGCGACCACTGCGTTCGCCCCTGCAATTGCAGCGGCGGGATAAAGGATCTCAGGATGAAGATCAGGATCAATCCGCGCAACAATCGCGACGTCCTGTGGCGCGGACCGCGCATCACTTCGATACACGATGGCCAAAGGAACCTCACCACGTGCCGCCAGCGCCAATGCGATGCGAACATTCGCGGTTTGGACCAGGTTTTCCCTCACCGTGTCCCAAATCCCCAAAGCCTCCAGCGCCGCGCGCGCGTATATTCCGGCAGGCACAGCTTCGACCAGCGCGACGGCGAGCCTCTGACCCTCGAACAGTTCCTCAGACAGGTCGCGCTCACCTTCCGTTGCTTCATCGCTTGGCGATATCAGCACGAGCGCGTTGCCCACCAAATCTGTGCGACTATCGGGGTGTATAAGGCCTTGGTCTTCCAACAGGTCCATCCAAGCCGGGTTGGCAGAGACGAAGACATCAGCGGGCGCGCCCTGTTGAACCTGCCGGGCCAACACGGACGTCCCGGCATAGGCGATATCGACCGTGTGATCGGTCGCGCCCTCAAAACGCTCTGCGATCGGATCAAGCGCGGGTTTCAGGCTGGCCGCGGCGAAAACCGTAATACGATCTGCCCAAGCGTTGCTCACACACGCCGCAATCAGCAACGAGGCGAGACGACAGATCTTCAGGATCGACACTGGGCGCGACATGCCCTCTTCTGCACCCAACGCGCCGCCCGGGACAAGCCCGCACTCAGTTTTCCGGAACGAGCACCAGATCAAAGTCGGCGATCAGGAACGGCTCATTGACCTTACCGCTCAGGACGTATCCCTCCGGGAAGTCAGACGCAGGGTGTTCGAGGTATTTCATGACCAAATCGCTGCGGACACCAAACACGGTATCTTCATCAAGGTAAGGATCGTCATCTGGGAAGATCTCGGTCACCAGAGGACGGAACCCGTCAGCTTTGATAATATAGTGAAGGTGCGAAGGTCGCCATGCATGCCGCCCGGTCGCACGAAGGATATCGCCGACCGGCCCATCGGTCGGCACCTCATAGCTGACCGGTTTGACCGTCGTGAAGCCATACCGTCCATCGGCAGCGGTGGTCATGATCCCGTGGAAAGAATACGTGTCCTGTTCTGGATCCTGGCTCGAATAAAGCCCATTTGGTGCGGTCTGCCAGATATCAATCTCGGCCCCTTCAATAGGGTTTCCGTCCGGATCCAACACGCGCCCCATGGCCAGCAGAACCTCACCTTCGTAATGGCGTTTCAGGTCCGCGCCAAATTCGATCGGTGGCGCGCCAGAGATATGGAACGGCCCCAGAACACTGGACGACGTTCCTTTGTCGGTCGAATTGATCATATCAACCAAGGAAGACAGCCCCAGAACGTCAGACAACAGCACAAACTCGTGGCGTTCGGCATCTGAAATATCGCCCGCAGCTTCGAGGAATTCGATCGCTTTTTGCCACTCGGCGTGGGTCAGGTTCACGTCCTTGGCAAACGCATGCAGATGCTTCGCCAAACTGCCCATGACCTCCAAAAGGCGCGGGTTTGTGTCTTCGCCGAAATAGCCCATGAAGACATCTGTGATGTTATCTGCGGTTACGTTTCGCATTGGGGTCTCCTAGGGCAGAATGGCGGTGCTGAGGGACGGGAACCGTATCAGAAGGATCAGGACAACAAGCATTACAAGCGCAAATGGGAATGCACCCACGAACACGTCCTTGAGCGATATTCGATCATCATTGAGCGTCGCTTTGATCACGAAGCAACTTATGCCAAGCGGAGGCGTTAAAAGCCCGATCTCGGCCCCCACAACGGTGACAATGCCGAACCAGACAAGGCTTAGACCCATTGGCTCAATCAGGGGTAAGAACAGGGGAACAACGATCAGGATGATCGAGGCCGTATCCAACAGCGTTCCCAAAAAGATCATCATCAGGACATAGATGAACATGATCCAGAAAAACGTCATCTGGCTTTGGTCCAGCATATCGCCCAACTGGTTCGGCAGGCCCGCCAGACCCAGCATGCGCGAATAAATCGACGCCGCCGTAATCAGGAACAGGATTGCTGCTGTGATGTGGCCGGTCTCAAGCAACGCCTCCCAAAATCCTTTGAGGGACATCTTGCCTCGTGCAATGGCGATAAGAAGACCCAAGAGCGCGCCTGCCGCTCCCGCCTCAACCGGGGTCAGCCAACCCGTGTAAATGCCGCCCAGCACCACAACGATCAGGCTTATTGTAGGTAGCGTTTTTTCCGCGATCTCGCGCATCGACATCCATTCCATGTCGTCGCCCGACTGTCCGCCGACATAGTTTGGCGCAAACCGCCCCATGGCCCAGATCGCGATGACGTAGGCCACTGCCAGCAAAATTCCGGGCACGACACCTGCCAGAAACATCTCGCCCACCGATTGCTCGGCCACGAAAGAATAGATGATCAGCATCGCGGAGGGCGGAATGATCATTCCCAAAACACTGGATCCTGCGACAACGCCGACGGCAAAGCGCGGGTTGTAGTCATAGCTCAGCATCTGGGGCACAGAGACCTTGGAGAACACGCTGGCCGATGCAATGGACGAACCGGTGACCGCTGCAAAGACCGCGTTGGCCCCGACCGTGGCCATCCCGATGCCGCCTTTCACTTTGCGGAAACCACCGTTCATCACCTCATAGATATCGGCGCCCAAACCGGCCTTGGAGACGATTAATCCCATGAAGGTGAAAAGCGGCACCGTGGCAAAGGTGTACTCCATCACGCTGTCGCCCACGGCGATTTTCAGGAGGTTCATCGCAAGGTCAAAGTTGTCGCGCATCAACCAGATCGAGACAAAGCTGACCATGCCAAGCGCGATGGGGATATAGACGCCCATATAGACCAGAAAGACGATGGCGACGACGGACAGTGCGCCGATTTCAACGGGGCTCACGCGTCGTCTCCTTCCGGCAAACGAACCGGCGCGATATCTTCGCGTCCTTTCAGCACTTTGAGCGCAAAGATCACTGCGCACAGGACCGCGCTGGCGAAGATCGTCAGTTTGATCGGCCACCAGGGTGCGGTGAATACGCCCGGAACACCGAAGAAATCTTGTGTTTCATACATCTTGAGGAACTCGGGGAAGATCGCGACGGCGATCAGCGTCATGAAGACACCGGAGATGAAGTTGATCACTTGCCGGATCCGGGTGGCCGTCTGGGGGTATTTCCCGCCCAGCACCGTCAGGAACCCGTCCGACCGGGTCAACCGGTTCACGCGACACACGTCCGGCAGCTGAAGGAACACGATCAGAACCATCGAAAATTGAACAACCTCGACCGCACCGAGGAAAGGCGCGTTGAAGAGGTTTCGCATGATCGCGTCGTAATTCACGATTGCGACCAGCACGAGGACCACAAGCGTGCCAACGGCATTGGCAGAGATTGCTATGCCGTTGGCCAGTCTTGAGACCACGGAGAGGACCGATTGGTACACTTATCCGCTTTCCGTGAGTGGTTGGGGTCTCAGTTCGTTGCGACTTCGGACCAGTCACGGACGGGCGTAAACCCTGCCGCTTCCAGCTTGCCAAGATAGGTCTCCAGCATCTCCGACCCTGGCTCACCTTTGGCGTCGAGGCCTGCAGCCCATTCCTGGGCAATATTCGGCATCGCTTCGGCCCAGGCCGCACGTTCTGCCGGGTCCATCTCAACGATGGTGCCACCGCCATCAACATAGGCCTGACGGCTTGCTTCGGCGCGGTCCATGGCGATACCGGCCACATGGTCACGATAGAGAACAGCGACCTCTTGCAGCACGTCTTTCACTTCGTCAGGCAGCCCATCCCAGTAGTCTTTGTTCACAGTGATCGTCTTTGAGTTCACTGCACCCAGATCGGCACGAAGCATATAGGGGGCGACCTCGGCGATCTTGAACGTCTTGGCGGCTTCCGGCCACAGCATGGCATGCTCGACCAGCCCGGTCTGGAGCATGTTGTAGAAGTCGGTCAGACCACCACGCACACCGGCGGCGCCTTCGATGCCTTCAAGATACCGCAAGTTCATGCCAGCACCGGCCACCTTGCCACCTTCGATGTCAGCCAGCGAATTAATCGGCTCTTTCGAGAACAGCTGATACGTATCAAGCACAACGCCGGTGGCCAGATAAACCTGGTTTTGCGCTGCAAATTCGTTCTGCATCGTGGAGTATTCTTTGGCGATTTCGTCCACGGCCTGTGCCACAGCACGGGCATCTGCCGCCACAAATGGCGTCACAGCGGAAAGTGCCTGGCTGGGGAGTTTCGAGTTATGGAAGATCGTGGTCACGATGCCAATGTCACCCAGACCCAGCTCGATCCCTTCCAGGACGCCCTTTGGCTTGACGATCGCGCCGCCATAGCTTTCCTGCCAGTCCATCTGGTAGTTGCCGCTTTCGGCAAGACGCTTGTCGACCTCAGGGATAAAGAAATCCGTGAATTCCTTTACCCACAAGGCGCGCGCCGGATAGCCGTCGATCACAACAGCTTTGATGGTTTCGGTTGCCGCGGCGGGTATCGCGGTCATCGCCGCAAGCGTCACGCCAAGTGCGGCGCGGCGGGTGAGTTGTCCAATCATTCAGGTATCCTCCCTTGGATAGTGCGGCAAAAGCCCTTCAAGCCTTGCGCCACACGGTTTCAAGCGTCGTTCCGGCCTGCTCAAAGAGCTTTCCCAGCGGACAGAACTTCGCGGTTTCAGTGGCTACTTTTTGTAGCTCTTCTTCACTTGCCGGACCGTCGGCGACGACGGTCTGAACAACCCTTACAAACGGTACGTCGATCTCTTCTTCGAGCGTGACACCACGCCGATCGAACTCGGCCGCGATATCAACGTTGAGATGCCCGATATTTATCCCAAGTGGGTCTGCACACTTGTTTCCGATCACGTTTGTGCACCCAGCCAGTGCGGCCAACGCCATATCCGTGGGCGTTGGTCCCGCATTGGTGCCGCCCCGCGCTGTCGGTTCATCAATTGAGAAGCTGAGGTCGCGGATCGAGATGTCACTTCGTGAGTGCGACACACCGTGCGCCTTGGCGCGCAGTGTGACGCTGGTTTTCATCTTGACCGCGCCCATCTGCGTCACGCGAAACTGCAGACTTTGTCGAACGCAAAGCGGGGCAGTTTCTGAAACAGCGCGCTTTCATCCGCATAGCCGAGGTTGCACAGGAAATTGGACTTAAGCGTCGTTCCCGCAAAGAATTCCTCATCGACCACGTCATTGTCGAACCCAGACATCGCCCCGACGTCAAGCCCAAGAGCCCGTGCGGCGATCATGAAATACGCTCCTTGGAGCGTCCCGTTGCGAAAGGCCGTCGCCTCGATATGCGCGGGCTTTCCTTCGAACAAGGGTCTGCGATCTTCGTGCGGGAACAGGAAAGGAAGCTCTTTCCAGAACTCCAGATCGTGCGCGATGATCGCGGTCACCGGAGCGGTCGCCATTTTGGCCACGTTTGCCGGTTTGAGCGACTTCTTAAGACGTTCCTTACCGTCTTCGGACGTGACAAACACGATGCGGGCAGGACAGGTGTTCATACTCGTCGGGCCGGCGATCATGATCTCGTAAATCGCTTCAAGCGTCTCACGCGATACCGGGCGATCTGACCAAGCATAGTGTGAGCGTGCCTCACGAAGGATCAGGTCAATCGCGTCATCAGAGACCACCGGCACGCGTGCTTTTAGGTCCCGGTAATGCGCCTGTGCTTCGGCACGTAGCGTGTCGAGCTCTGCTCCAATTGGGGCGTTCATTCTGCGGCTTCCTTCGCGACCAAGTCTTCTTCCGCAACGATTGGGTTGGCACAAATTCCAATACCCTCGATCTCAACCTCGACAATCTCACCCGGGCGCAGCCAACGTTGGGGCGTTTTTGCGTGCCCTACCCCGGGCGGCGTCCCCATTGCGATATAATCTCCGGGTTCCAACGTCGCATATTCCGATATCGTCGCGATCGTCTTCGCAACCGGCCAGAGCATGTCGTCGGTTGACGCGCTTTGCAGAATCTCATCTCCGACGCGCGATTCAATCTTCAATCCGCTTGCCCCCTCGGGCAGCTCATCCGGTGTTACAACCGTGGGTCCGATTGGACCGGTCGCGTCGAAGTTTTTGCCCGGCGTCCACTGATGCGTCTTGCGCTGATAGTTCCGCACAGAACCGTCGTTAAAGATTGTATAGCCGAACACATGATCCAGCGCGTCCGCCTCTGAGATGTGTTTGCCGCCTTGGCCAATGATCACCATCAACTCAGCCTCATAGTCGAGTTGCTCAGAACAGCTCGGACGGATCATCGGTGCGCCAGCAGGGATCATCGAGTTCAGACCACGCATGAAGAGCGCAGGATACTCAGGGATGTCGTACCCACCCTCTTTGATGTGGTCGACGTAGTTCAAACCAAGGCAGATGATCTTGCCCGGTGCCGCAACGGGCATCATAGGCGTGATTGCTTCGACGGGTGTGGATTGCGCCTCAGCGGCCTTGGCCACGAGCGCGTCCAGATCAACAGCCCCCGACACAATCGCGGTCAAATCCTCGCCCACTGCCGGATCAAGTGCGGACAGGTTTTTGGCCTGATCCCCTTCGACAAGATACACTGCTGGGCCGTGCTGCCCATTTCCGACCAGGAACCGCATAATCGAGTCCTCCCTTTCATTGCCCTTTTTGGCGATAATATTTGCAGTTGTCAAATAATATCGATTTTTTTATCGTGTCGACAAGGAGGACCCACAAAATGCCTACATTTTCTGAATACAAAGCCATGGCGAAGGACCGAGGATCATTGGCTTACGAGGTTTTTTTGGTGGTGAGCCGCCCTTTGGTTGGTCCGGAAGAGTTCTCTAAAGCATTGCCTGATCACCTTGCCTATCTCGCAGAACACGAGAAATCGGGCCACCTGATGATGGCTGGCCCGCTTTCTGATGAAGCCGGCGAGGGAATGAGTGGCATTGGTCAGCAAATCTGGCGCGCCGCGAATTGGGAAGAGGCAAAAGCCCTCGCCGACGGAGATCCGATGCACAAACTCGGCCTCAAAGAATACGAAATGCGACGCTGGCTGATCAACGAAGGATCGTTGCAGATCACGCTCGGGTTTTCGACCGGCGGCCTGTCTCTGGGCTGATCTCTGAAATGGCGCGCAACAGTTATTTCTCAAATCTGCTGTCGCAGGTGTTTGAACCCCAGCGTCCGACGCGGGCGCGCCGCGATGCGCGCTCGATTATCGAACAGTCGCGCGCCCTACTCCAGGCGCAAGGCGAAACGGCGATCTTGCGCCTTGCTGAGTCCATTCTGGCAACATATGCCGAGCTCGACCAAGACGGACGGCGCGCCTTTTTCGAGTTTCTGAACACCGAACTTGACGTCGACGCTGATCTTGTTGCGCACACGGCTCAGGCCTATGCCGCAGACCCGTCGCCGGCCAATCTGGAGGCATTGCTCAACGTTTCAGAACCAACACGCCAATCGCTCTTTCGGCGCCTGAATATCGCCGAAGGCGCCACTGCCGATCTTGTTGCAATGCGTCGGGATCTTTTGAGCGAACTGAGGGCAATGCCCGAGCTTGCCAAGACCGACCTCGATCTGGTGCACCTCTTCACAAGTTGGTTCAATCGCGGGTTCCTTGTACTTCGCAGGGTCGATTGGTCGACCCCGGCAGATCTTCTTGAAAAGATCATTGCCTATGAAGCGGTCCACGAAATCAATGACTGGGATGACCTCAGGCGACGCACACAACCAGCCGACCGCCGCTGTTACGCTTACTTTCACCCCCGCATGCCGGAAGACCCTTTGATCTTTGTCGAGATCGCGTTGAGCCGTGACGTTCCCGCATCTATTCAATCGGTCCTTTCCGAAACGCGGGAACCTGCCGATCCCGACACGCTTGATACGGCAGTGTTTTATTCGATCTCGAATTGCCAGCCAGGATTACAAGGCATCTCATTCGGAGAGTCACTGATCAAGCGCGTGGTCGCCGACCTCAGCGATGAGCTCCCGGGTCTGAAGACCTTCGTCACGCTGTCCCCAATTCCGGGCTTTCGAAAATGGCTCGAACGCGAAGGGCAAACTGATCACGTCGAAACGCCCGAGGATGTGGCGGAATTAGCCGCATTTTACCTTGGTCGTGCAAAGCGACCTGATGGGCGTCCGATTGATCCGGTGGCGCGGTTCCATCTGTCTAACGGCGCACAAATCTTCAACGTACTGGCGGATGCGGACACGTCAGAAAATGGGCAACGTCAGTCCTTTGGGGCGATGGTGAACTATCGCTACCAATCCGGTCAGTTAGAAAACAACATCGACGCATTTGCGACCAACGCGAAAATCGCGATGTCGCGCCGCGTCCAGAACATGCAAAAGCAAGGTGGTACACATCTTGATCGTAAGAGGATCGCAAGTTGAGCACGTCCGGCCTATACGCCACCCTATTCGAACCCCACACCTCCAACAGCAAAGCGTTTCTCGTCCTCGATGACGGTCGCTCGCTCAGTTTTCGGGAGTTTCTGAAACTCGCAAGATCTATTGCGGGCGTGCTTCAGCGTCATGGTGTCGTTCCGGGCGACCGCGTCGCTGTCCAAGCCACAAAGTCAGCCGAGGCATTGGCAATCTACGCAGCATGCGCACGACTCGGCGCGGCGTTGCTTCCACTGAACACCAGCTATACGTCGGATGAGCTTGCCTATCTTCTTGGGAACGCAGAACCACGCGTCTTCGTGTGTGACCCGACCGATGCAGAGCAATTGGAGCCCGTGGCGCGTTCAGCCGGATCAACGGTTTTGACGTTGGATGCGAACGGTGCGGGCACGCTCATCGACGCCATCGACCCAGACCGCCCTGCCCCGGACGTTGTCCCGCGGGATGACGATGACCTTGCAGCCATTCTTTATACTTCCGGCACGACGGGTAAGCCCAAGGGGGCGATGCTGACCAACCGCAACCTTATCTCGAACGCACAGGTACTCACGGCGCTTTGGCAGTTCACGGACAACGACGTGCTTTTGCATGCGCTTCCGATCTTTCACACACACGGATTGTTCGTGGCGATGAATGTGGCGCTGGCATCCGGAGCCACCGTACGCTTCATGCAAACGTTCAACCCCGACGTGATCATTGAAGAGATGCCTCGGGCGACGACGATGATGGGCGTGCCGACATTTTATACACGGCTGCTCGCACATGACGGGTTCGACCAAGATGTCGCCGGGCATATGCGGCTCTTCGTCTCCGGAAGCGCGCCATTGCTTGCTGAAACGCACAAAGAGTTCGAGGTGCGCACGGGTCTTCGTATCCTTGAACGCTATGGCATGACCGAAACCAACATGATCACCTCGAACCCCTACAAAGGGGAGCGGCGGGCCGGAACCGTTGGCATGCCACTCGAGGGTGTCGAAGTGTCGATCACAGATCCTGTGTCGGGAACGCCATTGGATCAGGGCGCGCGTGGCATGATCGAAGTGCGCGGTCCCAACGTTTTTGCAGGCTATTGGCGCATGCCGGAAAAGACCGCAGAGGAGAAACGCGGGAATGGATTCTTCATAACGGGCGACCTTGGCGAGATCGATGGTGACGGCTATCTCAGCATCGTCGGCCGAGCAAAAGATCTCATTATTTCAGGTGGTTACAACATCTATCCCAAAGAGATCGAGTTGATCCTTGATGACATGCCCAACGTGATCGAAAGCGCGGTCGTCGGCGTGCCACATGCCGATATGGGCGAAGGTGTCATCGCCGTTCTCGCCGCTTCAAACGGCGTTGATGTGGCCCAGATCGAAGCGCAAATCAAAACCATGGTTGCGGGTTTCAAGCGGCCACGCCGGTTCTATGTGGTTGAGAGCCTACCCCGAAACACGATGGGCAAAGTGCAGAAGAACGCCTTGCGCGACCAATTCGGGGACGCATTTTCCTAAGCAGGCGCGATCCCGTGATCTTCGAATTGGTCAGCCAGAAACTGGCCTGTTTTGCGATAATGCGTCAAAAGCGCCTCGGTCGCAGCATCGGCATCCCGGTCAACAGCCGCCGCGAGAATATCGGCATGCTCTTTGCTGACATCCCGCGAGGGGTAAGATTTGGTTTTGCCGGCCAAGAACCTGTAGCGAATGTTGAGATCATAGAGCTGATCGCAAAACTTCACCAAAATCGGTGAATTACAGGCGGAGATTAACTCCTGATGGAATGATTTATGCTGTTCCTCAAAGGCGCTGGTGTTCTCACGCGGAGTCCGCACCATGCGGTGGTGGGCCAGAACAAGTCGATCTTCCCATGCGTTGTCGGCCCGTGCGATGCTCTCGCGCAGGGCCATTTCCTCCAAAGCGCAGCGAAGGCGCAGGATCTCGTCAAACTGCGCTCCGCTGACTTCGGCTACGCGAAACCCACGCTGATCGAGCCGTTCCACTAGTTGGTCCGACGTCAAAAGGCTTAGCGCTTCGCGGATCGGCGACGCGCCGCTATCCAGCATCGATTTCAGGCTTTCAACCTTGAGCCGCGCCCCAGGTTCCATCTGGCCAATCAGAATTTTGTCCCGCAGTGCCTCATAGACCTGCTGCGTGATTGATACGCTTTTCGTGCTGCCGTCAGGCGTAATCTCTCGGTCACTTCTGTTCATGTTCCCAAATTCCCTAATTTGCAGAACGAAGTTGGCGTTTGGGGGTCAAACTCAACCCATCTGCAGCCAATTCATCCGCATCTTTGTAGGCAATGAAGATACCCGGTGGCTCTTTGCCATCGGTCATTGCTTCAACTTGGTCCGCGCTTCTTGTGACACGGTTGTGGTGCTTGCGCGCCCAGTCAAAATGCAAATCAGACAGGCGCGTGATCTGGTCTGCATAGTCGGGGTTGCCCCCTAAATCAGTTAATTCGTTCGGGTCTGTTTCAAGATCGAACAGCATGGGACGGAAGTGTTCGACATGCGTGTATTTCCAACGCCCGTCGAAGATCATCGTCAGCTTCGCCTGCGACTGATCTACGCCAACCATGCGCCGTGCATCGCGCGTGGCGTAGTCGTATTCAGACACGCAATAGTCTCGCCAATCCGTGCTTTCGCCTGCCAAGAGCGGCGCGAGCGAACGACCTTCAATCTGGTGCGGCTTCTGCGCGCCACCAAAGAAGTCGATGAACGTCGGTACCAGATCAATCATCTCGACAAGGTCTTCTGGCGCAGATCCACGCGTAGTGTCCGCTGACTTCCGAGGATCATAAACGATCAACGGCATCCGGGCAGAGCAGTCGTAGAAGAGATCCTTCTCCCCCAACCAATGGTCGCCCATGTTGTCGCCGTGATCCGAGCAGAAGACGACCATCGTGTCCTCCATCCGCCCGCTGTCGCGAAGGAACGCAAACAGTCGGCCCAATTGATCGTCGAGTTCTTTGATCAGCCCCATATAGACAGGACCGACCACGTCGCGGACCTCAGGGCGAGAGAAGCTGCGGCACATCCGTGTCTGCCGCCAGGCTGCCATCAACGGGTGTTCGTCAACGTGCTCTACATCGCTTCGATTTACCGGGGGGAGATCGGCCGCCGCGTACATGTCGTTATAGGGCGCCGGAACGAGGTAAGGCCAATGTGGCTTGATATAACTGAGATGGCAGAGCCAAGGATCGTCACCCTGCCGCTCAATGAACTCGATCCCGCGCGTGGTTAGCCAAGCAGTCTCTGAATGTTCCTTCGGCACGCGAGCCGGGAGAGGAGCATTCTCGAGATACCACCCCGACCGCAGGCTCCCATCTGGCGCGACACCGGTGTTCGCCCATTCTTCCCAAGGGTTGTCCCCATCCATGCCGTACGCGCGCAGATACGCGTCATAGTCTTCGGCATGTCGTGACGTGCTATCGCTGTGATTTGTACCGTCATCGCGAATAACAACGTCAAATCCGCATTCCGCAACGCGCGCCCCGATGGGTGATGACGGGTCAATGCCAAGGCGAGACATGCCGTCTTTGTCAGCGGTCATGTGGGTCTTGCCGACCAGCGAACAGGACACACCCAGTTCGCGCAGATGGTCGCCCAACGTGATTTCACCCACTGGCAGCGGGAAGCCATTCCAAGTGGCCCCGTGGCTGCGCGGATAACGTCCCGTATAGGCGCTCATCCGGCTGGGGCCGCAAATAGGCGACTGTACGTAAGCGCGATTGAAACGCACCCCCTGCCCCGCCAGCCAATCCAGGTTGGGCGTGTCGATGTGTTTGGCACCATAGCAGCTGAGGTAATCAAACCTCAGTTGATCCGCCATGATCCACAGGACGTTCATGCGAGGTACTCATCGAAGCTGTCATCGGTGAGGAATGCGGCGTGACCCGCAGCGGTAATCCCCTCGACCATTTTCGGATCGATCCATTTGTCATTGGCAATCGACATGGACGGGCGAGCCTTTACGCGGTTGTACCAGTCGGTCGTCCGCGGATAGCGACTTTCCCAAAGCCCTTGGACACCAATGCACTCCAGACGGAAGAAATACGCCGCAAGCATTGCGTCGGCCAACCCGTGCGCATCGCCCATCAACCACGGACCGTTTGCGAGGTCATCATTGACGATCTCGCACATCCGCGACAACCGCCCGAAGGCAACTGGCACATAATCAGACGCCGCCCCGTTCTCGATCAAATCCGCCATCTTCTTGGCTTTGATCCGGTCGGGCATCGCAGCCCACCGTGCCGCCAACTCCTCGGGCGATTTCTTCAACAATCCCTGCCGCATGTAGCTGGCAAAAGTCAGCGTGTTGACCGCATCGTGGTAGCTGAGCGTGAGGATACCCCAAGTCCTGGTCTTGGCTTGAAGGTACGGATCATCCGGCATCAGCGGATTTTCGTCGCTGAGCGTATCAACATATTCAGAGATGACCGAACTTTCGTAGATCAGCTTCCCATCGTGATCGAGCACCGGCACAATAGCTGCTGGGTTCACCTTGCGAAAAGCTTCGCTGAACTGTTCGCCTTTAGGTAGGTCGATATGGCGGCTTTCCCATTCCAAGCCCTTCTCGGCCAGCACAATCCGAACCTTGATCGAGCAGACCGAGTTTGCGCCATGATAAAGTGCAAGCATGCGCGCTCCTATCGCAAAAGGGACGGCAGCCAGGTCGCGAGGCCCGGCACCAGGAAGACCAGCAGAAGACCCGCGACGATGGCAAAGATGAACGGGACGACGCCCCGGAAAATCTCAACCAACCGCACCATCGGCGCGACTGATTTCACAACGAAAACGTTCATCCCGATGGGCGGCGTGATCAGGCCAAGCTCGGTCACCACGACCACAACGATCCCGAACCAGATCATGTCGACGCCCGACGCATAGAGCGAGGGGAGGAAAACCGGCACCAAGAGCAGCAGGATCCCGATGGATTCAAAGATCATCCCCATCAGCACTGCGATGATCGCGATGGCAACCACGAGGCCATAGGGCGTCAGGTTCATATCATCGACGAGGAACAACAGATCGAATGGAAGCCCCGAAAGGTTGATGAACTGGGCGAATATCAACGCGCCAAAGATCACGATAAACAGGCTGGCGGTTGTCTTTGCGGCTTCGACCAGCGCGTCCTTCCATTCGGTCAAAGTTCTGAGATGACCCCGCGCAATCGCAATCACCGCGGCCCCGAATGCGCCGATGCCTGATGCCTCGGTGGGCGTAAAGATCGAGCCATAGATACCCCCCAAGACCACAACAAAAAGCCCGATCACCGGCCAGACCCCGCGCAAGGCGCGTCGGCGCTCTTCCGGCGCAAGGGGTTCTCCCGCTGGGCCGGATGTAGGATCCAGCGCCACTTTGACCTTAATCGCGATCATGAACAGGCTGACCAGCAAAAGTCCCGGAATGATCCCTGCCATGAACAACAGACCGATATCCACTTCGGCCACGATGCCATAGATCACAAGCGGCACAGACGGCGGGATCATAATCCCCAACGTGCCGCCCGCCGCAATTGTCCCGGTCGCAAGGCTGTTGGTGTAGTTGTATTTCTTCATGGGCGGCATGGCCACTTTGGTCATGGTCGCCGCCGTGGCCAGTGACGATCCGCATACGGCAGAGAAGCCCGCGCAGGCGACAACCGTGGACAACGCCAATCCGCCCTTTTGTTTGCCAAATGCGGAATATGCCGCGTCATAGAGGTCGCGACTAACATCGGCGCGATAGATGAAAACGCCCATCAGAATGAAAAGCGGAATGACGCTGAGATTGTAGTTCATCGCGTCTTCCATGATCTGTTGACCAGCCATGGCAAACGCTGCCTCGGGCCCACGCTGTAGGGCAAAGCCCACAACGCCGACGATCAGCGTCACAAAACCAACCCGAAACCCGAAGAAACAAAGCGCGATCAGGATCGCGAACCCAAGTAGTCCAGTGGTCATAGCGGGCTCGCGTGGTCAGAAATGTCGTGTTCTTCTTCAGCCAAAAACAGGCCGAGAATCTGAGCAATCAGGCTTACGAAAGACAGGAACGATATCGACCCTGCCACCCAAACGAGCGGCCATTCAAGCACGATGGTGATCTTGTTGAGTTCGTAAGCCTCCAAGGCGAACTGATAGAGTTCCCAGGTGATAAAGGCCATCGCCGCCACCGAGAAGCCCTGCACGATGTACCGGTGCACCGGTCCCATGCGTCGTTTCAGGGCGGGTTCAAAAAGTTCAACCACGATATGGTCGTCATGGGCATTGACCAATCCCAAACCCGCAAAAATCGTGATCGCGAGCAGAAACTGGATCATCTCCGCCGCGCCAAAGACTGGCGCGGTGAAAACATAGCGGCCGACGACGTCGATGAAGGTCAACATCATCATCGTGAACAGAAGACCGGCGGTCACCCATTCAAGCGCGGAGAGGATGCGCGGCAAGACCGCCGCGGCAAAGGCTTTCATCGACGTCGTTCCGTGGCTTAGTTGGTGCCAGCGAGTTCACGCGAACGCTTGATATAGAAATCAAGTGCCGCCTGCCCATCGATGCCCTTCTCACCAGCTTTGGCGATCCAGCCCTCGGTCAAAGCTTCGGCTGCATCTACCAGCGCCTGCTCGAACTCGGCCGGGGCTTGGTGGGTCTGAATACCGGCCTCTTCAAGCTTGCTGAGGCTTGCAGCATCCAGACGCTCCCAATACTCGGCAGCGAAGCGGCCAAATTCTGGACCGGAGACCGACATGATCGCCGCCTGATCCTCAGCCGAGATTTCGTTCCACTTGTCTTCGTTCATCAGCAGGTTGAAGACCGTTGTGTAAAGGCCGCGTTCAAACACCGTTCGGTGCGTGGTGTACGGGATCAATTGGAACGTATCGACCGAGTTTGGGCTAAGTGCGATATAGCCGTCGACAACCCCACGTGAGATGATCTCATTTGCCTGAACGGCAGGGCCTGCGACAACGCCAGACTCGAGCCCCTTAAGAAGGTTCGCAGGCGATCCGGGGAGCGCCCAGATCTTACGGTTTTGAAGGTCCTCAACCGACAGGATCGGTTCGTCGGTCTGGCTCCACACCTCACCTGGTGTAATCACCCAAAGCGACAACAGCTTTATGCCCTCATGTTCATCGGGGAAAAACTGCTCACGCGTTTCCCAAAGCGCTGTGCTCATCGCTTGCGCGTCCGGAATGCCGGTGAACAGGTTCATGGCGACCATGGGACCCTGAACGCGGTTCTGGACAAACCCTGTGAACTGGGCGGCAACGTCAGCGATACCCTTGTCGACGGCATCCCACTGCTCTGGTGGGGCAGCGACGGATTTTGGCGGAATGATCCCGCGCACGCGGCCTTCAGTGACTTCTTCGACCCGCTCGATCCAGGTCGGCAGGATTTCCCGGCAAACAAAGTGCTGGGGCGGCCAGAAGCAATTCACCAAAAGCCGTGTTTCGGCTTGTGCAGCCTGTGGGGTCCAAAGTGCCACGGCAAGCCCGAGGGCCGGCAATAGACGGTTCAGCATGATGCTCTCCTCCCTAGTTTTTGATGACGATTAAGCCATCAAGGGCATATTGCCGATATATTAGTTCGAAACTTATATTTGTCGATATTTTTAAAATTTCGTCAAATTTACGCACTTTGTCAGACGGCCTCGATCAGGATCGCGCGGAAATCATTGACGTTTGTCAGCGTCGGCCCGGTGACGACCTGCCCCTGAATCTGACCGAAGAACCCATGACTGTCATGCGCCTCTAACGCCGCCTCGGGATCAAGCCCGATAGACGTGGCCCGGGTCAGCGTATCGGGTGTCACGATTGCACCTGCAACCTCAGCAGCCCCGTCAACACCATCAGTGTCACAGGCGAGAACAGAAATGCCGGGCGCCCCGTTTAACGCCAGAGCCGCCGCCAACGCAAACTCGGCATTTGGCCCTCCAACACCGGTTCCCCGGCCACTTACGGTGCATTCCCCGCCCGACAATAGCACGACGGGCGCTTCTCCTTCCGAAAGTCCGCGCTGTATCTCCAAGGCCATCTCCACTTGGCGCTCTGCCAATTCGCGCGCTTCTCCCTCTAGCGCATCGCCGAGCATGCGCGACGTCACACCTGCGGCGCGCGCCGACTCCGCCGCGGCGTCAAGTGACTGGGATGGTGCAATAATGACCTTATTTGTTGTCGTCGCCAACTCAGCCGCATCAACGGGTACGACTGCGCTTCCCGCGGCGAGTTCGTCCCGAACGGACGCGGGAACGTCAATATTCCAACGTTCCAACACCGCGAAAGCATCTTTGGCTCGCGACGGCTCACCGACCGTGGGACCCGATGCAATTGCGGCGGGATCATCACCGGGCACATCTGAAATCAGCAGGCACAGCATCTGCGCGGGAAAGACGGCCTTGGCAAATTGCCCGCCTTTCACCCGGCTGAGGTGTTTGCGCACCACATTCATCTGATCAATAGGCGCGCCAGATCGCAAAAGCGCGGCGTTCACGGCCTGCTTTTCTTCCAGCGTGATTTTTCCAAGTGGCGCCGTCAAAAGCGCAGAACCACCGCCCGAGATCAGACACAGAACGAAATCATCCGGACCAAGGCTATCGGCCAGGTCAAGCAAACGCTGCGTTGCCGCCTGCCCCGCCGCGTCGGGCACTGGATGCGCCGCCTCGACGATCTCAATGCCTTTAGTGGGCCGCCCATAGCCGTAACGCGTTAGGACAAGCCCCTCGCACGGGCCCCATTCACTCTCAACCGCTTCGGCCATACGCGCCGAGGCCTTGCCCGCCCCCAAAACAACGATGCGACCTTCTGGCTTGGGAGGCAAGGCAGCCGGAACCGCGGTCATTGGGTCGGCAACGGCGACAGCGCAGTCAAACAAATCTCTCAAAAACGCGGAAGGGTCGGTCAGGGTCATCTGTGCGGATCAATTCAATCTACTGCGGATGGGGCGTTAGTTGCGCATTCGCGCGTTGACCTCAAGTCATCCTGGATCTTTCGAACTCAGACAGCGTCATATCCCGTAAACACGTCGCGCTGTCCCTTGCGCAATGGCCGTCGCCTCATCCTCGCTCACACCGTTCAGGATCTTGCGCGTCACTTCAATCCAATGGGGCAAACCTTGGCCCGTATCGACGACGGGCCAGTCACTGCCCCAGACGATCCGATCCGGACCGAAAACCTCCAGAACGTGATCCACATACGGTTTGATCGTCTCGTACGTCGCCTGCCCCGGTGCACAATAGGCAAGGATGCCCGATAGTTTACAGACCACATGCTCAAAACCGGCCATCCGTCGCATGTCATCCCGCCACGGGTCGAGGTCACCGCCCGCAATATCGGGGACACCGCAATGATCAAGCACGAGCCGCGTGTTGTCGCAGGCCGCGGCAAATTCTGCTGCGAGCGGAAGCTGGCGCGCCAAAAAGCACATATCAAAGGTCAAATCCCGATCACCCAAACTTCGCACGTTGTCGCGAAATGCGTCCTGTGTGGACATCTCATCAGCGACAACATGCAGGATGCGCCGAAATCCAACGGCGCCTAGCGCTTGCGCCTTTTCGATCCAAGCCTCAAATCCGCTGTCCACTTCCGGACGACAGGACGCAATCATCCCAACAATCCCATTGGTCGGATCCGACGCAAGGTGAGCGACTTTGCGTGTCTCAGCTTCAATATCCGGGTCATCGGCGGCAGTTTCCATGAAAAGGCTCGCCTCAACGCCCAACCCATCGGTCAAGCGATGATAGTCGGCAATTGTAAACGAACGCCCTGCCAGCTCCGGGATATCGTCTGTCCAGGCATAGGCCGAGACATCCGGGTAGATAAGATGCTGATGCGTGTCGATTAGTCCGATCATAGAGAGGCTCCCTTCGCGCGGAGGTTCCTCGGATTACAGACAAAGTGCAACAGCCGACGGAAAGACGCGCCGGCAAAGCGTCTGTCCGCTGTTGGAACAAAGTCCTCAGAGCCTAATCACGAAAGGGCCGCCAGCGGCCGTCAATCAAGCAACGCCTCAATGCGGCGGGTAACCTTGGGCGCAAGTGGTGATGTTGTTGAGCCCCAGCCTTCGACCAGCGTTCCATCCGGCCCAATAAGCGCTTTGTAGAAGTTCCACCGCGGCTCAAACCCGGCTTGCCGAAGCGACTGATAAAGCGGATGTGCGTCCCGCCCCCGCACGCTGGAAATCTCAGTCATCGGGATTGTCAGGCCAAAATTGACCTCACAAAAGTCTTTCACATCCTCATTACTCGAAAGCTCTTGCCGAAAATCGTCTGACGGAACCGCCAAAACCACGAGACCGCGGTCTTGGTAAGTCTTATAAAGGGTTTGCAGATCATCGTATTGCTGGGTGAAACCGCACCGCGATGCCGTGTTCACAACCAGTATCGGCTGACCAATCCAGTCTTCAATGGCAAGCGATCCGCCATCTATGGACGCGAAGGTTCCTGTAAGCTGTTTTGCCCCAGCCTGAGTTGCAAGAAGTCCTATGATTATGGCTCCAATGACGTGCTTCAACACAACCTCCAAACCTGTGTCCCTTATTCGCGTCTGGACCCAAACCGGATCATCTTTCGCTTATGAAAGATCATAGATTAGAAGATAAGTATCCAAAAATTACTCAGGAGGTTGCACATCTTGCGTTTCCTGATTTAGTACCCAAGCCAACCCCTATCAAGGAG
>JABSSC010000049.1:19537-33212 GCA_013214635.1 Paracoccaceae bacterium | reverse complement strand
GGCGATTGGTTCTGGATAGCCGTGGTCGCCGCAATCTTCTTCTCCGGCCAGTTTTTTGAGGGCAATATCCTCACCCCGAACCTTGTCGGATCAAGCGTCGGTTTGCACCCGGTCTGGCTTTTGCTGGCCCTGTCGGTTTTCGGCTCACTCTTCGGGTTCGTTGGGATGCTCGTTGCGGTGCCGGTTGCCGCGATGATCGGCGTACTGGTGCGCTTTGGGGTGCAACAGTACAAATCCGGACGTCTCTATCGCGGCCTCGACGAGATCGGCGACGAGTGAGCCATGGCACAGCAACTGGCCTTCGACCTGCCCAGCAAACCGGCGCTGGACCGCGACGCGTTCTTTGTATCTGACGCCAATCGGCTGGCGGTCGCACAACTGGAGCAGTTTGACGCCTGGCCCGACCGCAAAGCCGTTCTCTGCGGACCTGAAGGATCAGGGAAAACGCACCTTGCGCACGTCTGGGCAGAAGACGCGCAGGGGATCTTCATAACCCCAAATTCGAAAGATCTTCCGCAGGCCGGGCGCAACATCGTCATCGACAATGCAGATGCGTGGAAAGACGCGCAAGAAACGGTGCTGTTCCACTTGCACAACCACGTTCTGGCAAATGGCGGTCATCTTCTTTTGACTGCGACCCAACCGCCCGCACTTTGGGGCACGACGCTGCCTGATCTTGCCAGCCGCATGCAGGCCACGACAACGGTCACGCTCAACCAACCGGACGACGCCCTGCTCGCCGCGCTCTTGGTCAAACTTTTTGACGACCGCCAAGTCGCCATTTCACCGCAAATCATCGAATTTCTGGTGCGCCGCATGCCCCGCTCAACAGGACTTGTTCAGCGCCTTGTCGACGCGCTTGATCAGGCGGCACTGGAACTCGGCAAGCCAATCAGCCGCAGTTTGGCCAGCCAGGTGCTGGACAATCTGGCTGAAGCCATGGAAAATTAACCATCTTCCAACACAGGGCTGCCTCACTCTTACCCAGAGTTGCCACTAGTATTTGTGCGTCATGACCATTGTAACCGACTTTCTCAAAGCGCCCCGACCTGCACCGCAGGACCTGAGTGGCACGGACCTCGACGGGCCGGATCGCTTCTTTAACCGCGAGCTCAGCTGGCTTGCGTTTAACTGGCGTGTGCTTGAGGAGGCGACGAACCCCCGCGTTCCGCTTCTGGAACGCCTGCGGTTTCTCTCAATTTCAGCCACAAACCTCGATGAATTCTACACGGTGCGCGTTGCCGGTCTGCGCGAGCTTGCGCAAGCCGGGAACCTGACCCCCAGTCACGATGGCCGTACGCCCGCCGAACAACTCGTTCTGATCAATGCCGATGCCCGAAGTCTTATGCAAAAGCAGCAGGTCGTCTGGACCGAGCTTTCGCGCTTGATGGAAGAGACCGGCATTTCCATCCTGAACCGGAAACGCCTGACCGAAGAAGACATCTCCTATCTCGAAGACGTATTCCTGAATTCGGTCTTCCCGATCCTGTCACCGCTGGCCATCGACCCCGCACATCCGTTCCCATTTATTCCAAACACCGGCTTTTCACTGGCGCTTCAACTTGAACGCAAGAGCGACAAGACGATCCTGCAGGCGCTCCTACCTGTCCCACACCAGATTGACCGCTTTGTACGGCTTCCTGCACCCGATGGGACGTTCCGGTATCTCCCGCTCGAAGAACTACTTCTTCTCCACCTCGACAGCCTCTTCCCCGGCTACAAGATGAAAGGGCACTGTAGCTTCCGCGTCTTGCGCGACAGCGATCTGGAACTTGAAGAAGAAGCAGAAGACCTTGTCCGGGAATTTGAGGTTGCGCTCAAACGCCGCCGCCGAGGTGAAGTTGTGCGGCTCAAACTGTCAAACGGTGCACCGAAGGCGCTGAAATCGGTCATCATGGATGAATTGGAAGTCCGTGAAGATGAAGTTGTCGAAATCGACGGTCTCCTCGGAATGGCCGATCTGGGCGAGTTGGTTCTGGACGAACGCCCTGATCTTCTGTGGCACACCTTCACGCCGCGCGTCCCGGAGCGCGTTCAGGACTACGAAGGGGACATGTTTGCCGCCATTCGGCAGAAAGACATGTTGCTGCACCACCCGTATGAGACGTTCGACATGGTCGTGCGCTTCCTGCAGCAGGCCGCCCGCGATCCTAATGTGCTGGCGATCAAACAAACCCTTTACCGCACATCGCGCCAGTCCCCGATTGTCGAAGCGCTGTGTGAAGCAGCGGAAGACGGCAAGTCGGTCACGGCACTGGTTGAGTTGAAGGCCCGCTTTGACGAGGCAGCCAACATCCGCCAATCCCGTCGCCTCGAACGGGCGGGCGCGCATGTGGTCTATGGGTTCATCAACTACAAAACGCACGCTAAGATCAGCACCGTGGTCCGACGCGAAGGCGACCGTCTGGTCACCTACACGCACTACGGCACGGGCAACTATCACCCGATCACAGCCAAGTTTTACACGGATTTGAGCTTTTTTACCTGTGACGCCGCTCTTGGGCGCGATGCGACCAAGGTGTTCAACTACGTCTCAGGCTATGCCGCACCAGAGCGGCTTGAGAACCTGTCGATCTCACCCCACACAATGAAGACAACATTGCTGGAACGGATCGCGACGGAGGCTGACCACGCTCTGGCCGGAAAACCCGCGATGATCTGGGGCAAGGTGAATTCACTGGTCGAGCCCGACATCATCGACGCGTTCTATCTGGCCAGCCAGGCTGGTGTGAAAATCGACCTCGTCGTACGCGGTATTTGTGGCCTTCGCCCAGGGGTGAAGGGGCTAAGCGAAAACATCCGCGTGAAATCCATCGTGGGACGTTTCCTCGAACACTCCCGCATTGTCTGCTTCGGTGACGGGCACGGCCTGCCCTCTCGAAAGGCGCGGGTCTATATCTCCTCAGCGGACTGGATGGGGCGCAACCTCAATCGGCGGGTCGAAGCGCTGGTCGAGATCAAGAACCCAACCGTCAAAGCCCAGATCGTCAGTCAGATCATGGCGGCCAACATGGCCGATCAAGCGCAAAGCTGGATCCTCTCCCCGGACGGCAGCTATCACCGGCCTGAAATGGCCGAAGGTGCCCGCCCCTTCAATTGCCATCGCTTCTTCATGGAAAACCCGTCGCTTTCAGGCCGCGGTTCGGCAGGGGCTGCGGACGTTCCCAAGCTGGCGCATAGCGGCGACTGATTCTATCAGATGTGCGAATGCACCACCGAGAATGCGTGATCTAAGGTCGCGCGGGCGAATTCTGTACGATCTATACCCTGCAAACTCGGTGCGCGGGCATCCTCCTGATCCTTGCCACCAACGGGTTGCAGCCTGCCCTCCATCACTGTCCCCCAAACCTCGATATCCTTGATCGTCATAGGATCGACAGTCAGTGGATTGTCCTCCAGCACCGTGAAGTTGGCGAGCTTGCCGGGTTCGATGCTGCCCCGCTCCCTCTCAAGACGGTGGGAAAACGCTGCGTTGATCGTCACACCGCGCAAGGCCTCTTCAACCGGGACCTTCTGGTTCGCGCCAGCAACGCGGCCCGAACTGGTGATCCGGTTCACAGCACACCACATCAGGAACAGTGGATCGCCCGGCGCCATTGGCATGTCGGAGTGGAGTGACCACGAAATCCCAGCACGATCCAAGTCACCCAGCCGCACCATCTGATCGGCGCGCTCTGGCCCAAGACCGGTCTGACGGTAACGATCTGACAGCGCCGTCACATAGTAGGGGTTCGCCGATACAATCGCCCCAAGTCGCTTGATCCAGTCAACCTGATCCGGCGCGCTGACAGCGAAATGAACAATGACCGTTCGGTGATCAAAGCGCGGATTGCGGCGCAAATTCTCTTCAAGCGCGTTCAGCACCCGGTCTAACCCTGCATCGCCATTGACGTGGACGTGCACCTGATACCCGGCATCCCAATACGTCTGGAACGCACGTTCAAAGGCGTTAAGGTCCATCATCCACTCACCGTGATAATCGCCAATCGGCGCGTCCCGAAGTTGGATTGCGAGAGAATAAATAGCGCCGTCCGCAAAGAGCTTTACACTCCCTTGCGACATCGACGTCATACCGTCGTACCAATCGTTCAACGCTTCCGTTTGGGAAATAACCTCGGCATCATCATACGCCGCAATCAGGCTTTTCCCGTCCGGAATAAAGCTCCACCGGAACGGCATCGAAGGTGCCGAAAAAACTGCATTTACAGCATCTTGGACGGGTTTGGCGAGGATGCCTCCCGGCTCGTTGCCGTAAGTCACGCCTTTTGCGTGCATGTAGTCGCGCATGGTTTCCAACCCTGCGCGAAACTTGTCGGGATCGGCGACCGTCGGGGCAATCAGCGGCAGAACGGCAAACAGACCCTGCTCCCAAAAATGCGCGTCTTCGAAGTTTGACTGCATCTGTTGGGACGGCGTCCAACTTGCCATCAGGTCTTCGGTGATCCCGCCCTGCTCCATCGCGGCGGTGTTCAGGATGAACTCGTGGCACGACCGCGCCCATGCATAGATCGGGCGTGTTGTGCTGATCGTGTCCAAATCAGCGCGGGTCAAAGGGCCATAGAATGCCGCATGATAGCCCCAGGTCAGAAGCGCCTCATCAGGGTCGTCCATCGCAGCCTCCGCCGCAGCGAGACGCTCCATAAAGTCGTCTTTGTCCTTCAGCGCAGGGGAAAGACCCGCCGGCAGATCCCAATCCTCAATCGACAGGATCGTTGACGACATGCTTAGTCCACCCAACACCGGGTGATCGTGTTGCGCAATGAAACCGGGAACCAGCACCTTGTCTTCAAAGGTCAGATCAACGTCATGGGGTTGATCCCCCAAGGCATTTTGGACCTCGTCCAAAGAGCCGGTTGCCAAAATACGCCCATTCACGACCGCCACGGCACCAACGACCGGGTTGTCAGCGTCCAGCGTCACAATCTCACGCGCGACAAAGATCGTCGCGGCATCAAGATCCAGCATCGCCCCGCCCAATTCGGTCAACGTGCCTTCTTGCGCGAATGCAAAACCCGGCACGGCGAGCGCTGTTCAACCTGCAAGCGCGGTTTTCAGAAATCCCCTGCGGTGAATACGGCGCATCGATAAACCTCCGGTCTGGCATCACTTTTGGCGCCCTCAGGCTACTGCATTTATTGAGAATTTCGGAAAGAAAAACGCCACACGCCACCAAACCCATCCTGCCCAACCACACAGTCAACTGACAATTGACCTGAACGTCGCCTTGACCCAATCTGCGCATGGCAATCCATCGGGAGGGACAGGATGGACGGACAGGGCGACAATCAGGCCGACGACTGGGGCCCTTTTGGTCGTCCGCTCTTCAATGATCCTGCGGCCAAGGCACTGTCTCGCGTCGGCGTCGTGGATGTCGGCTCAAACTCGGTTCGCCTGGTCGTATTCGACGGTGCCGCGCGGTCGCCCGCCTATTTCTACAACGAAAAGGTCATGTGTGGCCTCGGCACGGACCTCGCGGAAACCGGACACCTCCACCCCGAGGGACGCGACCGCGCACTCAAGGCAATCAGACGTTTTCAACGCTTGGGCGAGACGATGGGAATCGCCCCCCTCACCGCCGTTGCAACCGCCGCTGTGCGCGAAGCAACCGATGGCCCCGCCTTTCGGGACGAGGTGCGCGATCAGATCGGACTCGACCTCTATGTCATCGATGGAGAAGAAGAGGCGCGGCTTTCTGCACAAGGCGTCTTGCTTGGCTGGCCAAACGCCAGCGGTCTGGTCTGCGATATCGGTGGCTCGTCGATGGAACTTGCCCGCCTCGCGGACGGCGCTGTTGGTCAGACCATCACTTCGACATTGGGTCCGCTGCGACTGAAGTCACTGGATGGCGGGAAAAAAGCACTTACTCGCCACATCGCAGAGACCATTGGCGACTTACGCGATCAGATCGGTGGGGTTGGCGAACGGCTCTTCCTTGTTGGCGGCTCATGGCGGGCCATCGCGCGGATCGACATGCACCGGCGGAATTATCCGCTGTCGGTTCTGCATGAATACCGGATGACGCGCGAGGACGTGCTCGCAACTGTCAAATTCATCTCCAACGCAGACATCCCCGCGCTGCGTACCGAAGTTGGGCTGTCAGAGTCGCGCATGGCGCTCGTCCCGCTTGCCTCACTCGTGCTCAAGGAACTCGTAGGTACTTTTGAGCCGCCCGAGATCGCGATTTCAAGCTATGGCATCCGGGAGGGCATGTTGTTCGAACAAATGCCCGGCCCCTTGCGCATGTGCGACCCGCTGATCGAGGCCTGTCGCTTTGCCGAGGCCAAAGATGCGCGCATTCCCGGATTCGGGCGTCTTCTCACCACCTTCGTGAAGCCTCTTTTCCCGGGGATTACCCCGGCCCGTCGCCGGATCATCAAAGCGGCCTGTCTATTGCACGACGTAAGTTGGCGCGCACATCCCGATTACCGTCACGAGTTGGTGTTCGACTATGCCACCCGCGCGAACCTCGGGGGTCTCACCCACCAGGAACGCGTCTATATCGGCGTAGCCCTGCTGCACCGCTACAAAAACAGCCGCTCCAATTCGCGCTTTGGTCCGATGTTTGAGATGCTGTCAGACGAGGATCTGCAGCAAGCCGAAGTTCTGGGAAAAGCGATGCGGTTTGGGGCGATGCTCTCCACCCGGGCACCTGACGAAATGGCGACGTTGGATTGGTCCCCCGAGGACAAGACGCTCTCGCTTCAACTGACGCCGGAAGCACGCGATCTATTTGGCGAAGTGGTTGAGGCGCGGTTTGGCGCGCTCGCTTCGGCCATCGGGGCGGACACGGTGGCGATTACCGCCTCCTAAAGCTCAATTCCCTCGCCGTTTTCTTCCGCCTCAATCTCTTCCGGGGTCTTGCGACGGATCAGGATATCGCCGTTTTCCAACACTTCTGGCGGATGATAGGCGTTCAATTCCCCCAACAGCCCACGAAGCTCTTCCATTCGTGGGCCAAGTTCGGCGATCAGACCGTCAAACAAAAGCTGCATCCCCTCAGCAAGCGCCTCGGCGCCTTCTTCAAGGGAGTCGTTCTGCGCCGAAACCGGCGCCGCGAGCAGGCATAGGATCAAGGCAAAGCGTTTCATGATTCCAGTCTATGCTGATTCAGCCAAACCCCGAAGCGCGATATCAAGCGTGACCGGAAAATGGTCCGAAGCCGTCAAAAGTGCCGCGCGCAGATCGGGGTCCCGGTAACAGGGGCCATCATCAAAGGGGTGCCAAATGCGCCACCGTGGATCGGCCTGCCGCAGATCCGGCGAGACCATAATGTAGTCCAGTAATGCAGACAGATACCGGCTCTCGCGCGCGATATAAAAACGCGCGGTTGCCGGGCGGGCCACGCCAAGCCGATTGCGCGCAAAATCTGCATGAGCGTCGTAAAGCGGAATGTCGCCGTCACCGCCCAGAACGACCTCAACCCCGGATCGGCCAAAGAGCTTTTCATACTCATCCAGACCGGGACCATCGTTGAAATCGCCCAGAACGATCAGCGGATCCCCGTCGTTCAAATGCGCCTCTACCCGGCGGCGAAGCCAGACGCATTGGGCAAGTTGCTTTCGGCGATTGGCGATTGACGCCCGCATGACAGCCGCATCTGTACGCGCCCCGTGCGGCGCTTTGGACTTGGCGTGGACACCAATCATTCGAAACGCCAGCCCTTCAGCCTCAATCGCCAACTCTAGCGGCGGTTTCGACCACATGACCTTGTCCCGCGTATCATCGACGTCCAGATCAATTCGAAACTCGCGATCGAACCTCGGCGTCTTGTCTTCGCGCGGGTCATGCCGGGCACTGACAACGTCCGGATCATAGAGCAACGCAATCTCTTGCTGCGTGTCATTTGCAAAACCGATCAACGCCTTGCGCGCGCGCAGGCCCGCATGTTCGGCAAAGGTTTCAAGCGCCGTTTCACCCGATCTGTGGCGGTTTGTATCGGGTGCCTCGATGACCATGACTGCATCAGCGTCCAGCGCTTGGAAGACCGCGCTGACCGCATCAATCTGCGCGCGCCGCGTCACATCACGCCGCCCCGACCACGCCTCATCGTAAAAAAGCGTCCCATCATCGTCGAAGAGGTTCGTGAACCATTCGACATTATAGGTGGCGATCCTCACGCCGCGCTCGCGGTGATCTCTTCCCAGGCCCTATTGATCGCGATCATGCGCTTTTCGGCCATTTTGATCGCCTCTTCCGGCACGCCGCGCGCCATCATGCGATCTGGGTGACTCTCACGGACGGCAGCCCGCCATGCCGCCCGGATTTCTTCCATCGGCATGTCGGGATCAACACCAAGCACATCGTAGGGATCGGGCTCGGCATCGGGAACAAAACGCGTGCGGAGCGCGCGAAACTCGCGCTCAGGAAGGCCAAATATCTGACTAACACGATGGAGGAAGTCGTCCTCCTGCGGGTGATACGTCCCATCGGCGACCGCGATGTGGAAGAGGCCTTCCAGCAAGTCGCACAGCGCCATGTCACCGTCTTTGAACATGCGCGCGACGCGGCGGGCATAATCCTCAAACCCCGCCACATCCTGGCGAGCAAGGTTAAAGACCCGCGCAGCCGAAGCCTCATCCGCCTTGGGAATGTGAAACACCTCGCGAAAGGCCGTAACCTCATCCCGCGTAACCAGCCCATCCGCCTTGGCCATTTTCGCGCCCAGCGCGATCGTCGCGATGGCGAAGGCCACCGTTTTTTCAGGATCGGCACGAAGTTTGTCGAAAACATCCGACAGGCTCTCGCCCGCTGCAAGCGCCGATAGCGCCTCACCTATGCGTGTCCAAAGTGACATGAGCGCAGCCTAGCCGCGCTGCAGCGAAGGGGACAGAACTTTCTGCATCAGCGTAAGGTCCAGCCACTGACCCCACTTATGGCCAACCTCTGGCAGCGTCGCGATCTCGCGATAGCCAAGAGCGGCATGGAAATCGCGTCCCGCCGGATTGGCCCCACTGACCCCCGCCCACATCGAATGCACCCCGGCAACAGCAGCATGGGCTTCCATGTCACCCATCAAAGCCCGTCCAACTCCCCGGCCCCGCACGGCGTTTGACAGCGAAATCGAGTGCTCCATCGTGCGCGCATACCCGTCGCCACCGCGAAACTGCCCATAAGTGGCGAAACCCGCGACATCACCATCAACTTCCGCCACGAAGAACCCATGCCCGGCGGCGCGACGCGCATCCAGAAGCGCCGTCAGCCCCTCAAGAGTTTTGTGCTCAGCAGTAAAGGTAATCAGCGTCTGTTCGATCGTGTCGTTCCAGAGCACTTGAACCGCAGGCAAATCCTGCCGCTTACAAGGTCTTATGATCATCTCAGAACCCGAACCCCGTGCGGCGTGTCGACTTCCAGCGTCAGCGACGGAGTTTCCGCCGTTTCAAATCGAATATCGGGCATCGAAAACAGACACCCGCAATGCGCGACCATCTCGTCGATCTTAGGGTGGCGCACGATCAAAGATCGAAAATCGACGCCCACAGGCGGTAGATCCGTCGCCGGGTGGCCCTTGCATTTCCAGTTGATCATTGTCGGCCCGACGCCATCGAACGGCATCCTGCCGGTGTCTGAGATCAGAATATCCCAGGCATACGGCCCCCGTTCGAGCGACCAGAGGTTCCCAGTTCCCGGCAAGGCCACCATCTGTGCCCGGTCAAAGTCGCTGGCGCGCACAATCCACGCTCCGATACGCGGGGACCCTTTGAATTCATCCAAGGCAAACCAGCGCGCATGCGCAGGCGGAGCGGCATCTGGATCAATCGCGATCACTTCAAGATACACACCCGAGCCGAGCGTCATCACGCGGTTATGCGTCCCCATGACAGGATGCGTGCCGCCGGCGGACATGTGCACGCCGAGCGTCTGTTCAACATAGGCGACACCCTCTTCCAGGGTCTCGGCGCAAATGGCGATATGATCAAGTTCAAGCGTCATGGGACACCTTTCTTCCAAGGCGACAGCACGGCATAGATCGTCTCGGAGGCCGTCACGTCCACACCCAGTGCACGTCCACGCCGCGCAACTGCCCCGCAAGTATAATCGATCTCAAGCGCCCGACCTTGCGTTATGTCATGCGCGGTCGAGGTCCAGCCTTCGGCAGGCCAGACATTCATGAAACCGTCCAAGACCGTGTCAAAAACCTCGTCCGGCAAAGGAACGCCCGACGCGTGCGCGACAGCAATCCCCTCGCTCAGCAGGCGTTTGGCAAGCTCAACAGTTTCAGGGTGCTGCCGCAGTACACCAAAGCGCTGTCGCGTGGCCGCCGTCAGGCTTGAGGCGACATTGAAGATGACGAACTTTGTCCAAAGCTCCACACGCACATCGTCATGCGACGGAGCGTCGATCCCGGCGGCTCGCCAGCGACGCTGGGTCTCGACGAGTTGCGGATCTTTCTGCGCGCCGTCCAGTGTCCCGAATGTAAAGGATTTTGGCGCGCCATAGCGTGTGATCTCGCCCGGCGCGGTGATGTTGGCAAACACGCGCGCGGTGCCCATCCACGCGTGGTCTGAGCCAAACGCGCGCGCCACCATTTCCGGCGCATCGACGCCATTCTGAAATGGCACCACGCGGGTATCCGCCCCCACGACCGGCGCAATCTGAGAAATGGCATCCTCCAGCTGATGCCCCTTCACAGCCAGAACAATGACGTCCGGGGCGCCCAGAACCGATGCGTCCGCTCCAATCTCTGGGTGGACTGTGATGTCGCCATCAGGGTCCAGAATGCGCAACCCGTTCGACTTGATGGCCTCCAGATGCGCCCCACGCGCCAAAAGCGCAACGTCTTCGCCTCCAGCCATAAGCCTTGCGGCGAGGAATCCACCGATCCCACCCGCGCCGACTATTCCAAACCGCATGTATTCACCTCCACCCGGAGCATGCGGTGCGTCGGTCAGATCAGACCGAGGATCTCCCGCGCGGCATCCGGAATATTCGTTCCGGGGCCGAATATAGCGGAAACGCCAGAGGATTTAAGGAATTCATAGTCTTGTTGCGGAATTACGCCGCCGCAGATGACGATGATGTCCTCGGCGCCCTTATCTCTAAGGGCTTCGATCAGTTTCGGCGCAAGCGTTTTATGGCCTGCGGCCTGACTTGAGATGCCGACAATATGCACATCATTGTCGATGGCATCCTGCGCCGCCTCTTCCGGTGTCTGGAACAGCGGGCCAACATCCACATCAAACCCGATATCTGCAAATGCCGTCGCAATGACCTTGGCACCCCGGTCATGGCCGTCCTGCCCCATCTTCACAACCAGCATGCGCGGGCGTCGGCCCTGCGCACTGGCAAACGCCTCGACATCCTTCTGGATCGCCGCAAAGCCTTCGTCACCTTCGTATGCCGCACCGTAGACACCAGCAAGCGTTTTCACTTCGGCCCGATGACGGCCAAACACCTTTTCCATCGCCATAGAAATCTCTCCCACTGTGGCCCGCGCGCGGGCAGCCTCGACCGCCGCGGCCAAAAGGTTGCCGTCGGCCTTTGCCGCCTCTTCCAATGCCGTCAGCGCGCTTGCGACCGCATCAGCGTCACGGCTCGCTTTGATCTGGTCCAACCGCGCGACCTGCGCCTCGCGCACGGCGGTGTTGTCAATCTCAAGAATGTCGATCGGGTCTTCTTCGGTCAGCCGATACTTGTTGACCCCGACGATCACCTCGTCGCCCCGGTCGATCATCGCCTGACGCCGTGCGGCAGTCTCTTCAATGCGCAGCTTGGGCATGCCGCTGGCCACAGCCTTGGTCATGCCGCCCATCTCTTCGACCTCTTCGATCAATTCCCAGGCCTTGTCCGCCAGTTCCGCCGTCAGGCTTTCGACGTAATAGGACCCGGCCAGCGGATCGACGACATTGGTAATCCCAGTCTCTTCTTGAAGGATCAGCTGCGT
Source organism: Paracoccaceae bacterium (assembly GCA_013214635.1). GTDB lineage: Bacteria > Pseudomonadota > Alphaproteobacteria > Rhodobacterales > Rhodobacteraceae > JABSSC01. The sequence continues at coordinate 21,331 of JABSSC010000049.1, read as the reverse complement.
GTTCCGCGCGATGCGCGCCGCAAATTCGGTGGGCAGGGCAATCGCCTCATCCAGCGCGTTGGTGTGCAGCGACTGGGTTCCGCCCAGTGCGGCCGCCATCGCCTCATAGGCGGTGCGGACCACGTTGTTATAGGGGTCCTGCTCCTGCAGCGACACGCCCGACGTCTGACAATGGGTGCGCAGCATCATCGAACGTGGGCTCTTGGGTTCAAACTCCGACATGATCCGATGCCAGAGCAACCGCGCCGCGCGCAACTTGGCGGCTTCCATGAAAAAGTTCATGCCAATGGCAAAGAAGAACGACAAACGCCCCGCGAATTTGTCGACATCCATACCGCGCGCAATGGCAGCACGGACGTATTCACGACCATCGGCCAGCGTATAGGCAAGCTCTTGGACAAGGTTCGCCCCCGCCTCTTGCATGTGATAGCCGGAGATCGAGATCGAGTTGAACTTGGGCATCTCGTTCGACGTGTATTCGATGATATCCGCGATGATCCGCATCGATGGCTCAGGCGGATACACATAGGTGTTGCGCACCATGAACTCTTTCAGAATGTCGTTCTGAATGGTGCCAGACAACGCTGCACGGTCCACACCCTGCTCTTCTCCGGCCACAATGAAATTGGCGAGGATCGGGATAACCGCACCGTTCATCGTCATGGACACGCTGACTTTTTCCAGCGGAATCCCGTCAAAGAGGATCTTCATATCCTCTACGCTGTCGATCGCAACGCCGGCCTTACCAACATCGCCAACGACGCGATCATGGTCGCTGTCATAGCCGCGATGCGTGGCCAGATCGAAGGCGACAGAAACGCCCTGCTGCCCTGCTGCAAGCGCCTTGCGATAAAATGCGTTTGACTCTTCTGCGGTGGAGAACCCCGCGTATTGACGAATGGTCCAAGGCCGCCCGGCATACATCGTCGCCTTCACACCCCGCGTGAAGGGTGCGGAGCCGGGGGTGGAGCCCATGTGATCCAGGCTGGCCGTATCGTCCGCAGTATAAAGCGGTTTGACGTCAATCCCTTCCAGCGTTTCCCAAGTCAGATCTTCCAGCGGACGCCCGCGAAGCTCTTTTTCGGCCAATGATTTCCAGTCGGTCATGATCGGGCCCTTTCGGCTTGCGGGGCAATTTGTCCCGCCATTTCGCAAAAGCTTGTGTGAAAGCCCTTCGCCATGGCGCAAAGGCTGCCTATATCTGCAACAGGAGGATTGCTGATGCGTGTTTTTGCTTTGATTGCAGCATGTTTTGCACTGCCCGGCCTGTCACTGGCTGCGGACGGCTCTGTTGGGCCGGACGAAGCTGTGGCCGCGTGGGAAGCGGACAAGAGCATCATTTTCTCCGCCGAACAGGTCAATCTGGACGATTTCCAATGGATCGCACGGCCGCTGATCGTGTTTGCAAACACGCCCCGGGATCCTGATTTCGCCACCCAGCTTGAGTTTCTGTCGCGCGATGTTTTGAACCTTGTGGAACGCGACGTGGTCATCATCACCGATTCCGACCCCGACGCGGCCTCCGACATCCGCACCAAGCTGCGCCCGCGCGGCTTCCAACTTACGCTGATCGGCAAAGATGGTGGCGTAAAACTGCGCAAACCCGCCCCGTGGTCGGTGCGCGAAATTTCGCGATCTATCGACAAAATGCCCATGCGCCAGCAAGAGGTACGCGACCGGCTCGCCACTGGTACGGGCGGCTGAGATCCAGCGTCTGATGGGGCGTGTGACATCGCGGCTCTATCCTATTCGAACTCGATAATCACGTCGTCGACGGCAAGGCTGTCCCCTGCC
>JABSSC010000049.1:8817-19527 GCA_013214635.1 Paracoccaceae bacterium | reverse complement strand
ATCCAGCGCCGCGAACCAGTCATATATGGCGGCAAGCCAGCTCATACGCCCCTATTCGAACTCCATGATCACGTCATCCACGGCCAGATTGTCGCCCGCTGACGCATTGATCTTCGACACTTTGCCCTTACGCTCGGCGCGCAGGATATTCTCCATCTTCATTGCCTCCACGGTGCACAGCGCTTGGCCCTCTTGCACATCATCACCGACTGCCACGTCGATCTTCACGACCAGACCCGGCATTGGGCAAAGCAGCATCTTTGACGTATCTGGGGGCAGCTTTTCAGGCATCTTCGCGGCCAGCTCAGCATGGCGAGGAGGACGCACGACAACCGTCATATCCGCCCCACGATAGCGCATACGCAACGCTGCGCCGACAAAGTCGGTCTTGATGATCATCCGGCGGTCGCCGACCTCACCCACGAACACCTTGTCGCCCAACGTCCAATCGGATCTGACCTCAAGGTCTTCACCCTCTTCGAACATTACCGTGGTTTCTTCGGGCGAGGTTTCGACCACGACCGGCAGCGTTGTCTTGCCAAGAAAGACAACCCAATCAGGGCTGACCACGCGCCGATGGTTTTCGAGCGCGCCCGAGATCTGAGCCGCGCGTTCTTCCTTCAGCATCTTGATATGGGCGGCCACCGCCGCGAGGTGTCGCGCGGTTTCATCATCCGGCGTCACCCCGTCGAAGCCATCAGGGTATTCCTCCGCGATAAAGGCCGTTGTCATGTCGCCCGAGACGAACTTGGGGTGTTCCATCACGGCGGACAGGAACGGGATGTTGTGTCCAATCCCTTCGACCTCAAACGCGTCCAAAGCCTCGCCCATGGCATCGATTGCCGTCTTGCGATCGGGCGCCCAGGTACAGAGCTTGGCGATCATCGGGTCATAGAACATGCTGATCTCGCCACCCTCGAACACGCCCGTATCATTGCGCACGGCAAGGTTGGGTGAGGCCATCTCGGCCGGTGGCCGATACCGCGTCAGGCGGCCAATCGACGGAAGGAAGTTCCGATACGGGTCTTCGGCATAAAGCCGCGATTCCATCGCCCAACCGTTTAGCTTCACATCGTCTTGCGTGATCGTCAGCGGCTCACCATTGGCCACGCGGATCATCTGCTCTACCAGATCGACACCCGTGATCAGCTCGGTCACCGGATGCTCCACCTGAAGCCGGGTGTTCATCTCAAGGAAATAAAAGTTCTTGTCGCCATCGACGATGAACTCAACCGTGCCCGCACTGGTATACCCCACCGCTTGCGCCAGTGCGCAGGCCTGTTCGCCCATGGCCTTGCGGGTGACCTCATCCAGAAACGGCGACGGCGCTTCTTCGATGACCTTCTGGTTCCGACGCTGGATCGAACATTCCCGCTCGCCCAGATAGATGCAGTTGCCATGCGCGTCCGCGAGCACCTGAATTTCGATATGCCGCGGCTGGGTCACGAACTTCTCGATGAAGATCCGATCATCGCCAAAGGAATTCGCGGCTTCGTTCTTGGACGACTGAAAGCCTTCGCGCGCCTCTTCGTCACTCCAGGCGATCCGCATGCCCTTGCCGCCGCCACCTGCGCTGGCCTTGATCATCACCGGGTAGCCGATCTCGGTCGAAATCTTCACCGCCTCATCTGCATCCTCGATCAGGCCCATATAGCCGGGCACCGTGCTGACCCCGGCCTCCTGCGCGATCTTCTTAGATGTGATCTTGTCCCCCATCGCCTCAATCGCTCCGACTGGCGGGCCAATAAAGGCGACACCGGCGGCATCAAGCGCCTCGGCAAACTTCGGATTTTCCGACAGAAAACCATAGCCCGGATGCACAGCCTGCGCGCCCGTGTCCTTGATCGCCGCCATGACCTTGTCGATCACAATATAAGACTGGTTGGCGGGCGGCGGTCCGATCAGAACCGCCTCATCCGCCATGCGCACATGCAACGCGCCCGCATCCGCCTCGGAATAGATCGCGACGGTGGAAATCCCCATCTTCCGCGCTGTCTTAATGACCCGACAGGCAATCTCACCACGGTTGGCGATCAGGATTTTGTCGAACATGGCTCAGGCCCTCCTTGCCCGGCGATGCAAGGCCACTGACGCCTCGCCAACGCAAAAAACCTCCCGCAGGGGTGCACCCTGTGGGAGGTCATGATGTTGTAAAGTCAGCCCCCGCGTCTGCCGGGGTGACGCAGCCCTAGCAGGCCGCTGGATTCGTGTTGCAATAGGCCAAGTTCGCGCCCGCACCGATAACCGCGCCCGCAAACGGATTGCCGTTAACGACCAGCGCTGTCGCTGTGCCCGCAGCGGCACCAATTGCTGCCTGTTCGCCCGCGGTTTCCCCGCAAGCCGAAAGTGCCAGAACCGACCCGAAAGCCAAGATAAGTCCAAACCGCATCTGAACCCGCCTCTTTCCTTGTTTTCATTGCCTTCTGCATGTGCAGAACGGGCATTTGAATCAAGGGCTTCACCACAAAACCAGCCCGAACTGGCACGATCCTGCCGACCCTCTGAAAAGGGTTGTGCCCCAATCAGGGGGAGATCGGGGCACGGGGAAGGGTAATGGTTTCCTAACTGCGCCGATACGACGGAATATTCCGCACCTGACGCAAGGTTAACGTCGCACGGAAATCCAATTCGTTCCAAACGCGAATTGTCGCGCCCGCGGAAATGAGCAAAGTTTCGCCCCAGATCGCGCCCGTCACGCTGGATTTCGCTGCACACCGTCATTCAAAGGCCTCGGGAAAGCTTGCCCGCGCGGTTGCTTCGTCAATCTGCAAAAGCGCGTCATAACTTTCAGGATCAAACGGGTCCTCTGCCGCAATGACTTCGCGCTCAAAAAGCCACGACAAGCGTCCCGCATCCAGATTGCCACGTTCAAACGGTTCCGCACCGAAATGCGCCCACAAGGCCGCCATAAATCCCGCATCCGCGCGGCGGTCGGCGGGCTTGCGATCGGCGTGGCGTTCCCGCCGGGTCAACGCCGTGACCCCGCGCGGGTTGGCGCGGCGAATAACGAATTGGTAATCAGTCCCCGGAAGCCGCCCGGGAAACCCGCGATGTTTCAGCATATCAGGCCTCCAACAGGTTGGAGCCTAAGAAGCCCAAAAGAAAACGCCCACGCACCCGGATCGGGCGCATGGGCGTAAGAAAACGTATCCCGGCGCTGGTCGGCGCCGGAAAGCGAATTACATCTTGTTGAACATTGGCTCTTCCACGATGGGCTCGGGCTCAACGACCACGACTTCTTCCTGCTGCGAGCAGGCTGCAACAACGGTGAAAAGGCCGATGGCGATGATGGCTTTGATGCTCTTCGACATCTCAGTCTCCTAAAAGTTTCCCGGGCGCTGGATCGACGTGGTCGCCCGCAACACCCCTCGTCCGTAATTTTGACACGCGGACGCGCATCGGCATTGAGCGTAGCGCAACCAATTTTTATTGCATAGCCAATAGTATACCCACAGCGCATTTGTGGCGAATTTGCACCGGAAAAGGCCAGAACTTGCCCAAGGCCACGACGGGCTAAGTGAACGCGTGCCGCACACATCATCTTAAAGCGGGATGTTGTCGTGTTTTTTCCAAGGGAGTGAAACGGCTTTACCCCGAAGCGAGGCAAAGGCACGCGCCACCCGACGGCGTGTTGACCGTGGCTGAATAACTTCATCAATGAAGCCCCGCTCTGCCGCACGAAACGGATTGGCAAAGTTGGTCTCGTAATCCTTGGTACGCGCCGCAATCTTTTCGGGGTCATCAAGTTCGGCCCGATAAAGAATTTCTGTCGCGCCTTTTGCACCCATCACGGCAATCTCTGCCGTGGGCCAGGCATAGTTCACATCACCGCGCAGGTGCTTTGAGCTCATCACGTCATACGCACCACCATAGGCCTTGCGCGTGATCACAGTGACCTTCGGCACCGTCGCCTCACCAAAGGCAAAGAGCAGCTTTGCACCATGTTTGATCACACCGCCGTATTCCTGCCCCGTACCGGGAAGAAAGCCCGGAACATCCACAAGTGTGAGGATCGGAATTTCGAACGCATCGCAAAACCGCACGAACCGCGCGGCTTTGCGCGAACTGTCGATGTCCAAAACACCGGCCAACACCATGGGCTGGTTGGCCACAACACCCACCGTGGCCCCTTCGAGGCGGATAAAACCGGTCACGATGTTCCCGGCAAAATCCTCCTGAATTTCGTAAAAATCACCCTCATCCGCGATCTTGGTGATCAGCTCTTTCATGTCATAGGGCTGATTGGGATTGCTCGGGACGAGTGTATCAAGGCTTTCTTCGATCCGCTGCGGATCGTCAAAGAACGGACGATGCGGTGGCTTCTCCCGGTTTGACAGGGGAAGAAAATCGACCAACCGACGCACTTCGCTCAGGGCCTGCACATCGTCCTCAAACGCGCCATCGGCAACAGACGACTTTTTGGTATGGGTAGACGCGCCGCCCAGCTCTTCTGCGGTGACGATCTCATTAGTGACGGTCTTAACAACATCAGGGCCCGTCACGAACATGTACGAGCTGTCCTTGACCATAAAGATGAAGTCGGTAAGCGCGGGGCTGTATACCGCGCCCCCCGCACAGGGCCCCATGATCACGCTGATCTGAGGCACAACGCCGGAGGCCATGATGTTTCGCTGGAAAATCTCGGCGTAGCCCGCCAGCGATCCGACGCCTTCTTGGATGCGCGCACCGCCTGAATCGTTCAGGCCAATCACCGGTGCGCCGTTCTGCACGGCCATATCCATGACCTTACAAATCTTCTGAGCGTGGGTTTCCGACACCGAACCGCCCAAAACCGTAAAGTCCTGACTGAACACATAGACCATGCGCCCGTTAATCGTGCCCCAGCCTGTGACCACACCGTCGCCGGGATACTTCTGCTCTTCCATGCCGAAATCGGTGCTGCGATGCGTGACGAACATGTCGAACTCTTCAAAGGACTCTTCGTCCAGCAAAAGTTCGATCCGCTCTCGCGCCGTCAGCTTGCCCTTGGCGTGCTGCGCATCGATCCGGCGCTGGCCGCCACCCGCCCGCGCAGCCGCTCGGCGCGCTTCGAGTTGTTGCAGAATATCGGACATGAAGGATCCTCCCTGCCTCGTGGCCTACACGCGCGGCGCGTGGAATCGAAGAGAAAATCAGGATATTTGCAAATTATTTGCAAACTAAGTCTGCAAATTTGCAAATTCCTTTGCGCTGGACATCCCCGCCTGTCCCTCGTACCTGAAACCATGCCCACAAGAACCGATGTCCGTTTTCTCGATCGGACAACACCACCTCACATCGTGACGCTCGTGCTGATGTCCGGTCTTGGCGCGATGAACCTGAGTGTGTTCCTGCCCTCACTGCCGTCGATGACAGCGCATTTTCAGACCGATTACGCGACCATGCAACTGGCCGTCTCGCTCTATCTCGCGGCCACGGCAGTCCTTCAACTTTTCATCGGCCCACTGTCCGACAGGTTTGGGCGCAGGACCGTTTTTTTGGGCTGCCTTGCCGTGTTTCTCATCGCAACGATCGGCTGCGCCGTTGCGCCGACGATCGAAGTCTTTTTGATCTTTCGCATGCTTCAGGCGACAGTCGCGGCGGGTTTCACACTGTCACGCGCCGTCGTCCGCGACATGGTCCCGCAAAACGAAGCGGCAGCCATGATCGGCTATGTCACCATGGGGATGGCGCTGGTGCCGATGTTCGCCCCGATGATTGGAGGCGTTTTGGACCAGGCATTTGGCTGGCAGTCGACATTCGTCTTCCTTGGGCTCTTTGGGTTGGGCGTCTTCACTCTGAGCTTTTTCGACCAGGGCGAAACAGCCACGGGCCGCGCCGCCAGTTTCCGCGAACAAATGGCCCAGACGCCCGAGCTTTTCGCCTCGCCCCGTTTCTGGGGATACGTCTTTTGCGCAGCTTTCGCCTCGGGCTGTTTTTTCGCGTTTCTCGGCGGGGCCCCGTATGTCGCCAGCGAAATCTATGGGCTCAGTGCCTTTTGGGCCGGCGTCGGCTTTGGTGCGCCAGCCATCGGTTACGCGACGGGCAACTTCATCTCCGGGCGCTATTCGGTCCGCTACGGCATCAACCGCATGATCTTTGCAGGCGCCGCCTTCACCGCAGTCGGAATGGGTATTTGCGCCGCCCTCAGCGCGATGGGCTTTGGGAGCGCGGTTCTGTTCTTCGCCTCCTGCACAACTGTCGGGGTGGGCAACGGCCTTGTCATGCCGAATTCGACGGCAGGCATGCTGTCGGTCCGACCCCACCTTGCCGGCACCGCAGCGGGCATCGGCACCTCCATCATGATCGGCGGCGGCGCCGCCTTGTCGGTGCTCGCGGGCATCCTTCTCGAAGGGCGCGGAACCGATGTACCGCTTCTTGTCATGATGTTCATCTCGGCGCTTTTGGGGCTGATCGCGATCCAACTGGTCGTCCTGCGGGAACGCCGCCTGGCACGTGGGTAACAGGGGTATACGGGCGAGTTTGCAAAGGCTAGTTTGCACCTGCAAAGGGAGTACGCCATGGCCACCAAACGCCTTTATGCCGGCGCCAAGCTGCGCGATATTCGCACGTCGCTGGAACTGACCCAGAAACGCTTTGCCGAACGGCTTGGCGTCTCTCTTCCCTATCTGAACCAAATGGAAAACAACAACCGCCCGGTGTCGACCGGCGTCGTACTCGCACTGGCGCGAGAATTCGGATTCGACGTGACCGAGTTGTCGGCGGGTGACAGCGAGCGGTTGGTCTCTGACATGCGCGAAGCGCTCGCCGACCCGGTTTTTGGCGACACTTCGCCACCGCTTGCCGACCTACGCCTTGCCGCCGCCAACGCCCCCGGGTTGGCGCGCGCGTTTCTGGAATTGCACCGGACCTACCGGGAAAGCCACGAACGGCTCGCCTCTCTCGACGAAGCACTTGGCACCGACGACCGACGCACCGCCCTTTCACCTTGGGAAGAGGTGCGGGATTTCTTCCATTACTGCGACAACTACCTCGACGCAGTGGACAGAGCCGCAGAAAAGTTCGCGCGGGACGGGGACGCCGAACGCGCCGCGATGTCGGCGCTTGAGGCGCGCGGCATCTCCGTAACCCTCAGCGACGCTGCAACGTTGCGCCAATTTGCGCCCGGCCAATCAACTCTGCATGTGTCATCACTCGCCGACCCAGCGACCCGGCGCTTCCAAATTCTGCATCAGGTCGCGCTGCTTACCCACGGGCCGCTGATCGACGCGACACTTGATCTGGCGCGCTTTCAATCGGACGAGGCACGCGCCATCGCGCGCGTCGGCATTGCCAACTATTTCGCCGGGGCCGCACTGATGCCATACGGCCGGTTCCTGGATGCCGCGCGCAGCCTGCGCCATGACCTTCAGCGCCTTGCGCGCCTTTTCGGGGCCTCCATCGAGCAGGTCGCACACCGTCTTTCAACGCTGCAAAGGCCCGGCGACAAAGGCATCCCCTTTTTCTTTGTCCGCGTCGATCAGGCGGGCACGATCACCAAACGCCACTCCGCCACACGGCTGCAATTTGCACGCTTCGGCGGGGCTTGTCCGCTCTGGAACGTCCACAGAGCTTTTGAGACACCTGGCGATTTCCTGCGCCAACTGGCACAAACGCCTGATGGCGTCAGGTACTTCTGCCTTGCGCGTGACATCTCAAAACCCGGCACATCGTTTCATGCCCCAATCCGCCGCTTCGCCATCGGGCTGGGGTGCGAGATCAGCTATGCAGGGGAACTGGTTTATGCCGACGGGATGGACGTGACCATCCCCAGCGCGTTCGAACCCATCGGCATCAGTTGCCGCATCTGCGAACGCACAGGCTGCCACCAGCGATCGGTCCCACCACTGGAAAGACGGCTCAGCATCGACCCCGACAAACGCGGCGTCCTCCCCTATGAGGTGGACAGCTAACCGCCGTTAGCCCGCCGCCTTTAGCCGCTGGTACAAGTCATCTTTCAACGCCGCACGTTGAACGCGCAAGCTATTGATATGCTCGTCTGACATCGGCTCAACATCCGTTTCGCCCCGATGAACGGCCCTGTTGATCTCTTCATACTCCGCCATCAGCTTGGCGAAATGCGCGTCCGAGACTTTGAGCTCATGGATGCGATCCTTGAGTTCGGGAAAATCGGCAGCGAGTTCGTGGGGCACATGGGTCATTTGCGACTCCTTTCCTGTTCGTCGAAGTCACTTTGCAACGAACCCGCGTGACCAACTTTGACCCGGATCAAATCCCGCTTCATTGGTCGAAAAATACCTCCGGGGGAGCGCCCCCAAAAGGGGGCGCGGGGGCAGAGCCCCCTATTCCGCCGCGTCGCGGTACGGCGCACCCTCGCCATAGGGCACGTTGATCCCGCCATAGCGCCGCACGCGCACATTGCACTGTTCAGCATGGCCCACAAACCCTTCGAGCATGCACAGGCGCGAGCCGTATTCGCCCACCATCGTTGCCGCCTCGTCCGTCAGCACTTTCTGGTAGCTGTGGGTCTTGATGAACTTGCCGACCCAGAGACCGCCCGTATACCGCCCGGCCTTTTTGGTGGGCAGCGTGTGGTTGGTGCCGATCACCTTATCGCCATTGGCGACGTTGGTGCGTGGTCCAAGGAACAGCGCACCATAGTTGGTCATGTTGGCGAGGAACCAGTCATCGCGGTCGGTCATGACCTGAACATGCTCGGACGCGATATCCTCTGATACGGCCAGCATTTCATCGTGATCGGCGCAAAGGATGATCTCGCCGTATTCCTCCCAACTCACACGCGCGGTTTCGGCGGTGGGCAGGATGCCGAGGATGCGCTCGATCTCGGCCATCGTGTCTTCGGCAAGCTTGCGGGAATTGGTGATCAGAACGGCGGGGGAGTTATAGCCATGCTCGGCCTGCCCCAGAAGGTCGGTCGCGCACATCTCGCCGTCAACGGTATCGTCGGCGATCACGCAAGTCTCGGTGGGACCTGCGAAAAGGTCGATGCCCACACGTCCAAAAAGCTGCCGCTTGGCTTCGGCCACGAAAGCGTTGCCAGGACCGACCAGCATGTCGACCGGTTTGATGGTTTCCGTGCCCAGCGCCATGGCACCGACGGCCTGCACACCACCGAGGACGAGAATTTCGTCTGCGCCACCTTCGTGCATGGCGGCGACGATGGCGGGGTGCGGTTCGCCGTTCTGCGGCGGAGCAGAAGCCACGATACGCCCAACGCCGGCAACCTTGGCCGTCAACACCGACATATGGGCCGAGGCGACCATGGGGAACTTTCCGCCCGGTACGTAGCAGCCGACCGAATTCACGGGGATATTGCGGTGACCAAGGATCACGCCGGGAAGGGTTTCGACCTCCACATCCACCATCGACGCGCGCTGCGCCTCGGCAAAGCGGCGGATCTGGGCTTGCGCAAAACGGATGTCGTCCATTTCGCGGGTTGAGACCTTTTGCATGGCCGCTTCGATCTCGGACGGGGTCAGACGAAAGGCTTGAGGTTCGTACTTGTCGAATTTGGCCGACAGATCCCGCACGGCGGCGTCACCGCGTGTTTCGATGTCGGACAGGATGCCTTCGACCGTGGCACGGACTTTTGCATCGTCTTCTGCCCGTTCCTCGGCTGGTTTTCCGCGCTTGAGATATTCGGCCATTGATCGCTCCCATAACTGACGAGGCGACTCACGCCGCCCGTTTCAGCCACAAGATACTGACCCGCGCGTGCGGCTCAAGCAATTTTTGCATACGTTTGCAAAGTTACAGACCGCGCACCCACTCGGTGATCTCGATCGCGGTCGGCTCAGTCATGCCGGGGCTGAGAATATCGCCCGCGATCACGTGCGACTGGGGGTCGTCCCCTTGGGTCACGCTGCGCGGGCTGAGCGTCGCTGGCCCGCCCCAGACATCTGCCACCGCGCGCGTCTCGACCGCGCTCACGACCTGATCGTCGTCAGAGAACAAAAAGAGCGCGGGTGTCGTGATTGCCGCGAAATCGGTCCCGCGCACACGCCGCATCAGCCAGCCAAGACGCTGGGCCGCTATCGTGGGATAGCGCATGGTCCAATAGGTCCCGTGGTCGGGTGAGCGTGGCTCAAACCCCCGTTCCGCCCCCGCCACCAACGGCAGCCAGTTTTCAGAGAACGGAAGCGTCAGGAGCGGTTCTTGGGGATTGGCCAAACGAAAGTTGGGAGAGACAAAAACGATCCCATCCATAAGCGCCGCCAACGCCGGGACCGCTGCAGCGCGGGCCGCCAGAGTGCCGCCTGTCGAGGTGCCCATGACGATGACCTGATCCCCCAAGACGGAAGCGGCGGAAATGGCTGCCGCCGTGCTGTCGAGCCAATCCTGCGGCAGCGGCTCGGCCATCGCCGGGCCGCTGCGCCCATGCCCGGGCAAACGCCAGAACAGAAGGTTCGCGCCCAAAGCCTCTGCTACGAGGTCGGGTACGGGACGGATTTCTTCCGAGGTGGCTGAAAACCCGTGAAGGTACACGATGGCGGTGTCAGTCTTTTCGCCCGCAACGCCAGCCCAGATCACCCGCGCCTCAACGCCGGATTTGATGTCATCAAACGCCGCCTCCCGCGCGGCGAGATCAGCCTCGAGCGTGTCGAGATCAAAGGTGGGAACCTCGGGATCCGCCAATGGATGACCACGATCAAAGAGGAATGCCAAAGCGACAAGAGCGGCGACCCCGCCGATGATATAGAGAAACACGCGCATCATACCTTTTGCAAAACCTCTGTGACGGCCGCCACG
>JABSSC010000049.1:0-8807 GCA_013214635.1 Paracoccaceae bacterium | reverse complement strand
CGAGGCATTCGGGCGAAGAAAAACGGTGGTCGGCCCCCCTCACGAGCGTCAGGCGGATGTCGTCGCCAGTGGCGTGGGCTAGCAGATTGAGCGCCACCGACTGATCCACGTCTTCATCTGCGGTGCCTTGCAAGAAGCGGGTTGGGAAGGGCAGCGGTAGCGGGTCGCGCAGGACCAGTTGATTTCGGCCATCTTCGATCATGCGTTGGGTAATGATGTAGGGTTCACCATAGTCCGAGGGCAGCGCGACACGACCGTCCCGCGCAAGCGTATCGCGTTGTTCAGGTGTAAATCCCGCCCACATGCTGTCTTCGGTAAAGTCCGGCGCTGCGGCAATGCCGACAAGGCCAACGATCCGATCCGGAATTCGTCGCGCCATCAGCAGACTGATCCAGCCCCCCATTGAGGATCCAATGAGGATCTGAGGGCCGTCCGTGAGTTCGGTGATCGCAGCTTGCGCATCCTCTGCCCAGTCACCGATGCAGCCATCGGTGAATTCGCCAGAGGATTCCCCATGACCAGAGTAATCAAACCGCAAGAACGCACGCCCATGCGCCTGTGCCTTGGCTTCAAGATGGATGGCTTTGGTGCCTTCCATGTCGGATTTCAATCCGCCGAGAAACACCAATCCCGGTCCGCTTCCGGGTGTTTGGTGATAGGCGATTCGGCGTCCTTGGGCGGTTTCCAGAACGGATGGCGCAGTCATGGCATCCCCTTTTTTCTTTGAAATGCCACGGGTTTACGAGGCAGGCAAACATCAAATTACGTTACCTTATTGTCACGTTACTATTTGGTAACTTATAAGGATGGCATGGATCCGATCTTTAAAGCTCTTAATGACCCTGCACGCCGCGATCTTCTGGACAGCCTGCGCCAGAGCGACGGTCAAACGCTTGGGCAATTGGAGGAGGTGCTCGATATGTCGCGCTTTGGCGTGATGAAGCACCTTCGGGTTCTCGAAGACGCGTCCCTTATCGTCACGCGCAAGAAGGGGCGGTTCAAATACCACTACCTTAATGCCGAGCCACTTCAGGAGGTGATCGACCGGTGGATCGATCCCTTTCTGACCAAGCCTGCCGCACGTGCGGTGATTGATCTCAAGTCACAACTCGAAGGAACTGCCCCAATGCTGGATACAGACACCAAGCCAGATTTTATGCTGCAAACCTATATTCGCTGTTCTCAGGACGCGCTTTGGGAGGCGCTCTTGGATCCCGATAAGATGAGCGTCTATCACTTTCTATCGCCCAAAGTGGTGCAAGACGGTGAACGCTATACGTACGAGCACCCCGATGGCAGCACGATGATGGTGTGTCGGACGTTGGAGACCGATCCGAATTCGCGCATCGTGTCTACCTTTGAGCCACACTGGGGCGAGGACGCCATTCCTGCCTCAAAGACGGTTTTCCTTCTCATCCCTGAACCTGGCCATATGAAGCTGGTGATCGAGCATTATGACCTGCATTTCCCCGTCGTGCCGGGCGAAGGCGTTGCCGATGGTTGGGAACGGTGGGCCGCTGGGTTGAAGACCTATCTCGAAACAGGGGCGGCTTCTCGTTTCAACGAAGCAGGGGCCGTGTAGAGTCACCACTCGCGCTTGGTTTGGCCCCTGCTGATTGAGGGCCGAACCGTCGTTGCAAAGAGCTCTCAGCCGGACAGTGTTGCGGAACCCCTGCAAAACTGATGCCATCTTGCCGCGCAGCGCTTGACATCAGGGCCGACACTGGCGATGTGACACGTCACAAATAACCCGCAACCGGGCGTTCCGTGGGCGCCAAACCGACGAGGAGTGACGGCAGATGGCCGATATTTCCCTGACTTTCCCTGATGGCAATTCGCGCAGCTTTCCGGCTGGCGTGACAGCGGCAGAGGTTGCTGCAAGCATCTCGAACTCACTGGCGAAAAAAGCGATCAGTGCGACGGTCAATGACACGCACTGGGATTTGCAGTGGCCGATTGAAGAAGATGCCGCGATCGCCATTCACACAATGAAAGACGACGAACAGGCGCTGGAGCTGATCCGTCACGATCTGGCGCATATCATGGCCCGCGCCGTGCAGGAGCTTTGGCCCGAAGTGCAGGTTACGATCGGCCCGGTCATCCAGAACGGCTGGTATTATGACTTTGATCGCAAGGAGCCGTTCACACCAGAAGATCTGGGTGTCATCGAAGCGAAGATGAAGGAAATCATCAACGCCCGCGACCCGGTGCGGACCGAGCTGTGGTCCCGCGACGATGCGATCCTGCATTACAAGAAAAGCCACGAGCCCTATAAAGTCGAACTGGTCGAAGCCATCCCCGAAGGCGAAGACATCCGCATGTACTGGCACGGCGATTGGCAAGATCTGTGCCGTGGCCCGCATCTTCAGAATACAGGGCAAGTTCCGGCGGACGCGTTCAAGCTTATGAGCGTGGCAGGAGCTTATTGGCGCGGCGATAGTGACCGTCCGATGCTCCAGCGGATCTATGGGGTTGGGTTCAAGAACCGTAACGATCTCAAGGATCATCTATTGTTCCTTGAAGAAGCTGAGAAGCGCGATCACCGCCGCCTTGGCCGTGAAATGAACCTGTTCCACTTTGAAGAGGTCGCGCCTGGGTCCGTCTTCTGGCACCCCAGCGGCTGGCGACTGTTCCAGACGCTGATCAGCTATATGCGCCGGCGGCAAGAGGCTGCGGGCTATGTCGAGGTGAACTCACCCGACATCATGGACAAGGCCCTGTGGGAGCTTTCGGGCCACTGGCAGAACTATCGCGAAAACATGTTTCTTGCCGAAACGCAGGACGATCGCGACTACGCGCTTAAGCCCATGAACTGCCCCGGGCACATGATGATCTACAATCAGGGCATCAAAAGCTATCGCGACTTGCCGCTGAAGATTGCCGAGTTTGGCAAAGTGCATCGGTATGAGCCGTCTGGCGCGCTGCATGGGCTGTTGCGGGTGCGCAGTTTTACACAGGACGACGCCCACATCTATTGCACGCCCGAGCAGCTGACCGAGGAGTGTCTTAAGGTCAATGAATTGATCCTCTCGATCTATTCGGACTTTGGCTTTGATGATGTGCACGTAAAGCTCTCAACCCGGCCCGAAAACCGGATCGGCAGCGACGAAAGCTGGGACCGGTCCGAAGAGGCCCTGCGTACCGCACTCGATCAGGCCGAGATGAACTATACGATTTTCGAGGGCGAAGGCGCGTTTTACGGGCCAAAGCTTGAATACGTGCTGCGCGATGCAATTGGCCGGGATTGGCAGTGTGGAACGCTGCAGGTGGACTATAACCTACCGGAACGTTTTCAGACGACTTATGTTGCAGCTAACGGCGAAAAGAAAGCCCCGGTGATGTTGCACCGCGCACTTTTTGGCTCGCTTGAACGCTTCACAGGGATCCTGATCGAACAGCATGCCGGACGCCTTCCCTTCTGGCTGGCACCGCGTCAGGTTGTTGTCGCCTCGATCGTCTCGGACGCGGATGACTTCGTTTATGAGGTCGTTGAGTCCTTGAAGGCCAAGGGCATCTCGGCCGAGGCGGATACGCGCAACGAGAAGATCAACTATAAGGTCCGGGAGCATTCGCTGGCGAAAGTGCCCGTAATTCTGGCCATCGGTGGTCGCGAGGTTGAAAACCGGACCGTCACCGTCCGCCGGTTGGGTGAGAAACAGACGCAAACGGTCGGGTTGGATGAGATCGTGACGCAATTGGCCGAGGAGGCCACACCCCCGGACTTGCGGCGCGCGACGTAAATCAGGAGTGTAGCGAACGGGTTTTCGCTACACCCCTCCCCCCAATCCAAACTTTCCTGCAACAACCTGTGCCGTCGGGTGGAAAGCGCGTGACCGCCACCAAGCCGGAATCAAGCGTCCCTATGCATATCATGCGCGTTTCCGGCCGACGGATCATGCGATCGCTTGTGAAAACCTGATCCAAGAAAGCGGTCGCGTTGCAGCAATTCGTCGAATTGCAACATTTCAAACCGGTGCCATCAGGACCGGGAACATGCCGAAACCCTAAAACTCAACGGCCTCTGCCACGATCGTGAAGACCCCAAGCATCGCGAAAGCACCAATAAACACAGGTTTTCGGCCCGGTGCCTCCCCCGCCAAATGGTATTCCCGTAGGCCACCGCAGAGCGGGTCTTAACCGTCAATTCACAAGTTCTTGATGTTTCAGCATGACACAGGGCTGTCAAACACGGGCCTGTGAGTGGAAGTTTAACACGCTGATCGCCTACGTCTTGTGCATCGCCAAACACGGCGAGACGAGTTTTGACGAAGAGAGGAACCATCCATGTCGAACACTACAAAAACCCTCGCCGTTGCAGGCGCTGTCGCTGCTGCTCTGGCCACGCAACTTGCTGCTCCGGCACACGCACAAGCCAAAGAGAAGTGCTTTGGCATTTCGCTTGCTGGTGAAAACGATTGTGCCGCTGGCCCAGGCACCACCTGTGCAGGTACGTCGACCGTTGACTACCAGGGCAACGCCTGGACGTTCGTTGACTCGGGCACTTGCGCCGACATCGAACTGCCTGACGGCCGCATGGGCTCGCTCGAAGAGCTGGACCGTGACCTGCCAGCATAAGGCATGATATGATCGGGCACCCGGACCCCTCCGGGTGCCCGCTTTTTTCCAAGGACATCCCCCATGCTCGACACCACGCATGATTTCCGACAGCTTCCCGCCGCCCCGGGCGTTGGGTACAAACCGCAACACTTCAGCGACATCGTTGAGGATGCGGGCTCGGTCGCGTGGCTGGAGGTGCATGCCGAGAATTACATGGGCGCCGGCGGACGCCCAATCGCGCAACTGCGCCACCTCGCCGAGCGCTTCCCGATCTCGGTCCACGGTGTGGGCCTGTCCATTGGTGGCGAAGGCCCGCTCGATAAGGACCATCTGGGACGACTGAAGCATCTGGTTGGCTGGGCGAACCCCGCGAGTTTTTCCGAACATCTGGCATGGTCGACCCATGACAGCCATTTCCTGAACGATCTTCTGCCCCTGCCCTATACCGCCAAGACGCTAACCCGCGTCGCAGATCACATTGACGAGGTACAAGAGGTGGTCGGGCGACAGATGCTGCTTGAGAACCCGTCAAATTACCTCGCCTTTGCGGAAACCGAGATGAGCGAGATCGAATTTCTGACCGAGATTACGCGCCGTACCGGCTGCGGTCTTTTGCTGGATGTGAACAACGTTTTTGTCTCAGCGACAAACCAACAGACCGATCCCATCAGCTATATCAATGACTTCCCGCTCGACAAGGTGGGCGAGATTCACCTTGGCGGGCATGACGAGGACGAAGACGACCACGGTGCACCCCTACTGATCGACAGCCATGGGCGCGAGGTCGCGGATCCTGTCTGGACCCTTTACGAACACACGATCCGCACCGGTGGGCCCAAGCCCACATTGATCGAATGGGACACCGACGTGCCCGAATGGCCCGTGTTGGAGGCAGAAGCTGCACGCGCAAAAGCCGCGTTGCAGTCTGTCTTTGCATGAGCGGCCAGACCGAATTCACCGGCGCGATCCTTGATGCCGCGCAAGCCGTTCCAGAAGGTTTGATCGACCCGCAAGGGCGCAGCGCAGGACGGCGTTTCAATGTCTATCGCAACAATGTCGCCGTCAGCCTCACCGATGCACTTGGTACCGCATTCCCGGTGGTAAAAAAGCTGATCGGTGCGCAGAACTTTGACGCGCTTGCCGGGATATTCCTGCGCCAACATCCCCCCTCCTCGCCCCTGATGATGTTTTACGGCGAAGAGATGCCAGGATTTCTGGAAGGCTTTGCCCCGCTTCAGCACATCCGGTACCTGCCGGACGTGGCCCGGCTTGAGCTGGCACTGCGCCACGCCTACCACGCTGCGGACGCACAGGCGCTCAACCCGACCGTTCTGCAGGAAACCGCGCCAGAGACGCTCATGGCGTCCCGGTTAAGATTCGCGCCCGCGGTACGTTTGGTGCCGTCAGCCTGGCCGATCCATGCGATCTGGACCTTCAACATGGTCGAGGGTGCGCCCAAGCCACAAGGCGTGGCCGAACCCACGCTGATCACGCGCCCAGAACACGACCCCGTGCAGACGCCGCTTTCCCCCGGCGCGGCCACGTTTGTAGGTGCGCTGATAGACGGACTGCCCTTTGGTCAGGCGGTCGATAGCGGCACCCAAACGGGTGCGTTTGATTTGTCCGAAACTCTCGGCGTTTTGCTTTCGGGCGGCGCCATCACTGCCCTGGAACCGACACCATGAATACCCTTATTTCCTTGCATAACGCCGTTTTCCATCAGCTTGAAAAACTGGCACCATTCATCCTTCCGCACTTTGCGCGCTTTGTCTTTGCGGCGGTGCTGCTGGTTTACTATTGGAATTCCGGCCTGACCAAGTTGGGGGACGGAATCTTTGGCTTTATCAACCTCGACTTTGGTGCGTATTTCCAGATGTTCCCCAAGGCGGTCGAAGCAGCAGGATATGACGCCTCTCAACTGCCTTTCATCTACAAGATCATCGCAGTCTTTGGCACCTGGGCCGAGTTTATCCTGCCCCTGTTGATCGTGCTTGGTCTGTTCACGCGACTTGCCGCATTGGGGATGATCGGGTTCATCTTTGTGCAAAGCTATGTCGACATCACCGGCCACGGCGCGGATGAGGCCACGATTGGCGCATGGTTCGACAACCTGTCTGATGGCACAATCCTTGACCAGCGGGCGTTCTGGGTCTTCACCCTGACGTACCTCGTGTTCAAAGGCGCAGGCGCGCTGTCGCTGGACGCCATCCTGTCTCGGGTCGGCCCCTGGGCGCAGCCCCAAGACGAGACGCAGGCGGCCTAAGTCCCCCCAAACTCCGCCGCGATTTGCGGCGTCCATCCCACGCTCAGCGCCCCGTCCGATCGTTCGATGACGGGGCGTTTTATCAATGTCGGGTGCGCGGCAAGCAATTGTGCAGGATCCTGGGCCCGTTCGTCTTCGCCCAGACCGCGCCATGTGGTGGACTTCCGATTTATCGCAGCGTCCCCAACGCTATCCAACAATTGCACCAGCCTTGCCGGGTCCAGCGGCCTCGCGCGCAGATCGACAAAAGTCACCTCAACCCCGGCCCCTGCCAAGGATTTGAGCGCCTTGCGGCACGTGTCGCATGTTTTCAAACCATAGAGCGTCAAATGCTGTGACATATTTCACCTTTTGCCAAACTGTGCGTGAAGATCGCAGGCTGTCGTTGCCTTTTTACATTCAAGGACCATCTCTGGTGTAGTTGGAACTTTAAAGATACCGCGCGACCGGTAACTCTGTGGTTTCACATGCACTACCCCGCAGGAATTGGCGGGACCTGAATTGAAGAAGGAGAGGGCCATGCCCACCGGAACCGTGAAGTGGTTCAATACGACCAAAGGCTACGGCTTCATCGCACCTGACGATGGCGGCAAAGACATTTTTGTGCACATTTCGGCTGTGGAGCGTGCGGGCCTGACGGGCCTTGCCGACAATCAGAAGATCAGCTTTGAGATGATTGAGGGACGCGACGGACGCCAGTCTGCGGGCGAACTCTCACTGCTCTGATCCCAAACGGGTTTTAACTACCGAAACCGAGCGGCCTTTGCGGGCCGCCCGGACCGTTTAGCTTGACTATAGCAGACCGGCGACGATCTCGGCATCCGCGCTCTGCCCCCATCCCAAGGCCAGCCGCCCACCATTTTGCCCCGCGGCAACGCCGCGGCCGTTCGGGTTTGAATAGACTTCTTCAGGGATTTGGACCGTCAGCGTGGTGCCGTTCGAGCAATAAAGAACCCCACTCCCGTTGGGTCGAAATAGCCCCTCGCACGCGATAGGGCCACCACTCATCCGCAACAGCGCATTCCCGTCTGGCGCGGCGCGCACGAAGCCATCAAGCTCAAGCGGTGTCTGGCCCGGAACGGCAGCGATACCGACGACCGGCACTTCCTGTGCGATGGGAACGTCGCGGAAAGACTGGCGGCTCGTACAAGCGGCAAGTGTCAGAAAAACAAGGCCAATCGCCAAGGCGCGCATGAAAATCCCCCATGGATCGTTCCACGGGGGACCAAAGCCGAAATAGCGGTGGAGGTAAAGGCTCAGAAGATCGCTTGCGCGAGGATCATCACCACAAGCGCCAGGATCCAGTACCCCGCGTCGACGTTCCGGGCGCACTTGGTCTTGCCCGAAAACGTGTTGCCCGACCACTGCAGGACGGCAAAGGCGATGGTGGCGAGGATCAACGTCAAAAGCGCTCCGGCTGCGGCCGTTACGCCAACGAACCAGCTCATCAACAAGAGCCCGAGGAACTGAGCGCCCATCGCGTCGAACGGCATCTTGTCGGCGCTGTTCATTTCGACGCCCGAGCCTTCGGCCCATTTGGGTCCAAAAAGCATCGGAGAATACCAGAGCCACCCGGCGAGAAAGCCCGCCACAGCCCCCACAATGACGCCAATCCAACTGACGCCGGTCATGATTTCACCCATTGTAACGGTTCCCTTCCCGTTGGTCTTATTGGCCCCATGATGCCACGAAATGACGCGTCGGCATAGTGTCGGCATAACGTCGGAGTTTCGTCGGAGGTGTCAGCGCCCACCGGGACGGGTCGTCGCAGGGGCGTACGCAGAGGTCAGGATGTGGTAACCTCGGGCGATTAGACCCGGATCCGTTTTCCAATTTGGGAGTGTGCGATGACCCTCTTCCTGTCCGTGCTGACCGCCTATTACTTCTGCGACGTGACCGCCGCCCGCCGCGCCTTGACCCGCGACGAATGGGAGACGTGCTTTTCGATCTATGACGAGGTGAAAGCCCATTTCGACCACGGCGGCAC
>JABSSC010000005.1 GCA_013214635.1 Paracoccaceae bacterium | reverse complement strand
TGGGACGCCACCAAATGCCCTATGTCGCCGCTGCCGTGCTGGCCGGGGGCAACGTTCGTGTCGGGCTTGAAGACAACCTGATGCTGGACAAAGGCGTTCTGGCCACCAATGCACAACTCGTCGACCGCGCTGTGACGATCATCGAAAACCTCGGGGCCCGCGTCATTGGACCCGACGAGGTGCGCGCGAAGCTCTGCCTTACCAAACGTGCTCCGGTGGCGGCATGAGGTGGCTCTTGCTCATCGGCGCGCTGGCGCTCGCGGCCTGTGAGGATACCGCGCAGGACAGCGCACCCGACCCCGCGACCGAATTTGGC
Organism: Paracoccaceae bacterium; assembly: GCA_013214635.1. Classification (GTDB taxonomy): domain Bacteria; phylum Pseudomonadota; class Alphaproteobacteria; order Rhodobacterales; family Rhodobacteraceae; genus JABSSC01. The sequence continues at coordinate 28,941 of JABSSC010000005.1, read as the reverse complement.
CCCGGCTTTGCGGCCGCGCAGGAACAGCAATGCGTTGATCAGGGCGGGACGTTTTCGCCCGGACCGAAAGGATCGATGGTCTGCCTGATGGAAACGGGCGAGGGGACGCAATCCTGCACCACCGCTAACGACTGCTCGGGCGCGTGTCTTGCACGCTCGCGCACCTGCTCACCCATCATGCCGCTTCTGGGCTGCAACGAGATCATCACCTCCGACGGCCTCGCCATCACGCAATGCATCGAATGAGGCTCCAATGCGCCAACTTCTGATCCCGATCGCACTCGCCGCCCTGTCGGCCTGCAGCTTTGAGAACTACCGTGACACAGACGTCACCATGCGCCCCGTCAGCACCTTTGACGCTCAGGCCTATACCGGCCTTTGGTACGAAGTCGCCCGTTTCCCGGTCCCGTTTCAGGACGGCTGCACCGAGACCACCGCGACATACGAGATCGTCGCGGAAGATGAACTCAGCGTCTACAACACCTGTACGCGCGGTGGCGACATCGACGACATCACCGGCAAGGCCGAACTCATCGCGCCCGGTCAGCTNAANGTCAGCTTTGCCAGCGTGCCGTTCGTGCGCTCCGACTACTGGGTGCTCTGGGTCAACGACGACTACACCAGTGCGGTTGTCGGCACCCCCTCGGGGCGGGCCGGGTGGATCCTGAACCGCACCCCCGATTTGTCCGATGAAACGCGCGAGACGGCGCTCTCGGTCCTGTCCGCCAACGGCTACGACACCTCGCGGCTCCTCTTCGCGGCGGCGCCCGAATGACCCGGCGTGCCGCGATCATCGGGGGTGGCGTGATCGGCGGCGGCTGGGCCGCGCGCTTTGCTCTGATGGGCTGGGACGTGCGCGTCTTCGATCCCGACCCGGACGCCAAACGCAAGCTTGACGAAGTGCTCTCCAACGCCCGCCGCGCGCTGCCGGGTCTCTACGACGCGCCCCTGCCACCCGAAGGCAGCCTGACACTGGTCGATACCATGACCGAGGCCGTCGATGGCGCGGCGTGGATTCAGGAAAGCGTGCCCGAACGCCTTGATCTCAAACGCAAAGTCTTTCAGGCGCTCCAGTCCAGCGCCCCGGACGACGCAATCATTGGCTCCTCCACCTCGGGCTTCAAACCCAGCGAGCTTCAGGGCTGCGCGACCATCCCCGACCGCATCGTCGTCGCGCACCCCTTCAACCCCGTCTACCTCTTGCCCGTGGTCGAGCTTGTCACGACCGACCGCAACGCCCCGGACCTCGTCACGCGCGCGCAGGCGATCCTCACCTCAATCGGCATGGTGCCCCTGCACTTGCCGCGCGAAATCGACGCCCATGTCGCCGACCGCCTGCTTGAGGCCGTCTGGCGTGAGGCGCTTTGGCTCGTCAATGACGGCATCGCCACAACCGAGCAAATCGATGAGGTCATCCGCCTTGGCTTCGGCCTGCGCTGGGCGCAGATGGGCCTTTTTGAGACCTACCGCATCGCGGGGGGTGAGGCGGGTATGGCCCATTTCCTCGGCCAATTCGGCCCCGCGCTCAAATGGCCGTGGACCAAGCTGATGGATGTCCCCGACCTGACCGACGCGTTGATCCAGCAAATCTCGGACCAATCCGACGCGCAATCCGGACATCATTCAATCCGTGATCTCGAACGCATCCGCGACGGCAACCTTGTGGCGATCCTGCGTGGGCTCAAGCAGACCGGGCAGGGGGCGGGGACGCACCTGTCCGAGACCGACAAAGCGCTCACCGACTTCAAACTCGACCCCACCCAGCCGGTCGAGACCGCGAACCGCCAAATTCCGCTCGACTGGACCGACTATAACGGTCACATGACCGAAGCGCGGTATCTCGACGCGTTCGCCAACGCCACAGACCGGTTCATGGAACTGATCGGCTGCGACGCCGCCTACATCGCGTCCGGCGGCAGCTTTTTCACCGCCGAAACCCACATCCGCCATCTGGCTGAGGTCAACGCGGGCGATCGTATCCGCATCACGACTCAAGTCCTTGGCGGCGCGGGCAAGAAAATGCACCTCTTCCACACGATGTGGCTGGGCGACACCGTGGCGGCCACCGGTGAACACATGCTGCTTCACGTTTCACTGGAAACCCGCCGCACGGCAGAGCCCTTGGAGCCCGTCCGCACCCGGTTGACGGAGATGGCTGAAGGTCATGCCGGTCTGCCTATGCCAGACGGGGCCGGGCGCGCAATTCAGTCGTCTTGAATTGCTCCGCCGTTCGCTCATACCTTCCGCCACACCGACACATGCCGCGTGCTTCGATTGGTGAACGGGGACCGATCCCACCCGGCCCAGCGGTGCTCCAACTCCATCCCGGCCATCCGCGCCATCAGGTCCATCTCAGCGGGCCAGGCATATCGAAACGGGATCGCGACGGCGGTCTTGCCCGATGCACCTGACCAAACGTGGCGTGACGTATAGGTCTGGGTCACAACATCGAATGTGTCGACGCCGATATGATCGTCATCTGCTGCAAAGGCGAGATTGGTTTCTCCAAACGGCAGCCGTTGCAGCGGCGGGACAAGCGTCTCGATGACAAACCGCCCACCGGTCTCCAAATGATCGGCGGCGTTCTGAAAGCAAGCGACCTGCGCCTCCTGCGTGGTGAGATTATCAATCGTGTTGAACACCAGCGCGACCAAAGAAAACGACCCTGAAACCCGCGTGGTTGCCATATCACCGATGGTCACGGGCAGAGGTGCGCCCGTTTCCTTTTTCCGCAACTCGTCCACCATCGCGCGGGACAGCTCGATCCCGGACACGTCAACACCCGCCGCCGCAAGGGGCAGGGCGATCCTGCCGGTCCCAATCGCGAATTCCAGAACCGGCCCGCCCGCCGCAAGCTCTGCCAGAACCTCAACCGTGCGGGCGATTTCTGCCGGGTCCGCGCCACCATGATCCGCGTCATACTGCGCCGCGACGTCCGAAGTGAAAAAAACCGTCGCTCATGGTCCGGCAAGCTCCGTGATGTGATCGGGAAAGTCGCTGGCATCCACATGCGCCTCGCGCACAAGATGATCGAAGTGATCGGTGAGCGCCCGCACCCGGTCCGTGTCGCGGAAGATCATATAATGCTGACCGACATAGATTATCCCGACCAAAGGCCCAAAGATCGTGACCGGCGCGGAAAAGAGCCGCCGTGCATCAAACAGAAAAATGCGCAGCGTCGGATAAAGCTGCCGGTGCAAGTCAATCAGATGCGCCACCTGACCCAGGCGCACCTCGGCCGGTATGCCCTCATAATAGCCCATGCCTTTGACCAGTGACGCGATCTCATAAAGCGGCATCGCAAACTCGAAATCCGAGCGTGATGCGCGCATCCAGTCCAGCCGATCGTCACTGGCATTAATCGCCTGCTCAATCGTGCGACCCAGATGTGGCGCGTATTCCCAGCGCAGCATGTCGTGGGTCTTGAGCGCGTCGGGCAGCGTCGCGGGGACATGCCGGATTTTGTATCCCGCCGCTTCCCGATGAAGCGCCATCACCTCTTCATCGACCGGCGCGCGGGGGGCTTGTGCCATCTGGATGGATGACGCCAAAAGGTCGGACGCCTGCTCGGGGAAATCTGACAGCCCCAGAAGCCAGTCCCCAGAAACCCCCAAGGCCGCGGCGCATTCGGCCACCACTTGCGCATTGGGAAGACGGGTCTGGTTGGGCGCAAGGATCTGCGACACGGTGGATCGGTCAACGCCTACCTGCCGCGCAAGTGAGGATTGGTTCTCACCCCGCTCTTCCATGGCGCGGGCCAGTCGGCGGCGGAAAATCACCGCACGGTCGCGTTTGTCGTGTTTGGCCATAGTTGTTTAGATAAATCACCATATGTGAGATTTTGTTCCCTATATACAGAATTCCCCACGCACCCGTCCAGTGCCACACTTTACTTCGTAAATGGGGGGCGTCCGTAAAACCGCGACAGTCCATCCGCAATCTGTGGAGCTTGTCGCATGCGTCTTTCGGACGTTGAGTGGCCGACGCTAATCCTGCTTGTCGGCTGTTACTTGGTATGGGGGGCTGCCACGACGTGGGTTGCGTCGTGGTGGCTGCTTCCCGCACTTCTTCTCACCGCAACTGCCATCGCACTACATTCGTCGCTGACGCATGAGATCGTGCATGGGCACCCGTTTGAAAATCCCAAACTGAACGCCGCGCTGGTCTTTCCCGCGCTGATCCTCGTGATCCCGTTTGACCGCTTCCGCGACACGCATCTGGCCCACCACATGGATTCGGTGCTGACCGACCCCTACGACGACCCCGAAACCAATTACCTCGACCCCGAAACTTGGGCGCGCCTGCCGCGCTGGGTGCAAATGGCGCTGGCGGCCAACAACACGTTGATCGGCCGCCTGACCCTTGGTCCTTTGATCAGCCAAATCGCCTTCATGGCGGGCGATATCCGCCTCGCACGGGGCGGTGACATTCGCGTGCTAAAGGGGTGGCTCTGGCACATTCCGGCGGTGGCGGTCGTGGTGGCCTGGGTCATCTGGGTCGCGGAGATGCCACTCTGGGCCTATGCCATTGCGGCCTATCTTGCGATCTCCATCCTCAAGATCCGCACGTTTCTGGAACACCAGGCGCATGAACGCGCGCGGTGCACCACATGCACCCCCGCGTGCCATGGTACCGCCTCCAAGGGCTCTATTTCGGCAACAAGGACCGCTACACACGCCAGAATGGCGGCTACCTGTACCGGTCCTATGGCGAGATTTTCCGCCGCTACCTGTTCAAGGCCAAAGACCCCGTCCCGCATCCGTTCTGGACGCGGCACTAGTCTCTTTCCCTTCGCCCGCCCCTGTGACAGTCACAGGGCATGGACGCGTGGATTTACATCACCCTCGCCGCGGCCTTTGTGCAGACGCTGCGGTTCATGGTGCAAAAGCAGCTCACGACCTCCGGCCTTTCAACCGGTGGCGCGACGCTGGCGCGGTTCCTTTATGCCGCCCCTCTGGCCATCGCCGCGCTTGCCCTCGTGACCGCCCAAACAGGCGCGACGCTCCCTGCGCTCTCGCCCCGGTTCTGGGCCTTTGCGCTTCTCGGTGGGCTGTCGCAAATTCTTGCCACGCTCTGCGTGGTCGCACTCTTCAAACACCGCAACTTCGCGGTCGGCATCACGTTCAAAAAGACCGAGGTGCTGCTGACCGTGATCGTGGGTTTTTTGATCCTTGGCGACACGGTCAGTTGGCCGGGTGCCGTGGCAATGTTCGGCGGGTTCTCCGCAGTTCTCCTGCTCTCCGACCCACCCGACAGCACCGAGGCTGGGTGGACGCGCTTTTTCAACCGCGCCGTTGGTCTGGGTCTGCTTTCGGGCGTCTTCTTCGCGCTTTCGGGCGTTGGCTATCGCGGTACGATCCTTGCCCTTGACGGTGACAGCACGCTGCTCCGCACACTCGTCTCGCTCAGTTGCGTCACGCTGTTGCAGACCGCCACGCTGGGGACATGGCTGATTTTTCGCGAGCCGGGTCAAGTGCGCGCCGTGCTCGCCTCGTGGAAATCGGCTGGGTTCGTGGGCATCTTTTCGGTCCTCGGCAGCGGCTGCTGGTTCGCCGCCTTCTCCATGCAGACAGCGGCCTATGTCTTTGCGCTGGGGCAGGTGGAGCTGATCTTTTCCGCACTCATCGGGTACGTCGTCTTTCGCGAAAAGATCACCCGGCGTGAGGCATTGGGCATGACCCTTCTCAGTGCCTCCGTCGTGGCGCTCGTCGCTGTCGTTTAACCGTGCAGGCGCTGAAAGAGGCGCTCTTCATCGTCATTGTTAAAGAACGGAACAGCCTCCGGCGCCGATAAGTCCGGAAGCCGCGCGGCGATCTCTGACAGAACGACCTCGGTGATGAACGGCAGGTCAAACGCCCGTGCCTCAGCCACCGGCACCCATTGCAGATGCGACAACTCATCTGACGCGCGGGAAAAGTCGTCGATATTCCCGGAGAGCGCGCCTGCATCGCACAAGAAAAACCGTGCATCAAACCGGCGCGGGCGGCCCGGCGGCGTGACCGCGCGAAAGACAAAGCGCAGCGCGCTGGCATCGGGTGCATGGCCGGTGGCGGCAAACTCGGTCCAGTCGTCGTTGGGCGCGGCCCATTCACCGCGCTGGCCAAGGATCAAGCCCGTCTCTTCCCACACCTCCCGAATGGCGGCTGTCGCAACTGCCGCCGCGCCCAAACTTGAGGCGCGCGCGATCTGCGCCTGACAGGCGGCAGGGGGCAATCCGGCCAGCGGCACATGTGCGTCCTGAGGGTCAATCGCACCACCCGGAAACACGAACTTCGATGGCATGAAGGCGGCTGCATGCCCGCGCTGCCCCATCAGCACAGCAGGTGAAGGGCCACCGGCGTCGCGCACCACGATCACGGTCGCCGCATCCCGGATCGGGACATCAGCGGTCACGGGCGCACCTGATCAGGAGTTGTCGAACCCACCCATACGCTTTGCCCATTGCAGTCCAACCATCGCCCCCTTCAGTCGCGGCAAAAGATAGAGCGAAAGCGCAATCGCCAAAACCGAAAAGACAGTGGCAAGGATCAACGGGTCGGGTTCATACGCGGCATAGGCCCACCCGAGCGCAGGCCCAAGAATGTGGCCGACGAGCAAAATCGTCAGATAGGCTGGCCCGTCATCCGTGCGCTGTGGGGTCAGGTCCTCACCGCACACCGGACAGTCGTCGCGCACCTTAAGATAGCCTCGCAACAAGGGCCCCTTACCGCAGTTTGGACAGCGTTGCCGCCATCCGCGCACCATCGCTTGCCGCGTGTTGCGGGTCTCCGGCTGGGTCTGAGTTGCGCTGGTTGCTGGTCCGTCGTGCATCGCACTGCCTGTCTTGATGCCCTGGCACCTAGTGTCAAAAATGCCAATATGAAACGGGGCGTTTTGTCTGTGCGGCGTCCTGTCGCGAAAAAAGTTGTCGTGGCGGCGACGGAATCTCTGAACCCGTGCGTTTGACCTTCTGAACACGCCGCCAAAACCGGTCGTGTCGCGAATGACAAGTTTGGAGATAAGACAATGAATAAGAAGCAGTTTCTCGTGTTGGGCACGGCAGGTATCCTGACCTTGAGCATCGTTTTGACCTCGGTCGGCTTTGCCGAGGCACGTTCAGGAGAGCGCACCCGCGGATTCGATTTCTCGCAGGTCGATACCAATGGTGACGGATTGGTCACTCAGGATGAAATCGATGCGATGGGTGCAGCACGCTTTGCTGAAATTGACGCAGATGGTGACGCGCGCGTCACGGCCGAAGAACTGGCCGCCGTCGCCGCCGCTCGCGTTGAAAATGCGTCGGAGCAGATGGCGGAGCGCGCCGCCGAGCGCACAATGCGCATGATCGAACGGCTTGACACCGACGGCGACGGCGCGCTGGCGCAGGCCGAACTGGAAGAGGGCTTTCAGCGGCGCGGAAGTGATCGCGGTAACATGATCGAACGACTCGACACCGACGGTGACAGCGCCATCAGCAAGGCCGAGTTCGAAGCGGCTAAGGAACGCTTTGCAAAGCTGCGCGGCGAAGGCCGGCGCGGCGGCGACAAGCCTAACCGTAACTGAGGCAGGCCGGCCAAGGGGTGCAAACACGCCCCTTGGCCACCCCCCTGCTTGCAGGGTACGCACGGGACCGATGGACATGCCGTTTGACGCCTTTGCCGGAGCACCGAATGACGCGCTGCTGATTGCATTCGCCAATGGCGATGCGGCGGCTGCCAGCGTTTTGGCGCAGCGATTGTTGCCTCGGGTCTATGCGCAAGCGACGCGCATGCTGGGCGATCGGTCCGAGGCTGAGGATGTGGCGCAGGACGCCATGATGCGGCTTTGGAAGATCGCGCCCGACTGGCGTCAGGGCGAGGCGCAGATCACGACATGGCTCTACCGGGTGGTCGCTAACCTCTGCACTGACCGGCTGCGGCAGCGCCGCCCTTCCGTGCCGATCGAGGAACGCGATGATCTGGCCGACAGCGCACCAAGTCAGGTCAAGACGCTGATGTTGCATGACCGGCAGGCCGCCCTCCAAGCGGCACTGATGGAATTGCCCGAGCGCCAAAGGCAGGCCGTGATCCTGCGCCATCTCGAAGGGCTGCCGAACCCTGAGATCGCACAGATCATGGACATCGGGGTCGAGGCGGTGGAAAGTTTGACCGCTCGTGGAAAACGCAGCCTTGTGGCGCTTCTCGAAGGTCGCAAGACAGAACTGGGGTACGAAGATGAGTGACGAGACGACAAAACTCGATGCGCTTTTTGCCGAAGCCCGCGGCGACGCACCGAAAGTGCCCGACCCGCTGATGACGCGCGTGCTCGCAGATGCGGCCAGCGTCTCGGCGGCAGAGCAGGCACCAACGCCCCAACCCGCGCCTGCGCGCAAGGGGCGCATCCTTGGCTGGTTCGGAGGATGGGCCGGTGTCGCGGGGCTCAGCACCGCAGCCGCAGCAGGTGTCTTTATCGGATTTGCCGCGCCTCAAGGCGTCAACTCGGTTGCCGCAGCGGTCAGCCCTGCGACTTCGTCGATCTACGGCCTCACGGCGGTGTCGGCGTTCTCTTCGGATTTTGATGACTGGAGTCTCGACGATGGCTGATCCTCAAACCCCAACCCCCGCACCGAAATCGCCGCTTTGGTTGCGGTTGGTCCTGATCGGATCCATCGGGCTGAACCTCTTGATTGTCGGCGTCGTGGCGGGAGCAATCCTGTCGCCCGATGGCCCGCGCGCACAACGGGCCGAAGTGGCGCAACGCATTGCGGCCGTGCCGTTTCTTGGAGCACTTGAGCCGAAGGACCGGCGTGAGGTCTTGCGCAGCCTGCGCGACCAGCAGCCCGCGGTTCAAGCCACGGCTGCCACCGCTGAGGCAGCGCGAGGGCGCAAGGCTCCGGCAAGGGCGATGCTGACCGCAATCCGGGCGGAGCCGTTCGTACCAGAGGATGTGTTGAGCCTAATCGAAGCGCAGCGCAAAGCGGGGCAGGACCGCCAGATGCGGAGTGAACGCGCGCTCGTTTCGGTCCTGACGGACATGAGCCCGGCTGAACGTGCGGCCTATGCCGTCCGCCTTGAAAAGGCATTCGAACGTCTCGGCCCACCCCCGCACAAGAAGAAGTAGATCACGGTTTCAGGCCGACAGAACATCCAAAGCATAGGTGTTTCGGCCCGCGGCCTTTGCCCGGTACAGCGCCTGATCGGCCCGCTCCACAAGACTGTGGGGCGAGTTTGCCGCGGACCCGGCACCGCCCGCGATGGCCGCGCCGATACTTGCGGTCACCGAAATCCCCAACGCCACGCGCTGCGACAGAAACGGCTCTTCCGCGATGGCCTCGCATAACCGGCGTGCGGCAATGCGCGTCTCACTGGCGTCTGCGCCGGGAAGGACGGCCATAAATTCTTCACCGCCCCAACGTGCCACAACGCTTTCGCCCCGCAAGTTGTCTTTGAGCACCTCTGCCACATGCCGCAGCACCTGATCGCCCGAGGCATGGCCATGGGTGTCGTTGATCCCCTTGAAGTGATCGATGTCGACCATCAGCACCGTCAGCGGTTCCTGTTTTGAGCGCGCCTGCGCAAAGGCACGGCGCAGATACACCTCGCCATAGCGCCGGTTATAAAGCCCCGTCAGCGGGTCGCGCACCGCCTCGCGGACTTCGTCGTCGATGGCCTGTCGCAACCGGTCTGCGGTCTGCTTGCGGCGCATTTGCGAACGCACGCGCAGGCTGAGTTCTTCGGGGTCGTGGGGTAGCGGAAGGATATCGTTGGCGCCCAAGTCCAGTGCGGCGGCCGCGTTGATTTTGTCCTCGGGCGAATGCGCGGTCAGGATCGCGGCATAGCGCGACGCGCCGACACTGCGCAGGTCCGACACCAGTGCCAGCACCCCACCAGGCCGCTGGATATTGTTGCCCAGCACATAGACATCCGCGCCGTCTTCATCACTGGCCTGCGCAATCGCCGCTTCGGGTGTCAGTTGCACGATCCGGTCCCGCCCATGCCGCGCCAGATCGGCCTGCCAAAGCGTGGTCTGCGACGGGTTTGACGACACCAGCGCCACAAGCCCCCGCCGCCGAAACTCCGAAGGCGCCTCGGACAGGCCCAGTGATGTGGCGGTCGATTGCCGCCGGATAAGCTCCAGATGTGTTTCACGCGCCCTGAGCAGGCTGCGCACCCGCGCGGCCAGCGTCAGATCATCCACCGGTTTCGACAAAAGCTCATCCGCGCCCGCCCTCAACGCCGCGATACGTCCCACGCCGCCACTGCCCGAGGTCATCACGATCACCGGGGCCGCATCACCGTCGCGCCCGTCTTTGAGCTGCGCACACAGATCGGCACCGTTCATATCGTCCAACCGGTCGCTGACAATCACCAGATCGGGCTGTGCCAGCGCCATCAGGTCAACCGCCTCGCGCGCCGACACGGCCTGCAACACCTCGTACCCCATGGCGGCAAGGCTGACGCGCAGGGTCAACCTGTTCGTCGCGATGTCATCCACCACAAGTATCCGCCGTGCCATGCTGCCTCTGCAGTTTTTGCTAAAATTGCTCTGGTTGCGTTCAGTTTTTGCTGAGAAAGGTTTATGGCCGGTTAACGGCTAAGATACCTGACGTTAGGGAAGACGGGTGATGACCAACGACCGTGCGGAAACCGTGGCGCTGAAGGCCCTGGGATGGCTGGTCGGCAATGAAGAGCTTTTGCCGGTCTTTCTTGGGGCATCAGGGGCCGATTTGGACACGGTTCGCGCCGGGGCGCAGGACCCTGCGTTTTTGATGTCGGTGCTGGATTTCGTGCTCATGGATGACGCTTGGGTTCTGGAGTTGGCGCAGGCTGCCCAAATTGCCCCCGAAGAGCCGTTTGCCGCACGCCAGGTCCTTGCCGGTCCCGGCGCTGCGCATTGGACATGAGACGCCCGCGCTCTTACCTGTCGCTGGAAGATTTCGGGCGGGAACGTCTGTCCAAATACTTCTTCATGCGAAATTTCCTCTATTCCGAGATCGGGAATTTTCACGAACGCCAGAACCTGCCCGAAGACCCCGACCTCGCACTGGAGACGGGGCGCAAGCTGGCGGTCGAATTGCTCGACCCCATGGTCGAAACCTTTGGCCCGCTTGAGATCCGGTCGGGCTATCGGTCGCCCGAGTTGAACCACTTTGGCGCAACGGCCGCACGCCCGCAGAAATGTTCGGCCAATGAGCGCACCTATGCCAACCACATCTGGGACCGGCGCGATGCCAAGGGGCGGATGGGGGCGTGCGTGTCGGTGGTGGTGCCGTGGTTCGCCGATCAGTACGCGAACGGGCGCGACTGGCGCGATCTGGCATGGTGGGTGCACGATCATCTGCCCTATCACGCGATGTGCTTTTTCCCAAAACTTGCGGCCTTCAACCTGACATGGCGCGAAAGCCCTGAGCGCATCATCCAAAGCTATATCGCGCCCAAGGGGATGCTCCTGCGCGCCGGGGAAGAGCCGTCTGAACCGCTGGATGCCCGCCGCGCGCGCTATGGGGATTTCCCCGAATTTCGCGGCATTCGCTACCCTTGAGAATCCCTCTTCACAGATCGCTGGAACGGGCGTAGGGTTCGTTTTGCACACCTATGCAAAATGATGCGCAAAATGATGCCATGACACTTCCTAAGACACCTTCTTTTCGATTGGACGGACGCCGGGCGCTGGTGACCGGAGCCTCGCGCGGGATCGGGTTGGGCTGTGCCGTGGCGCTGGCCGAAGCCGGGGCCGAGGTCGTGATGGCCGCACGCGGGATGCCCGCGCTTGAGGCGGCGGTGGCAGACGTCAACGCGGCGGGGTTCACCGCAAGGGCGCTGTCGCTTGATATTTCCGACACTGATGCGGTGCGCGATACCGTGGCGGCGGAAGGGCCGTTTGACATTCTGTGCAATTCCGCCGGGCTTGCCCGCCACGCCTCCGCGCTCGATACCTCGCCCGAGGATTTCGACGCGGTTATGGACGTCAACGTGCGCGCCGCGTTCTTTCTGGCGCGCGAAGTTGCGCGCGGGATGGTCGGGCGCGGCGGGTCAATCATTCAGGTCAGCAGTCAGATGGGCCATGTCGGCGGGATCGACCGCACCGTCTATTGCGCGACCAAGCACGCGGTTGAAGGCATGACCAAGGCGATGGCGATCGAATGGGGTAAGGAGCGTATCCGCGTGAACACGGTCTGCCCGACCTTCATCCGCACGCCGCTGACGGAAAGCACATTCGCCAACCCCGAGCGGCTGGCGTGGATCATGGACAAGATCAAACTCGACCGCGTGGGCGAAGTTGAAGACGTCATGGGTGCGGTCACGTTCCTTGCCTCCGACGCGTCGGCGATGATCACCGGCAGCGCGCTTTTGATCGACGGAGGCTGGACGGCAGGCTGATGCGCGATCGTAAGGTCACATCGCTGGACGTTGCGGCTCTGGCCGGGGTCAGCCAATCGGCGGTCAGCCGGGTCTTCACCCCCGGCGCGAGCGTGTCTGAGAAGATGGCCAAAAAGGTCCGCGATGCGGCCAATTCGCTGGGCTATCGCCCAAACGTTCTGGCGCGGTCGCTGATTACGGGGCAGTCCAAGATTATCGGGCTTGTGGTCGCCTATCTCGACAATCAGTTTTACCCGGACGCGCTGGAAAAGCTCTCAAACGCGCTTCAGGCCAAGGGGTATCACATCCTTGTCTTCATGGCCTCGGGCACGGGGCCAGAGGTGGACCGCGTCATTGACGAGCTTCTGGATTACCAAGTCGACGGGATCATCGCGGCGAGTGTTGGTCTGTCTGACGAACTGGCGCAGCGGTGTGACGCTGCCGGTATCCCCGTGGTGCTGTTCAACCGGGGTCAGACCGATGCGCGGCTCAGCCAGGTCACGTCTGACAACCGGGCGGGCGCTCGGGCGGTGGCCGAGCACCTGATCGCGGGCGGGCATGAACGGATCGCCCATATCTCCGGCTGGTCCGGCTCGCTCACGGGGCAGGACCGGGCGGAAGGATTTGTTTCAGCGCTGAGGGATGCGGGGCGGGAGCCGGTTGCTGTAATCGACGGCATGTACCGGCGCGAAGCCGCAAGTCAGGCGGTGCGCGATCTTATGGCGATGCCCGAGCCACCCGATGCGATTTTCGTCGGCAACGACCACATGGCCTTTGCCGTGCTCGACACGCTGCGGTTTGATCTTGGCCTCAGCGTGCCCAATGATGTCTCGGTCGTGGGCTATGACGACGTGCCCTTGGCCGCGTGGAAGGCGTTTGACCTGACCACGGTGCGCCAGCCGTCGAACAAGATGGTCGAGGCGGCGGTCAATCTTCTGATGAACCAGATCGAAGATCCTGCCGAGCTTGCCCAAAAACTGACAATCGAAGGGCCGTTGATCCTGCGTGGATCGACCCGGCCTGTGGAGGATGCGCGATGAGAGGGTTTGACAATCGCTGGACCGATTTCCCCGATTACATTCTGGGGATCACGCAGGAGATCTGGGAGGATCGGGGTCTGGGCGCGCGGATGCGCGACTACTACGCGAAAGACGTGATCGTGCGCATGCCCGGTGGCATCTCGACCGGAGAGCCCGCCTCGACCTCTGCCACCATGTCGACGCTGACCGAGTTTCCCGACCGCGTTCTGCTGGGTGAAGACGTGATTTGGTCCGGCACGCCGGAAGAGGGGATGTTGTCGTCGCACCGCATCCTGTCCACTGCCACCCATAGCGGCGACGGCGCGTTCGGGCCTGCGACGGGCAAGCGGCTGACCTATCGCGCGATTGCCGATTGTTATGCCAAGGACAACCAGATCAGCGATGAATGGCTGATCCGCGACAATGGCGCGGTTGTGCGCCAGATGGGTCACGACCCCCGCGAATGGGCCGCAAGGCGCGTTGAGGCCGGGCAGGCCGGTGCGCCTTTCACGCCCGAGATCGACATCGAAGGCCCGTATCTGGGCCGGGGCAATGACAATGAACATGGCGCCAAGCTCGCCAATCTTCTGACCCGGATCATGGAGGCAGAGCTGTCGGTCATATCCTCCGAATGGGATCGCGCCTGTCATGTGGAATACGCAGGCGGCGTCACCGGCCACGGGCGCGGGGCGGCGGATGAATTCTGGCTCGGCCTGCGGGCGGCCTTCCCCTCGGCCAAGTTCGAACTCCACCACATCATCGGGCGCGACGATCCGATGATGCCACCGCGCGCCGCCGTGCGCTGGTCGCTGACCGGCGGGCATGACGGTTGGGGCGCGTTCGGTGCCCCCACCGGCTCACGGGTTCACGTGATGGGCATCACCCATGCCGAGTTCGGGCCGTGGGGCCTGCGCCGGGAATACACGCTTTACGACGAGACCTCAGTCTGGACCCAGATCCTCCAGGCCACGGGCTGAGACAAAACCTGACACACGCAACGGAAAGAGAAAGAGATGACCCCCGAAGTCCTGGAAACCCGCATCGTCCGCTATGGCGATCTGAAGCCCTGCAAGACGGCCTTTATCGACGCCCACACGCCGGGGTCGGACCAGAAGGAAAACTTCACCATCATCGGCGGCGGTGTCTCGGAAAGCGCCGATCAGCACGTCCACATCACCGAGACGCCGGGCTTTAACATCGGCGCAGCCGGTCAGCCGCCCAAATGCCGCAACTCGCTGCATTCGCACCGCACGGCAGAGGTGTTTTTTGTCCTCAAGGGCCGCTGGCGGTTCTTCTGGGGGCGCTGGGGGACCGCTGGCGAAGTGGTGCTGGAAGAGGGCGATATCTTTAACATCCCCACCGGCATTTTTCGGGGCTTTGAGAACATCGGCACCGATTACGGGATGATCATGGCGATCCTCGGTGGGGACGACGCAGGTGGCGGCGTGATCTGGGCCCCGCAGGTGATCGAGGATGCGTCCGACCACGGGCTGGTTCTGGCCGAGACTGGGCGGCTTTACGACACCAAGAAAGGCGATCACTTGCCCGAGGGCGTGAAGCCCATGCCGCTTTTGACGGATGAGGAGTTGAAGGCCTTCCCCGAACCCACCGCCCGCGACGTGATCCCCGGTTATGTCGCGCGGTATTGGGACCTGATGGGAATGGCCGCGACCGGACCGGCAAAGGTGATCGGGCCTGATGCGTTGCTGATCGACAAGCCGGGCTTTGACGTGGATTTCCTCAAACGCGGGTCGATCCCGGAGGACGCCTATACCATCAACAAGCACGAGGTTCTGATGCCGGTACGCGGGCATTGGAAGATCGTCACCGACAAGGGCGAGGCGACACTGGCGCCGGGCGACACGATGCTGGTTGATCCCGGCATGAGCCGGTCAATCGCGCCGTCGATGACGGGCGAGGCGAGCCTCTATCGCATCCGGTCGACGGATGATCCTGCGGGCCTGACTTGGACGGGCTGACCCAGCCCCCGGTCTTTGATGGCCATAACGATGCGCTCTTGCGGCTTTGGTCGCTGGGGCGCGGGAATGAGGTCGCCGCGTTCAAGGCAACCGACAAGGGTCACATCGACCTGACCCGCGCCGCCAAGGGCGGGTTTGCAGGTGGTTTCTTCGCGATGTTTGTCCCGCCCATGGGGCGCGGGTTCGATATGTCGATCTTCGGCAAGCCACCCTATGACGTGCCGCTGCCGAAAGAGATTTCGCAGGATATCGCGCTGCGCATCGTTGTTGAGCAGGCGGGCGTGCTGCACAGGCTGGTGGACCAGGGCCTGGCGGCACTTTGTACCTCGTCCGCCGATATTGATGCCGCCATAGAGGCCGGGCGCATGGCGGTGGTCCTGCATGTCGAAGGGGCAGAGGCGATCGACGCCGACCTCAAGGCGCTTGATGGGCTTTACGCGATGGGCCTGCGCTCCATCGGGCCGGTCTGGAGCCGCCCGACGGTTTTCGGCCATGGCGTGCCGTTCCGCTATCCCTCCGACGGCGATATCGGGCCGGGGCTGACGGAGGCGGGCAAGGCGCTGGTGGCTGAATGCCTTGCGCGGCGGATCGTGGTGGATACCAGCCACCTGAACGTCAAAGGGTTCAACGATGTGGGTGAGATTGGCGCGCCGCTGGTCGCGACCCATTCCAATGCGCATGCGATTTCTCCCGGCGCGCGGAACCTGACCGACACGCAGTTGAAGATGATTGGTGAGACCGGCGGAATGGTTGGGCTGAACTTTGGCACAATGTTCCTGCGGCGCGACGGGAAAGCGGGCAAGGAGGGGGCGTTTGAGGCGGCTCTCGACCACCTCGACCACATGATTGCAGTCGCGGGTGAGGATCACGTCGGACTTGGCTCGGACTATGACGGGGCGCCGATGCCACCGGAACTGGCTTCGGTTGCGGATCTGGGGAATCTTCGGAAAGGCATGGCCGATCGCGGCTATGGGGCCGAGCTGATCGCGAAGATTTGTCACGAGAATTGGCGGGCGTTTCTTCGCCGCTATTGGGAGAACAGGTGATCTGCGGTTAAGCTGCGCCCGTATACGCATCGAAGCATTTCAGGAGGCCCCCATGAGACTTGTTGCCGTCGCCACGCTCGTGGCCGCTTTTGCCACCCCCGCCGTGCTGGCACCTACGCCCGCATCCGCCGACCTGATGCAGACCTGCGCACCCGAAATTCAGGCCGTTTGCAGCGATGTGCGTGAAGGGCGCGGGCGGATCACCTCGTGCCTTGCGGCAAATTCCGACAAGGCATCCGCCGCTTGCGTGGCCGAGGTTGATGCGCAGCTGAACAAGGGCATTGTCCGCAATCGCGTGCCGCGCGGCAACACCCCGCTGCAGGGAACCTCTGCCGGGGCGACGTTGACTGCCGCCTGCGGGACCGAGATCGCCTCTCTCTGCAGTGGTGTGACGCCCGAGGCGGAAGCGATGATCGCTTGCCTTTATGCGCGCAGCGACCGGGTCAGCAAGACGTGCGAAGACACCTCAAACGCGGTGCTCAAGACGCTGAACTGATCACTCAGGCTTTGACTTAAGCGCGGCCACTTCGGCGCGGAGCGCGCGAAGCTCTGACAGGATATCTTCGTTGTCCTTGCGCAGCGCCTCGCGGCTGTCCTGCGCCTCGGATTCATGTTCGGACTGCATCGCGTCGACGATCACACCGATGAAGAGGTTCAGCACCGTGAACGCCGTGGCGAGGATAAAGGGCACGAACAGCGCCCAGGCGAACGGGAATTGCTCCATCACCGGCCGGACAATGCCCATCGACCAGCTTTCCAGCGTCATGATCTGAAAAAGCGTATAGGCCGACGACCCGATTGACCCGAACCATTCGGGGAAATCGGCGGCAAAGAGCTTGGTCGAGATCACGGCAAAGACGTAGAAGATCAACCCGAGAAGCAGCACAATCGACCCCATGCCGGGCAGGGCGTTCAACAGCCCGGTCACCACCCTACGCATCGAGGGGACGTTTGCCACAAGCCGCAAAAGCCGCAGGATGCGGAAGGCGCGCAGCACGCTGAACGCGCCCGTCGCCGGCAGCAGCGCGATGGCAACGATGGTAAAGTCGAAAATCCGCCAGGGATCGCGCCAGAAGCCCCGGAAATCGGCGATCAGGCGTAAGATGATCTCGACCACGAATACAGCGAGGATCGTCCGGTCGAGCAGCATTAGAAAGCTGCCGAACCGTTCCATCATCCACGGGCTTGTCTCTAGCCCCAGTGTGATGCCGTTGAGAATGATCAGCGCGATGATCCAGCGTTCAAAGCGGGGATCATTGACGAAACGGGCAATACGGTCGCGCATCGGGCTGGCCTTTGGTGAAGTCATCTCGCGCCTATTTGGAGAGTGCGCGCGATTTGGTCAATGTTGCGATGGACAACAGCGAAATCACTAGTAGCGTAGTGTTATCAGAAGATGAGGAGGGCCCACAAAATTAGCAAGATTGAAACGACCCATGTGGGCAGTCTGCCGCGCACGCAGAAAGTGGTGGATTTCATTTTCGCCCGCGAGCGGGAACAGGATTATGACCTTGCCGAATTTGATGCGGCAATGGCCGAGGCGGTTGATGACACGGTCGCCAAGCAGGTCGCGTCGGGCGTCGACATCGTCTCTGACGGGGAGACGTCAAAGATCAGCTATGCGACCTATGTGAAGGACCGCTATACCGGGTTTGCCGGGGACAGCCCGCGGAACGCACCGGCGGATTTGAAAAGATTTCCTACGTTTCTCAAACGGTTGGCCGATGATGGGGGCACGCCGCAATATGCCCGCCCGATGTGCGTGGGCGACGTGAAGTCCAAAGGTCAGGGCGAGTTGGAAAAGGATATCGCCAACCTCAAGGCCGGGATGGCGGCGCATGGGGTGGACCGTGGGTTCATGAACGCCGCGTCGCCGGGTGTGATCTCGCTTTTCTTGCAGAACGACTTTTACCCGACGCGCGAGGCTTATCTGGCGGCCCTCGCGGATGCGATGGCTGAGGAGTATCGGACGATTGTGGACTCGGGTCTGGACCTGCAACTCGATTGCCCGGACCTTGCCCTGTCGCGGCACATGCTTTTTGCCGATTTGTCGGACGACGAGTTCGTCAAGATTGCCGGGGCTCATGTTGAGGCGTTAAACCACGCGCTGACGGGCATCGACCCGGCCAAGGTTCGTATTCACATTTGCTGGGGCAATTACGAGGGCCCCCATGTCTGCGATATCGACATGGCCAAGGTGTTTGACACGCTGATGAATACCAACGCGCAGTATATGTTGTTTGAAACCTCAAACCCGCGTCACGCCCATGAATGGACGGTGTTCCGGGATCGCAAGGCCGATATTCCCGATGACAAGGTTTTGGTGCCGGGCGTTGTCGATACCACGACGAACTTCGTCGAACATCCTGAGCTGGTGGCCGAACGCGTCGAACGCTTTGTCGGCATTGTCGGCGCAGACCGGGTGATTGCCGGGTCGGATTGCGGCTTTGGCACGTTCGCGGGCTTTGGCGCGGTCGATCCCGAGATTGCCTATGCCAAACTCGGCGCGCTCAGCGAGGGTGCTGCGCTCGCCAGCGACCGGATCTGAGGCGATGGCCGAACCGCTCGTCCTGCTGCCGGGGATGATGTGCGACGCGCGGCTTTTTGCGCCGCAGATCGCCGCGTTCTCGGGTGAGCGGGCGGTCCATGTCGCGCCACTCAGCGGGTTCGACACGATCGAAGAGATGGCGGAGGCGGTGATCTTTCATGCGCCCCCGCGCTTCGCGCTTGCGGGACTGTCGATGGGCGGGATCGTCGCGATGGAGATTGTGCGGCGCGTGCCGAAACGGGTGACGCGGCTTGCGTTGCTTGACACCAATCCCAACAGCGAAACGCCGGCACGCGCGGCCGAGCGGGAGCCGCAAATCGTCGGGGCCAAGGCGGGCAAGCTGGAAGAGATCATGCGGGATGAGATGAAGCCCGCCTATCTCGCGCCAGGGCCGAACCGGCTTGAGGTGCTGAAGATCGTCATGGAGATGGCGATGGCGTTGGGCCCGTCAGTGTTCGTGCAGCAATCGAAGGCGCTGCAGCGACGGCCCGATCAGCAAAAGACGCTGCGGCTGATCGACATGCCGACGCTGGTGATGTGTGGGCGGCACGATGCGCTGTGTCCCGTGATGCGGCATCAGTTCATGGCCGACATGATCCGGGGGGCGACGCTGGAGATCATCGAGGATGCAGGCCATATGCCGACGCTGGAGACACCGGACGAGGCAACTGCCGCGATGCGTCGCTGGTTGGATGACACGCTCTTGCTAAAAACCCCTGTGACGCAGGCGCAAGGATAGTCGCGCCATGCTGCCGGGACCGGACGAGAGTGTGAGGATATTCGCCTGTGCGGATGGCGGGCGGCCCCATGCGCGGTGCGGCGAAGGACCCGTTAAATAGAGATGCGCCTTTGCCCCGGGTCCGGGTGATCCGGCCGGGGGAGGCTGATGAGGATGGCGGCGCCGCCAAGGGGGATGCGTCGCGTTTGGACCGGCTTGAGGTGTCTGAGACCTGTCGCCGGGTGATCTGGCCGGGGTCTCCGGCGTGCTGCGCGCGGTCGATCATGATCCGCGACTATGGCGGGGCAATGCGAGTTGTGGGCTCGTCATGCCCCGATGGGCCCGGCGAGAGGTTCTATGGAAAAAGGGTTAACGCCCCTTGAGCGGGGCGTTCGGTGGTCAGGTGACGGCCTTGAGCTTGGTCGCTTTTGGCCCGTCCGAGTTGGCGTCGATAAACTCCAGCACCAGAGGCCGGATGTTGTTGCGCCAGCTTTTGCCGGCGAAGATGCCGTAGTGACCCGCACCCGGTTCGCGGTGAAAGGCCTTTTTCTCAGCCGGTAGGCCGGTGCAGAGATCAAGCGCGGCAAGACACTGGCCCGGGGCGCTGATATCGTCGTTTTCGCCTTCGACGACTTTGACCGCGACGGACGAGATCTTGCCGATATCAACCTCGTGCCCGTTCACGACAAAGGCGTTCCGGGCGATCTCGCGTTCCTTAAAGATCCGTTCGACCGTCGAGAGATAGAATTCCGCCGTCATGTCCATCACGGCAAGGTATTCGTCGTAGAATTTGTTGTGCTTGTCATGGTCGGAGGCTTCGCCCTTGGCCACGCGCAGGATCTGGTCGGAGAACGCTTTGGTGTGTGTCTCGGCGTTCATCGACATGAACGACGCAAGCTGCGCCAGACCCGGATACACCATGCGGCCCACGCCCGGATAGAGGTAGCCGACCCGTTGAAGCGCAAGGTGTTCAAGCTGCCCCATGGTGACGGAACGGCCAAAGTCGGTGACGTCGGTCGGGGCCGCGTCGGGGTCGATCGGGCCGCCGATAAGCGTGAGCGTGCGCGGTTGCGCCTCTGGTTCAAGCTCAGCGAGATAGGCGGTTGCTGCGAGTGCAAGCGGCGCGGGCTGACAGACGGCGATGACATGGGTGTCAGGCCCGAGGTGGCGCATGAAGTCCATCAGATAGAGGGTGTAATCCTCGATATCAAACTTGCCTTCGCTGACGGGGATGTCGCGGGCATTGTGCCAGTCGGTGATCCAGACCTCACAATCGACGAGGAGCGATTTGACCGTCGAGCGCAGGAGTGTAGCGTAGTGGCCCGACATCGGGGCCACCAGAAGAACGCGCCGAGGCTTTTCCGGGCGGCCCACAACATTGAACCGAATCAGATCGCCAAAGGCGCGTTCGACATCACGTTCGATCGACACGATATGATCGCGCCCATCTTCGCCAACAACGCTTGAGACATTCCAGTCAGGCTTGGCCACCATGCGGGAAAACGTGCGTTCCGTCACTTCGCCCCACGCGCGCATCATCTGAAATGCGGGATTGGGTACGAGACCGGTCCACGGGTAGGACGACATCGACTTTGCCGTCGCGCCCAGCCATTCGTTTGTGTTTCGAACCGACTCCATCCAGTCGTAGGCGATCATGTACCGCATCGGGTTTTCCTTTTTCGCAAGGCTTGACACCCCGCCTTATTTGTCGCTTTGCCCCCCGGTGCCTGCGACTGTAAACTAGACACCAGCGTTTTATGCTGCGACTGCAAAGTAATCTGGACGACCGATTATGACAACTGAAGAAACAGATCCCGCCCAAGATTTGGATCGGTTGAACGAAAACCTTGCTAAGGTTGAAGAGCTTTCGGCGCGGTTAATGACGGCGCTGTCCAACAAAAAGACCGTGCGCCCGTCCTTGCAGGGTCCCGGTCAGGATCTGATGATCAAGGCAACCGCGGCCTATATGGCCGAGATGATGGGCAATCCGGCCAAGATGCTGGAGCAGCAGGTCAGTTACTGGGGCAAGTCGCTGAAGCATTATATCGAGGCGCAGCAGAAGCTGGCCGAAGGTAAGCTGGAGGCGCCAGAGGACCCGACGCCGCGTGATCGGCGCTTTTCGAACGAAATGTGGGACACGCATCCCTACTTCAACTTCATCAAGCAGCAGTACCTGTTCAACAGCGAGGCCATCACCGACGCAGTGGCCGATCTGGAGGGATTGGACGACCACGACAAGAAGCGGATGGAGTATTTCAGCCAGCAGATTGTCGACATGTTCAGCCCGGCGAATTTTCTGGGCACGAACCCCGAGGCGCTGGCGCGCGCCGTTGAGACCGATGGCGAGAGCCTCGTGCAGGGGTTGGAAAACCTTGTGCACGATATCGAGCGCAATGACGGCGACGTGCAGGTCACGCTGGCTGACGACACCGCGTTTCGGGTCGGTGAGAACCTGGCCACGACGGAAGGGTCAGTCGTTTTTCGCAATCGCATGTTCGAGCTGATCCAATACGCGCCGCTGACCGAGAAGGTGCATGAAAAGCCTTTGGTGATCTTTCCGCCGTGGATCAACAAATTCTACATCATGGACCTGAAGCCCAAGAATTCCTTGATCCGCTGGATCGTCGAGCAGGGCTATACGCTGTTTGTGGTGAGCTGGAAAAACCCCGATCCCAGCTATGCCGATGTGGGCATGGAGGATTATATCGAGGATGGATATCTGACCGCGATCGAGCAGGTCAAAGCCATCACCAATCAAAAAAAGATCAACGTTGCGGGGTACTGCATTGCAGGCACCACATTGGCGCTGACGCTGGCGCTGATGAAAAAGCGCGGCGACAGGTCGGTCAATTCGGCCACGTTTTTCACCACGCTCACCGATTTTTCGGATCAGGGCGAGGTCGGCGTGTTCCTGAACGACGATTTCGTCGACGGCATCGAAGAAGAAGTGAAGGAAAAAGGTATCCTCCATTCCTTCTATATGAGCCGGACGTTCAGCTTTTTGCGGTCCAACGACCTGATCTATGGACCCGCCATCAAGAGCTATATGATGGGTGAGGCGCCGCCGGCATTTGATCTGTTGTATTGGAACGGGGATTCCACGAACCTGCCCGCACGCATGACGGTCGAATACCTGCGGTGGCTGTGTCAGGACGACAAATTTGCCAAGGGCGAGATCGAATTCTTGGGCGAAACGCTGAGCCTCAAGGATGTCTCGGTCCCGCTTTGCGCGATTGCCTGTGAGACCGATCACATTGCAGCCTGGGCGGCAAGCCACAGCGGCGTGCGGCAGATGGGATCAAAGGACAAGATGTTCCTGTTGTCGGAATCGGGCCATATCGCGGGCATCATCAACCCGCCGTCCAAGAAGAAGTACGGGCATTATACCAACGAGGACATGAGCCTTGAGGCCGAGGCCTGGAAGGATACGGCGACGTTCGATGAAGGATCGTGGTGGCCGCGTTGGAACGATTGGCTGTCTGGACGGTCTGGAAAGATGATTTCGGCGCGCCAACCGGGCGACAAGGACCACAAAGTGCTTGC
The DNA here is from genome assembly GCA_013214635.1 of Paracoccaceae bacterium. GTDB lineage: Bacteria > Pseudomonadota > Alphaproteobacteria > Rhodobacterales > Rhodobacteraceae > JABSSC01. The sequence goes on along the minus strand of JABSSC010000005.1, from coordinate 5,771 downwards.
CGCATCGCCCGGAACGTACGTTTTGGAAGATCCAAACGCCTGATTTTAAAGCTGTTTTATTTTTTTTCTGCGGTGCGGCAAAAACCTCTTGAAATGCTGCGCCGCAGAAGGCATATATCTCGCAGTTGCAGAAAGCGGGTCGTGCCCGCACGAATTGTGGAGCAAGAAAATGGCTACCAAGACCCAAGATTATTCCAAGATGATGCAAGACATGCTGGGCCAGTTCCCGGTTGATATGAGCGCCGTTCAGGACGCCTTCAAAACTCAGGCTGCTTTCGCTGACAAAATGTCGAAAGTTGCTCTGGAAGCTGCTGAAAAGTCGACCGAGATCTCGTCGAAGTGGACCAAAGAGACCCTGACCAAAGTCGGTTCGGTGACCAAGGCCAAAGAAGAGCCTGCAGACTATGGCAAGGCAATGACCGATTTCGCATCGGCTCAGGCTGAGATGGCTGCTGAGAACATGGCTGCGTTCGCTGAAGTTGCGAAAAAAGTTCAGATGGAAACTGTTGAACTGATGCTCGCTGCTGGCAAAGACCTGAGCGAAGACGCGACAGCTGCTGTCAAGAAAGCAACGTCGGAAGTGACTGCTGCTGCCAAGAAAGCGACGGCTGCTGCGAAGTAAGTTAGGAATTGATCAGCGACCCTCCTCCCTGTCGCGATCATTCTTACGGGCGAACCTGCGGGTTCGCCCTTTTTCGTTTGGGCTGGCGGTGTGCTTGGTGGGCTGCTAGCCTGTTAACCAACACTCCACACAGGCTCTGACATGCTGCCCAAAACCGGCTTTCTCGCCAATGCGTCCCCGCAACTGATCAATGCGCTTGAAGCGCTGTCGGATCGGGTCGAGCTTGAAAAAGGCGAAGTTCTTTTTGAGCAGGAGGACGAGGGCGACGCGCTTTATGCGATCGAAGCGGGGCGAGTTGAGATCTCGGTCCTGTCAGAGGACGGGCGCAAATTGGTGCTGGATGTGATGGGGGCAGGATCGGTTCTGGGCGAGATTGCGCTGTTTGACCCGGGGCCGCGTACGGCGAGTGTGTCGGCGCTTGAGCCAACGATCCTGCGACGGGTGCGCAATGATGATCTGTTGACCGAAATTCGCGTCCGTCCCGAGATCGGGATCGACATGATCCATCTGGCCGGCGCGCGGATGCGCTGGATGAGCGGGCAGGTGGGGGATCAGGTGTTTCTGCCGATGTCGGCCCGCCTTGCGCGTCGATTGTTGTATCTGACAGCCGCGCAACATCCCGCCAGTAACACCGTGTCGATGTCGCAAACCCAGTTGGCAGACTTTGTCGGATCAAGCCGCGAAGCCGTGTCCAAGACGCTGGCCGATTGGAAGCGCAACGGTGTTGTCAGCGTATCGCGCAACGGTGTTGAGATCCTGGATCGGCTCACGCTTCTCAGCCTTGCCGAGCAATCTTTTTGAAAAAAGAATCCTTCTGTGAAGCAGGTCACAGAACTCGATATAAGAATCAGTCATAAACATTCTCGTACAGGGGGCTGTACTAGAGAATATCGACTATCGAAGCCGAGACTTCGGTGCACCGTCCCTTACAAATTGTGTGTGTGAGTACCACGCCGTGCGGGCCCCAATCCCCGTACGGCGTGGCCAAAAAGAAGACCGGGGGCTGTGTGTGATGCCTAGTGTTTTGGCTGAGCCTTTAAGGCGATGTGAGGATACCTCGGCGGCGGTAGTAAGTCGTGTTTCCCCACCTGTAACGAGTGCTTCCCGCCTGGCACGACCAAGCGGGGTTAGGATAGCGGAATAGCTGCACTAACCAATTGGCTGCCACGAAGCCCGTCGCAAGTCTTGCGGCGGGCTTCATTTTTTGGGGCGTGAAAACCTGCCTTTATTCAAAGGCTTTCCTTTTTCGCATTGGCGGCGTAGGCTTTGCTGCACTGCGACATTGGGAGGTGTCACATGGCCGAGCCATCTCAACCGCTTTTGGTCAAGCGCTATGCCAGTCGGCGTCTCTACAACACCGAGACCAGCGACTATGTCACGTTGGATGACATTGCGGGTTTTATCCGCGACGGGCGTGAAGTTCAGATCGTCGATCTGAAATCCGGGGATGATCTGACCCGGCAATACCTTTTGCAGATCATCGCCGAGCACGAAAGCCGGGGCGAAAATGTCCTGCCGGTTGATGTGCTGACGGATCTGGTGCGCAGCTATACCAGTCAGGCGCAATCGGTTGTGCCGCAGTTTCTGGCGATGAGTTTCGAGATGCTTCGCGAGGGGCAGTCGAAAATGATGGAAAACTTCTCCAACCCGATGTCGGCCATGCCTGGCTATGACGCGATGAAAGCGCAGCAGGAAGCCTTTATGAAGGCGATGACGGGCGGCATGTCGAACTGGTCCTCGCCCAATGCGGAAGGGGTCGCAGACGAGGGCGAGGATGAAGAGGACCTTTCCGACATCAAGAAGCAATTGGCGCAGCTTCAGGACCAGCTTAACAAGCTGAGCAAATAGTCAGCCGAACCGAGATAGCCAGTCGCGGTAGGGCGCGAGGGTCAACCCCTCGGCCTTGACCCAATCCTCATTGAAATAGGTATCGTCGTACCGACTGCCGGGGTCGCAGATCACCGTGACGATGCTGCCTTCTTTGCTTTGGTCCACCATCTCTTGCGCGATGGTGAGCGCGCCGTAGACATTCGTGCCCGTCGACCCGCCACAACGCCGCCCCAAGACCTTTTCGAGCCAGTGGATCGTCGCGATAGACGCGGCGTCAGGAATTTTGAGCATTCTGTCGATCAGATCGGGTTGAAATGACGGTTCGACACGTGGGCGGCCGATGCCTTCGATCCGTGATCCGCGCGGTGCGGTGAGTGCGGGGTCGCGCGATTGGTAGTGGTCGAAGAAGACCGAGTTTTCGGGATCAACCACGCAGAGCCCGGTTCGGGCTGACAGGTCGGGCGAATACCGAATGAACCTGCCAATCGTGGCAGAGGTGCCACCTGTTCCCGCACTCATCACAACCCAGGACGGGATCGGATGGGGTTCCTGCGCCATTTGCGCGAACATGGATTGCGCGATGTTGTTGTTGCCCCGCCAATCGGTGGCGCGCTCGGCATAGGTAAACTGATCCATGTAGTGTCCGCCCAGTTCGTGAGCGAGGCGTGCGCTTTCGGCGTAGATATCGCGACCGGGAACTTTATGAATCTCGCCACCATAAAACGCGATCTGGTCGATCTTGCGCCGCGCGGTCGTCTCGGGGACGACGGCGATAAAGCGCAGACCCAGCAGGCGGGCGAAATACGCCTCAGAAATCGCGGTGGAGCCGGACGAGCTTTCGACAATGGGGGTGTTCGGGCCGATCCAGCCGTTGCAGATGCCGTATAGAAAGAGCGAGCGCGCCAGCCGGTGTTTGAGGCTTTGGGTGGGGTGGATGCTTTCGTCTTTGAGGTAGATTTGAACGCCGTCCAGCCCGCGCAGGGGCAGGGGGATCAGATGGGTGTCTGACGAGCGGTTGAAGTCGGCGTTGATCCGCGCGACCGCATCGCGCACCCAGTCGCGGTCGATGTCCGTGCGACCGCTGGAGGTATCAGCGATATCAGGCGACGGCTGCAAAGACAGCCTCCAGTGCGTCGTCGAGTTTCGCCAGAAGCTCATCTAGTTGATCGTCGGTCAGGATAAACGGTGGGCAAAGCACGATGGCCTGACCCAACGGGCGGCAAATGAGACCGCGATCGGTGCAGGCGTTGGCGATCTGTTCAGAGATTGAAAGTTCGGGCGGGAAAGGGGCCTTGGTCGTGGCATCCTGAACCGCTTCGAGCGCCCACATGAAACCCACACCGCGTGTTTCCCCGATGTTGGGGTGTTTTGCGGCGAGGTCGCGCAGACCCTGTTCGAGCTTTGGGGTCATCTCGCGCACACGGTCGATCAGGCCGCCGTCGACGATCAGTTCGATCGCTTTGAGCGCGACCGCCGACCCCACCGGGTGACCGGAGGCCGTGAAGCCGTGTGGAAATTCCTCGACCGCCTCGGACGCCGCTTGCAACCGGTCGGTCAGCTCAGGCCCAAGGATCACCGCGCCCATTGGAAAATACCCAGCGGTGAGGTTCTTGGACGAGATGATGGCGTCGGGCGTGAAACCGTAGGTGTCGCAGCCCCAAAGCCCGCCCGTGCGTCCAAAGCCGCAGATGACCTCATCCGAGACAAGCGGGATGCCGTGGCGTTTGAGGATCGGTTGAATGGCTTGGAAATACCCTTCTGAGGGAGGGATCACGCCGCCTGCACCCATGACAGGTTCGGCGACAAAGGCCGCGATGGTGTCTGCCCCTTCGCGCGCGATGGTGTCTTCAAGCTCTTGCGCGAGGCGGGCGGTGAACTGCTCCTCGGTTTCGCCGTCATGCCCTTCGCACCAATAATGCGGACAGGTGAGGTGGAGGAACCCGTCAAGCGGCAGTCCGAACACGGAGTTATAGGGTTTGCCCGTCATCGAGGCCGAGACCGCCGTCACCCCGTGATAGGCGTTCTTGCGGGTGAGGATCTTTCGGCGCTGTGGCTGACCTTCGACGTGGCCGAGGAACCAGAGCATCTTGACGAGGGTATCGTTCGCCTCGGAGCCAGAGTTGGTGTAGAACACTTTGCCGCGCTCGAAGGGCGAGACCTCGATCAGACGTTCTGAGAGTTCCACCGTCTTGTCGGCCATGCGCCCGAAGAAGGCGTGGTAGCCTGGGAAGCGGTCGTATTGCGCCTTTGCGGCTTCGGCGAGCCCTGGGTGGTCAAAGCCCGCGACCATGTTCCAAAGCCCCGAATTGGCGTCGAGATATTTCCGGCCGTGCACATCGAAAACATATGGCCCTTCGCCGTGGGTCAGAACGACCGCGCCGCGATCCTTGATCGTGGGAAGGTCCGTGAAGCCGTATAGCGAATAGGCGTTGGCGCGGGCCTCCCAGCTTTGGGGGGTGTGATCGTCGGGCATGGTTCACCTCTGTTCTGCTTGGACGGAGGATAGGCCCGGAGGGTGGGGGCTGCAATCGAGGAATGGCGGTTTGCAGCGGCGACCTGACGTTAGAAGAAGTCAAACACGTCGTGTGTCGTTGAGTCCGTGCACTCCGCCGGGCCTGATCCTACTCGATCCGCATCGTCCTGATCACCGATCCGCACGTCGTTATCGGCATCGCCGAGCAACAGATCGCTGCCATCCCCGCCAATCAGCGTGTCATCGCCGCCAGCGCCGACCATGAAGTTGTTGCCCGCATTGCCCGTCATCGTGTTGGCAATTGAGGTGCCGCCTGCGTTGATGTTGCCGCTTCCGGCAAGGGCAATATTCTCAACGAACTGCGTTACAAGGTTGAGATCGTAATTGACCGATGTGATGAGCGTGTCCACGCCTTCACCCTCGGATTCGCGGATCAGGTCCAGTGGGCTGTCAACGAAGAACACGTCGTCGCCAATCCCGCCGAACATCGTGTCGTTGCCGGTTCCGCCGTCCAGCGTGTCCGCGCCCTCGTCACCCAGCAGCGTGTCGCCACCGCCCGCGCCCAAGACGAGGTCGGAGCCTTCGCGACCGCGCAGAAATTCTCCGCTGTTGTCACCGATCACGATATCCGCGCCCGCGGTCGGCGTGGTCTGAAGTTCTTACGCGCCGATATCAGAGGTGTTGGCGCCATTGTTGTCCGCGCCTGGCACGTCCACCAGCCGGTCAAAGCCGCGCGCGTCGACGGAGGGGGTCAAAGCATCGTCTCCCGCATCAAGTGCGGGGTTCAAAAGGTCAGCTTTGAGCGCCACGGTCAGGACGTCTCCGCCGTTGTCGGCCTAAGCGCCG
>JABSSC010000048.1 GCA_013214635.1 Paracoccaceae bacterium | reverse complement strand
CTCATTTGGTGCAACACACATTCGTGTCGGCTCGTCGATTTTCGGCGCGCGGACACCGACCTAACGCACGATAAGTCGAACTCCATGGCGTAGGCGCGGTGCAATCCAGCGAAGATCCTGCGGACGCAAGCCCACGCATCCCTCTGTGGGATATCCCGCGCGCCGCCATCGATGAATGAATATCGCTGAACCCCGCCCACGCACCGCATAGGGCCAATTCCAGTCCGTCAAAAGCACCAGATCATACAACCTGTCCGCGCGAAACAGGCGTTCATGCCCAAAGTCGCTGGGGCCGACCCCCATCAGGTTATAGTCGGGATCACTGATATCATCGGACCAAATGTCTCTGGGGCGAATGGGAAGCGCCCAATCGGCTGGGCGGGCCATGCGGTCCGGACGATAGAGCATTCCGATAATTCTGTGGGATCCGATCGGAGTTGCTCCATCCCCTTCCTTTTTCCGCTTCGTACTGCCGCCGCGACCCAGCGTGCAGGGAAACCTGCGTCCGGCAAAGTTCAACGTCCTACCGGTCACCACGAGGTCCCGCGGTGTCACAGGAGATGCCCTGACTTGGCTGCCTTCACCCCTAGATAGCCAGCGTTCAGTGCATTCTGGCCGACTTTCAGCGACACGCGCTCCACAACCGCGACGCCACAGCTTTCCATCATCGCAACTTTGGCCGGATTGTTCGTCATCAGGCGGACCGTGTCGAACCCCAGCTTTTGCAGCAAACGGGCCCCGATCCGAAAATCACGCTCATCATCTTCGAAACCCAGACGGTGATTTGCCTCTACCGTATCGAAACCTTGGTCCTGTAACGCATACGCGCGCATCTTGTTGGCCAGACCGATGCCCCGTCCCTCCTGATTCAGGTAGAGAAGCACACCCGCCCCCTCGGTCCCCATAGCCTCAAGCGCGGCATGAAGCTGCGGCCCGCAATCGCATTTGAGCGATCCGAGAATATCGCCCGTAAAGCACGCCGAATGAAGTCGCGTTAGAACGGGCGCATCGCGGGCGGGCGCGCCAATCTCAATCGCATAGTGTTCATCGCCGCCATTCTCCGCCCGGAACACGTGCACTTGGCTGTTCCGCGCAAGTTCAAGCGGCACGCGCGCATGCACGACGTCGCGAAAGCCGAGTCCCTGGGCAAAGAACTGGTCGACCTCCTCCAACGTTACTGTCAGCACCTGATCAATCTCTGCGGCACCGGTCGCAACCAGAACTGCAGCAGGGAGCAAATGCGCCTGTTTGCACAAATGGATCGCCGCGCGATGCAAATCGGCGCGTCCCTCGCGGATTGATCGAAACGGGCCTTTCATCGGCGTGGCCAAATCATCCGCCGGATTTGCGGCCGAGGTAATCCAGCGCGCCGATACACTTTGAGGAATGTCCAGCCGCACGAGATCTCCATCATAGGCGGCGACCTTCAACGTGGTGGCGCGCCAATCGGACAGGGCAAGCTCAGGTGTGCCCATCTCCCGCAGTGCATCGAGTTGAGAATCCTGAATGTTCTCAGCAGCAAGAACGAGCGCGCCTCCGGTAGGGTCAGAAAGATGTACTGGAAATCCCATACGCAGGTCCGAAACCGCCCGCGCAATACGGTCGGCAGGTTTCGGACGAAGGGAATTGGGCAGACTCACCATGCCCCCGATGTAACGTTTACCCCCGGAATTTGAAACATTTCCCGCACATCCGACACGACCGCGTGAGAGAATTGCAGCAAACCTTGTCGCACAGGCCACGATTGCGCATCTCGTTCCCAACGACAGACGAGGAGCGATCCATTATGGCCCAATTGAAGAAAATCCTGCTTGTGGATGATGATGACGACCTGCGCGAAGCGCTGGGGGAACAGCTTGTCATGACCGAAGATTTTGACGTCTTCGAAGCTGGCAATGGCTCAGAGGCCATGGAAAAGGCCAAGGCGGCCATTTACGATCTCGTTATTTTGGATGTGGGCCTGCCAGACACCGACGGACGCGAACTGTGCCGCCTCTTGCGCAAGCAGGGCGTAAAGTGTCCGATCCTGATGCTAACGGGCCATGATAGTGACGCTGACACGATCCTTGGCCTTGATGCAGGCGCGAACGACTATGTCACTAAGCCGTTCAAATTCCCTGTTCTTTTGGCGCGCATCCGCGCGCAGCTTCGCCAGCATGAGCAGTCCGAAGATGCGGTTTTCCAGCTTGGACCCTACACGTTCAAACCCGCTCAAAAGATGCTCGTGACCGAGGACGACAAGAAGATCCGTCTGACCGAAAAAGAGACGAATATCTTGAAGTTCCTCTACCGCGCCACCGAAGGCGTCGTGGCGCGCGATGTGCTGCTGCATGAGGTTTGGGGATATAATGCAGGTGTCACAACGCACACACTTGAGACACACATTTACCGGCTTCGGCAAAAAATTGAACCAGATCCGTCTAACGCACGTCTACTTGTTACGGAATCAGGTGGATATCGGTTGGTAGCTTGATTCTGATCAAAGTTCCCCTGGTCTCTTCGGGGTTATGAAGAGACAACCTCCCTGTTGGACTGCCCGGGCCTTGTGCCCGGGCTTTTTTTCTTGAGCGACCCGTCACTTGCGCACAGGTTTGAGGCATGACCCAAGCGCACACTCACTTTGATCCCGAACAGGTTTTGGACTTCTGGTTTCCAAAAGATGGCTTCTGAGAAAGCAGGGAAACCTTTGGTCAATGGATATTTCAGCGCATGCAAGATGGCATGGACGCCAGAATCAAAGCCGATTTTGCCGAACTGACGACCGCTGCAGCGCAAGGATTGCTGGATCACTGGGCGGACACGCCGCGCGGGCGATTGGCGTTGTTGATCGCGTTGGATCAGTTTCCGCGCTCTCTCTGGCGCGATACACCGGCGGCCTTTGCCCAAGACTGCAAGGCAAACTTGCTTGTGCTGGAAGGAGTAGAGAATGGCCACTTTGAGACGCTCCAGCCGTGGGAGAAAGTTTTCTTCATTATCGCGCTAGGCCATTGCGAGGGCCCCGATCATCTGGCGCGTATGGATTTGATCGACAAGCTGACGGAAGAAAGCATCATCCCGAACTTGCCGCCACAACTGGCATTCAGTGCGGACCAGCTTCGTGGCCAACACGCCAAAGTGCGCAAGAACATCGAAACCTTCGGCCGGCACCCTCACCGCAATCCAATCTATGGGCGTGTCTCAACACCTGAAGAAGAGGCCTATATCGCCGCGGGTGACTTTCCGCATGTCCACGGTCCACCGGACGGCAGTTAACCGATTGTGACCCGAATCCAGCAGAGATAGTGTCTTGCGGCAACCGTCGGAGACACAAAATGCCCTTCACCCTAGCCACTTGGAACATCAACTCAGTCCGGTTGCGGGCCCAACTGGTGGCGCGGCTTCTGTCGGAGGAGGCGCCGGATGTTCTTTGCCTTCAGGAATGCAAGTCTCCGGTCGAAAAAATCCCCACGGAAGTGTTTTCGGAGTTGGGATACGATCACATCGTCGCGCGCGGTCAGAAGGGCTACAATGGCGTCGCAATCCTGTCGAAACTACCCCTGGAAGATGCTGGAGAGTTTGACTTCGCTTCACTCGGTCACGCACGCCATGTCGCAGCACGTCTTGAGAATGGTGTCACGATTCACAATTTTTATGTTCCAGCCGGAGGTGACGTGCCAGATCGCGCGGTGAACGAGAAGTTTGGCCAAAAACTCGATTACCTCACAGACATGCGGGACTGGGCAAAATCCGATAAACCCGAACGTTCAATTCTGGTCGGCGACCTGAATATCGCTCTGCGTGAAGATGATGTTTGGAGTCATAAACAACTCTTAAAAATCGTAAGCCACACGCCAATTGAGGTGGAACATCTGACTGCGGCACAAGACGCCGGTGGATGGATCGATGTAACCCGAAAGGATATTCCAGAAGGTCTGCTTTATAGCTGGTGGTCTTATCGCGCCAAGGATTGGAGCGCAGCGGATAAGGGCCGCCGCCTCGATCATATCTGGGCCACTTCGGACATTGCAGACAAGGCGCATAGTTCCCGAATCCTCCGTGACGTTCGGGGGTGGGAGCAGCCATCCGACCACGCACCGGTGTTTGCAACGTTCGATCTCTAGTTCAATCGCATTAGTCGGCCTCATTCGCCCTAGGGCTTCTCGCCGAACCTTGAATTTGGCTGTCAAAAGCAGGTCTTCTGGCGAAATCATTCACGACAAGACCTTGGCGGCAGCCCCAAGACACCGCATATAAGGCGCAACTTTGAATGTGAGGTCCACGAATGCTGGAACTAAACCCGAACCAAGCGCCCGACGGAGATCTGATCAAGGACGGTACCGAGGCGACTTTCATGGCCGATGTCATCGAAGGCAGCCAGGAAACACCTGTCATCGTCGATTTCTGGGCAACGTGGTGTGGCCCCTGCAAGACGCTTGGGCCGATGCTGGAAGAGGCCGTTACCGCGGCCCGCGGCAAGGTCAAAATGATCAAGATCGATGTAGACGCGGAACAGCGTCTTGCCGCCGGGCTTGCCCAACAGGGTCTTCCGCTGCAATCCATTCCAACCGTGGTGGCGTTTCATCAAGGCCGGCCCGTGGACATGTTCCAAGGCGCAGTTCCGCAATCCGAGGTTAACGCCTTTGTCGATCGTCTCGCCGCGCTCGCGGGCGATGGCGGACTGGGCGAGGCACTTGAGGCCGCAGAGGCCATGCTGGCCGAGGGTGCCGCCGCTGATGCAGCTCAGACTTTCGCGGCAATTCTGGGCGAAGAGCCGCACAACGCGGCGGCCTTCGGTGGCTTGGTGCGCGCCTATATCGCGGCAGACCAAACCGATCAGGCAAAATCACTGCTGGATACCGTCCCAGAAGAAATCGCCACAAGCCCCGAGGTCGAGGCGGCTCGGGCGCAACTGGAGCTAGCGGAACAGGCTGCAAATGCCGGACCGCTTGGCGAATTGCGCAGCGCAGTTGATGCGAACCCTGACGATCTGCAAGCACGGTTTGAGCTTGCGCAGGCCCTGCACGCTGCTGGAGATGTCGAAGAAGCGGTGACAGAATTGCTGGAGTTGTTCCGGCGTGATCGCGAATGGAATGACGGCGCAGCCAAAGCACAGCTGTTCACGATCTTCGACGCGCTGACGCCACAGGACCCAATCGCTTTGACGGGACGGCGCAAGTTGTCTTCGATGATATTTGCCTGACACCGCCACAACGCTACGTCTAGTTTATGTTCTCGGCTGCTGACCTGCCTCAGACGATACCGGTGTTCCCGCTGCCCGGAGCGCTTTTGCTGCCCCGTGCCCGCTTGCCCCTGCACATCTTTGAACCCCGCTATCTGGCGATGCTCGACGATACGCTAAAAACCTCGCATCGGCTGATCGGGATGATCCAGCCACGTGAAGTCCCCGGTAGCGATAAGAAAAAGCTTCACAGCATCGGATGTGCTGGTCGGTTGACCGGTTTTTCCGAAACCGAGGACGGACGGTATATGATCACTCTGTCTGGGATTTCGCGGTTCCGAGTTCAGGCCGAGCTTGAGGGATTTACGCCCTACATCCGGTGCGACGTGGATTGGCTGGGGTTTGAACGGGACTTGGGCGGCACGGAACGTGACTCCGGATTCGACCGCGACCGTCTGCTGGCAATACTGGACCGGTATTTCGAGGCGCAGAACCTGACGACAGACCGGGATGCACTCAAAGATGCTGAGGATGAGTTGCTGATCAACTCGCTCTCCATGCTTTGCCCGTTTGATCCCGAAGACAAGCAAGCGCTCCTTGAGGCACCTTCCCTTGCCACACGGCGCGAGACGCTAATTACTCTGATCGAATTCGCGCTGCGCGGTGGCTCGAATGAAGAGGTCATGCAATGAGCGAGACACCCGTCGACCGGCGCATGTTAGAGGCTCTCGTTTGCCCGCAGACGCATGGCGTTCTGTCTTATGATCGTGAACGCGACGAGCTTATCTGCAAAGCGGCGCACCTCGCCTACCCGATCCGGAATGGTATTCCGATCATGCTGGCAAGCGAGGCACGTGCCCTCGATTAGGACGTGGTCGCAGCGGCGAGCGCGATATCCAAAAGCTCTTTGATGTCGTCCCGCCGTGTCCCGGCAACAATCCGACCAAGCTCCTGATCACCTTTCAACACGACCAACGTCGACCGGCGTGGAATGGCCAAACGGTTGGCGAGTGAGCTGTTGCCGTAACGATCATAGTCCACGTCGACAAACGTGATGTTCGCCATGTACGCAGGATTTTCGTCGACAAGCTTTTGGATCGTGCGCGCTTGACTGCGGCATGTGACACACCAATCAGTGTTGAAGTCGACAAAGACAACGTCGCCTTCCGCAAGCTTTTGGTCGACAAGCCCACGGCTATATTTCGCGCCTACCCCCGCTAATGCGGGGCCTGCCATCAAGGCAGCGAGTGCAGAAGTGAAAAAAGTACGACGTCTCATGGTCTAACTCCCTCTCAAAGAGCAACGGACAGATCGAGCAGCCAAGGCGGCAGCGTCTCAAGTGCCCAGAATTCCAGTAAATGGTGAACCTTGAACAAAATGCCCAAGCCCACCGCGATAAAGATGCCGCCCGCGATTGGACGGGCGTAATTTGACAAGGCCATCAGCCGGTCACGACGCGATCGAATTACAGACTGTGCGCCATAACCAAGCGCCACGATGATCGTTGCAACGCCCAGCGCGAAGGCGACCATAATCGACCCGGCACGCAAAAGGCTTTCGCCCTGACTTGCCAGCGCGATTGCGCCGCCCAGTGTCGGACCAATGCAGGGGCTCCACACGGCACCAAGCAAGACACCCGCACCAACCTGACCGCCAAGGCCTGAGGTATCCATGTCGTTCATACCGCTGTCAGCGCGCGCTGCCATGCCCGCTGTTGCCGTCGCAAAGCCCGCCGAAAAGCGTGGCACGAGCAGAACGACACCAAAGGCAATCATCAAAACGGCGCCGGTGTTGGCGATCATCACTTCGTTGATCCCAAGGGACCTACCGGCCACGGCGACCAGCATACCCAGCGCCACAAACGAAACACCCATGCCCGCCGCAAGGGCCAACGGCCCATAGCGCCCGGCTTGCATCGCACTTGCTAAGACGATCGGCAGAATAGGAAGCACGCAGGGGTTAATCAGCGTGAGCAATCCAGCCGCGTATCCAAGGATCAATTCCATGAGCGGAAACTGGATCAAGTACCACTTAAAGTCACTTCAAAGGGTCATCTCGGCCCATCACATGGGCGTCAGCTTTGTTTCTGGCGTGACAGTTGCACTGCCAGAATCCCCGCCATGATGATTGCAACGCCCACGTAATCCAATGTTCCCATCGCCTCGCCCAACACAAGTGCAGCAATCGCGACACCGAGAAACGGGTTCAAAAAGTGGAACGTCGCGGCACGCACGGCACCGATCCGGCGCACGAGCAGGAACCAAACCCAGGTCGCTGCCAGTCCAGGGATCAACAGAGTATAGAGAAAGGCCGCCGCCAGCGTCCAAGAGGGTTCGATGACGGGTGTCTCAAGCAAAACCGCCGGGACCGCCAGAAATGCGCTGCCAAAAAGCATCTGAAATCCGACCACGGTAAGAATATTCCCGCCCGATGACGCGCCGCGTAGAACCAACGTCGCCAGGGTCAGCGCGAGCACGCCAACAACACAAAGCGCAACACCAAACGGATCCACGCCCCCCGAAAGTCGCGATCCCATGATCAAAGCGACCCCAACAAAGCCGCCGATCAAACCCAACACGCCCAAGCCGGACATACGCTCGCTGAAGGCGATCCATCCAATCAAAGCGACCCAAAGCGGAAGAGAAGAGGCGATGATTGCGGCCAGCGACGCTTCCACGGTCTGCATCGCGACAAAGTTCAGGCCCAGATAAAGTGCGTTTTGACACAACCCGAAGAGTGCGGTCGCGATCCACTGCTCACGGGTCAACCTCAACCGCTCGCCCATCAGCCGCGCAATAGCCAACGCGATCAGGCCCGAAATCAGAAACCGCAGCGACAGCGCCATCAAGGGAGGTGCGGCGGCAACGATGATGCGGGCCGATGTGAACGCCGACGACCACATCACCGCAAAGGCCAAACCCATAAAGATCGCGCGCACGTCCATGATCCGGACCTAATGAAAAGGGCCGCCAGTGGCGACCCTCGAAATTCACATACGTGAAAAGGATGTGATCAGCCGTTCACGCTGTCCTTCAGCGCTTTGGCGATCGTCATTTTGACAACCTTGTCGGCGTCTTTCTTGATCTGCTCGCCCGTGGCCGGGTTACGGACCATGCGCTCAGGACGCTCGCGGCAATAGATCTTGCCAACTCCGGGAAGCGTCACGGCACCGCCGCCCGATACTTCCTTGGTAATGATTCCGGTGATTGCGTCCAGCGCAGCGCCGGCCGACTTTTTGTCTGTGCCCATTTCCTCGGCGAGTGCAGCGACAAGCTGAGTTTTTGTCATCGGTTTGGACATTGTTGGTCTCCTCGATCTGGCCCCATGATTTGTGGGCTCATTGCGCATTTAAACTGCATCTTGGTGCTTCGCACAACGATTAGTATAAGAAAATAAGGCGATTTACGCCATTTTGTGCCGATTTCCGGGATCAGAGGAAGGCTGTTTCCTCGAAACTGCGCAATTTCCGCGAATGGATGCGCTCCAGCGGGATGTCCCGCAACGACTCCATGGCGCGAATTCCGATCAGCAAATGACGTGTCACCTGCGTCCGGTAGAAGTCAGACGCCATCCCGGGCAGCTTTAGCTCTCCGTGAAGCGGCTTGTCCGAAACACACAAAAGCGTCCCATATGGCACGCGGAACCGGAACCCGTTTGCGGCGATTGTCGCACTTTCCATATCAAGCGCAATCGCACGGGATTGGCTGAGCCGTTGCACCGGACCGGATTGATCACGCAATTCCCAGTTTCGATTGTCAATTGTCGCGACCGTGCCCGTCCGCATGATCCGTTTCAGATCATAGCCCTCATACTGCGTCTCTTGCGCGACCGCTTGTTCCAGCGCGATCTGCATTTCTGCGAGAGGTGGGATCGGTACCCAGATCGGCAGATCATCATCCAGAACATGGTCTTCACGCAGATACGCATGGGCGAGCACAAAATCGCCAAGCTGCTGCGAGTTCCTAAGCCCGGCGCAATGCCCGACCATCAGCCAGGCATGTGGACGCAGGACCGCGATGTGATCCGTCGCAGTCTTTGCGTTCGAGGGGCCGACGCCGATATTTACCAGCGTAATCCCGTTCCCATCCGCCCGCTTAAGGTGATAGCTGGGCATTTGCGGCAGTTTGGACAGCGTTGGAATTTCTCCGTCCGGTGTCGTGATCTCGACATTGCCGGGGCCGACAAACGCCGTGTACCCGCTTTCGGCCTCACCCAGCACCTTCCGGGCGTAGGCCTCGAACTCTTCGACATAGAACTGGTAGTTCGTGAACAGAACGTGGTTCTGAAAGTGGTCTGCACGCGTCGCGGTATAGTGGCTGAGCCGGGCCAGAGAATAATCAATTCGCGGGGCCGTGAAGGGTGCCAGCGGTCGCGATCCATCCGGGTGCACATAATCCACACCATTCGCAATGTCGTCATGGGTCGTGGCCAGATCCGGCACGTCAAACACATCGCGCAACGTGAAATCCAACGCGCCCTCTTGCGGTACGGTCAGATTATCATTGCCAGCAACCGCGAAATGCACCGGCATCGGCACGTCAGAGACGCCGATGGTGACAGGCACGCCGTGGTTCTCCACGAGGAGGGTGATCTGTTGGACAAGGTAATTCGCAAAAAGCTCGGGCGCGGTTATGGTGGTTGAATATGTTCCGGGCTCGGCCACATGGCCAAAACTCAAACGGCTGTCGACCGCTGCATAACTTGCCGTTCTGAACCGAATCTCGGGATAAAATGCGCGGAAACGGGAGGCTGGACGCCCCTCACGCATAACCTCAGAGAATTTTTCGGCCAGAAACTCGGTCGCCTCGGCATAAAGCTCTTTCAACCGTTGAACAGCCGCAGGCGCTTCGGTGAATGTCTCAGGGCCGCGCGGCTCAGGCGTAACGACGGGCAGTTTGCGTTCGCTGAGTGTCATTTCTTCATTCTTTCTCAAACAGACTGGTGAGCGCGAACTTGGTCACATCGACAAGTCCGAGATCGGAAATTCTCAACTCTGGTATGACGACCAGAGCAAGCAGCGAATGCTGCATATAGGCATTGTTCAACGTGCACCCGCAGGCAGCCATGGCCGCGACCATCTGATCAGCTTTGGCTGCGACGTCGCGCGCAGGACTGTCGGACATCAACCCGGCAACCGGCAATTCGACAAGCGCAAGCTCTTCATCTTCCTTCCAAACGGTGATACCTCCACCGACTTCGGCCAAACGGTTTGCGGCCAGCGCCATCTGCTCTCGATCGGTGCCCACCACAATCATGTGATGACTGTCGTGGGCAACGGTTGAGGCCATGGCCATACGACCCTGATAGCCAAATCCCGAAACAAACCCATTTGTGACAGCGCCTGTCCCGCGATGACGCTCCACCAATGCGATTTGACAGACATCTCCGACACCTTCGGCGAGACCGCTTTTGACTGGCAAGTCGGCGGTCAAAGCACGCGTGGGTGCTTGATTTTCGACAACACCGATAACTTTGGCGGTGACTTCGGTCACGCCGTCCGGTGCGGCAATTTCGAAATCGGCACCAGTCAGTCGTTTGCCCAAGTTAACCGTAGCCTTGGCATCGTCCGGCCAGCTTAAATGTGGACACTCCACAGTGATCTCACCGTCTTTCGCCACGGTCACACCGCGGGCAATCACGTGCTCAATCGGCAGGCCTACAAGATCTGAGGTTAGGATAACGTCCGCCCGGCGACCTGGCGCGATGGACCCCAGTTCACGCTCTAACCCGAAATGCGTTGCGGTGTTGAGCGTCGCCATTTGCAAGGCAATGACCGGATCGCAGCCGCAAGCAATCGCGTGCCGGACGACACGGTTCATATGGCCCTCATTGACCAATGTGCCCGAGTGGCAGTCATCAGTGCACAGAATGACCGACCTCGGATCAATCCCGCGTTCGGTCACCGCCGTGATCTGAGCCTCAACGTCATACCAAGCCGAGCCAAGTCTCAGCATCGATCGCATGCCTTGCCGCGCCCGCGCCAGAACATCTTCCTCGCGCGTTCCCTCGTGATCATCTGCGGGGCCACCTGCCGCGTAGGCGTGAAACGCAGGGCCAAGATCAGGACTGGCATAATGACCACCGACGGTTTTGCCAGCAGCTTGCGTCGCAGCAATTTCGGCCAACATTTGCTGACTGCCAGAAATCACACCGGGAAAATTCATCATCTCGCCCAGCCCAATGATCCCGGGCCAAGCCATCGCCTCGGCCACGTCATCCGGGCCAATCTCGTATCCAGTTGTCTCCAATCCCGGGGCAGACGGGGCGCAGGACGGCATCTGGGTAAAGATCGACACAGGTTGCATCATCGCTTCATCATGCATCATGCGCACGCCACGCAGTCCCAGAACATTCGCGATCTCATGAGGGTCCGTGAACATGGTTGTGGTTCCATGCGGGATCACAGCGCGCGCAAACTCTGCCGGGGTCAGCATGCCGGATTCGATATGCATGTGGCCGTCGCACAGCCCGGGGATCATATATCGCCCATTCGCTTCGATGATCTCGGTCTCAGGCCCGATGCAATGTGTCGCGTCCGGTCCGCAATAGGCGAAACGCCCGTCGGCAATCGCCAAATCATGGTCCGGAAGAATTTCACGCGTATGCACATTCACCCAGGTCCCGCCCCGGATCACCAGATCCGCAGCCGAACGGCCCGCAGCCACCGCGACCAATCGAGGGGCTACATCTTGCCAAGTTGGAAAAGGAAGTATCGTCATGGTCCAATTGTTCGCAGATTGCTCTCGGGCGCAAGGGCAGGGCATAAAGTTTCGCAAAACCGACACCGAATCCGGATGCACAGATGACCAAAACGCTTCTCTCCTTTGGGCATGGCTTTTCCGCCAAAGCGCTTGCCCGGCTTTTGGTCCCACGAGGGTGGTCCGTGATCGGTACTACCCGCAGCCGAGAGAAGGCTGACGCGCTAACCGCAACCGGAATCACCCCAGTCGTCTGGCCGGGGACGAATATTGACGACCACATTGCGCAAGCAACGCATATCCTGTTGTCCCCCGCACCCGGGCCGGACGGCGATCCGGTCTTGCCAGAGGTCGGTGAAAAGATTGCAGCAAAATCAAACCTTGAATGGCTCGGTTATCTGTCCACCACGGGTGTCTACGGCGACCACAAGGGCGCTTGGGTCGACGAGAGCGCCCCAATGACACCCGCCACAAAGCGTGGCGAAGCACGCGTTACCGCCGAAGGTGCCTGGACCGCGTTGGCCGAGGCGCACGACCTGCCGCTTCATATCTTCCGCCTTGCCGGCATCTATGGTCCCGGGCGTGGCCCGTTCGCAAAAGTACGCGCGGGAACGGCGCGGCGGATCATCAAACCCGGACAGGTGTTTTCCCGCATCCATGTGGATGACATCGCGCAGGTTCTGTTGGCCTCGATCGAACAACCGAACCCGATAAGCGCATACAATGTCTGCGATGACGACCCTGCGCCGCCACAGGACGTTATCGCACATGCGGCCGAACTACTCGATCTGCCTCTTCCGCCCGCCGTAGAGTACGAGACCGCCGAAATGACACCCATGGCGCGGTCGTTTTACGCCGAATCCAAGCGCGTCTCGAACGCGCGGATCAAGGATGAGCTTGGGGTAAAGCTCCTCTACCCCGACTATCGTTCCGGGCTTAAGGCGCTGCTTGAGGCCGAGCGTGACGGGTCATGACCCATCGGACCGACCAACCGATCAACGCAAAAATACCCAGAACAATAACTGCCTGAACCGCAGTCGTTCCATAGAACGCGAGCCGCCCATCAAGCGTCAGCGAATTCAGAAATGGATACGGAAAGCCCGCAGTCACAGATCCAACGGGAAAGCTGTTAAAGCGGGAGACAAAAAGTTCAATCCACAGGACATATCCAAGGAATACCGCAACCAGCCCCGGAATCGCACGCCACCACCGCGTAAAGGCTCCAAAGATGAAAAGGGCGTCAATCCACTGAAGAACCGGCCCCATCAAGTGAAGATAGTATTCCTGGTGCCAAACAGGTGGTCCGTTTGAGGTGACCAAGGCCGGATCCGTGAAGTAAAGCCGCCAGTAAAGCGCAACCACCAGCGCATTGATCACGCAGGTGACCATCACCATCCGTGACCATAAAAGGCTGCTGCGCCCCTCGGTAAAAGCAAGCTGGCGAGAGGCGACAAAGAACGACATGCACAGCGCCCAGATCGTCAGAAATCGGAACGGCCCGCCGGGAAACAGATAATCCGCGGCAATGACGATCTGATACAGCATGTACCCTGCGGCCAGCAGGAACACGATCCAGCGGTAGAACAAGACTGGCTTGGACTTGGGATCGATCAGATGTGTATGCTCAACCATCTCAGGCTCGGCGCGTCGAAAGATCTGCAACACCCAGCGTATCAAGCACCTTCGTCTCAATATCCTCAGCATTTAACTTGGCGACAGCGTACATGTCCGCCGGTGACGCCTGATCAATGAAGATATCAGGCAGCACCATCGACCGATACTTGAGGCCTGTGTCAAAGACCCCCTCCTCAGCAAGAAGTTGCGCCACATGGCTGCCAAATCCGCCAATCGCACCCTCTTCAATCGTGATCAGCGCTTCATGGTTGGCCGCAAGTTGCAAGATCAGGTCCCGGTCGAGCGGCTTGGCAAACCGTGCATCTGCCACGGTGGCCGAAATCCCACGCGCTTCAAGCGCTTCGGCGGCAACCAAAACCTCGGCCAACCGCGCACCGAATGAAAGAATG
This sequence comes from Paracoccaceae bacterium, assembly GCA_013214635.1. GTDB lineage: Bacteria > Pseudomonadota > Alphaproteobacteria > Rhodobacterales > Rhodobacteraceae > JABSSC01. Next base: position 19,587 of record JABSSC010000048.1, on the reverse strand, counting down.
GCGACCCGGCTTCCCTCGCGGACAACACGGCCCTTGCCAATCGCGATCGGCTGACCGCGCTCGGGCAAATCAATGCCAACACCCTCTCCACGCGGGAATCGAAATGCCGACGGCCCCTCGTCATAGGCGGCAGCAGTCGCGACCATATGAACAAGCTCGGCCTCATCCGCCGCTGCCATGACGACGAACCCCGGCAGGTTGGCGAGATAGGCCACATCAAACGCACCGGCATGGGTCGCGCCGTCTGCACCCACCAGCCCCGCACGGTCGATCGCGAACCGCACGGGCAAACGCTGGATCGCAACGTCATGCACAACCTGGTCATAACCACGTTGGAGGAATGTCGAATACATCGCGCAGAACGGGCGCATCCCACCGGCGGCAAGCCCGGCACAGAATGTCACGCCATGCTGTTCAGCAATCGCAACATCAAAGGTCCGGGTCGGGAACCTCTCAGCAAATAGGTTAAGCCCGGTTCCGTCGGGCATCGCCGCGGTCACAGCACATATGCGGGAATCGTCAGTCGCCTCTTGGATCAGGCTCTGCGCAAAGACCTTGGTATAGCTCGGTGCGTTTGATGCGGCTTTCTTCTGTTCGCCCGTTACAACATCAAACTTGGAGACACCGTGACCTTTGTCACGCGCAGCTTCTGCCGGGGCGTAGCCTTTGCCTTTTTGCGTGATCGCATGGATCAGGATCGGCCCCGTCGCCCGTGCCTTGACCGTGCGCAGAACCGGCAAAAGCTGGTCCATGTCATGCCCGTCAATCGGACCGAGGTAATCAAAGCCCAGCTCCTCGAACAGGGTCCCCCCGACGGTCATATGCTTGAGCATATCCTTCGCCCGCCGCGCCCCTTCCTGAAACGGCTCAGGCAGCAGGCTCACCGCGCCTTTGGCGGCTGCCTTGAATTCCTGAAACGGCGCACCGGCATAGAGACGTGACAGATAGGACGACATCGCCCCGACAGGGGGCGCAATCGACATCTCGTTGTCGTTGAGAATAACAATCAGACGCTTGCCTAGATGCCCGGCGTTGTTCATCGCCTCATAGGCCATGCCGGCACTGATGGCTCCATCCCCAATCACCGCGATCGCGTCGCCAATTCCGGTCTCAGGCGCACCGCCCAGGTCACGCGCAACAGCAAATCCCAGCGCCGCACTGATCGACGTCGAAGAATGCGCCGCGCCAAACGGATCAAAGGGGCTCTCTGACCGTTTGGTGAACCCGCTCAGCCCATCCTTTTGGCGCAGGGTGCGAATACGGTCGCGCCGACCCGTCAGGATCTTATGCGGATAACACTGATGCGAAACGTCCCAGATAATCTTGTCTTTGGGCGCATCAAAGACAGCGTGAAGTGCGACGGTGAGCTCGACCACACCAAGCCCCGCACCCAAGTGCCCGCCGGTTTGGCTGACGGCACTGATCGTTTCCTGGCGCAGCTCGTCGGCAACCTGACGCAGCTCGGCATCCGAAAACGGCTTCAAATCGGCCGGGGTCGACACACGGTCAAGCAGGGGCGTAGAGAGTTTGTCGGACATCGGTTGCCTTGGCGGTGTTAGAACTCGCGCGAGATAACGAAACGCGCCGCCGCGCGCAAGGCATCGGCCTTGTGACCATAGGGCGCAAGCGCCGCCTCGGCTGCATCAACCAGCGCTTTCGCCTCTGCTTTCGCTCCATCGAGACCCAACAACGACACAAAGGTCGCCTTGCCGGCATCCGCGTCCTTCTGAAGCCGCTTGCCCGCCTTTGCAGCATCCCCCTCGACATCAAGGATATCGTCAGCAATCTGAAACGCACGACCAAGTGCCATGGCATAAGTCGTCAGCGGCGCGATGTCAGCGCCCCCTAGACGCCCCCCTGCCTCTGCCGCCCAAACGATCAACGCGCCGGTCTTGTTCGCCTGTAGAGTGCTGATCGATGGCAGATCCAGCGGCGTTGCGGCCGTTTCCGCGGCAATATCCTGCGCTTGACCCAACACCATGCCACGGCGCCCGGCGGCCTGCGCCAGCGAGGCCACCAGATCGATCCGCACCGCCGGGTCCGCATGGCAGGTCGGATCGGCAAGCAACTCGAATGCCAGTGTCTGAAGAGCATCTCCAACCAGAACCGCCGTCGCTTCATCCCACTTCACATGCACCGTGGGCTGGCCGCGGCGCAGTGGATCGTCATCCATGCAGGGAAGGTCATCGTGCACTAGGGAATAGGCATGAAGCGCCTCAATTGCGGCGCCCGCAATCACCGACTGTTCGCGCGGAACATCAAACAAGGCCGCCCCCTCCATCACGAGGAAGGCGCGCAGGCGTTTACCGCCTTTCGCCGCGTATCGGAGCGCTGCATCAAGTTCCGTGGTGCCGCCGGCAAGTCGTTCGGCCAAATACGCCTCGACCGAACTCGCACAAGACGCCAGTCGTTCGGGAAAACTCACAGACCTTCGACCGCCTTCGTGCCGCTTGGTTGACCGGACCCATCCAGTGTGATCGCGGCGATTTTCTCTTCCGCGGCGTTCAACTTGGCCTGACAATGTGCCTTCAACGCTGCGCCGCGCTCATACAGTGCAATTGACCGATCCAACGGAACGTCCCCCGATTCAAGCTGCGCGACAACCTGCTCCAAAGCCGCCATGGCCTCTTCAAAGCTCATCTCGTCAATCGGCGTCTCACTCATTGGCTCCGCTCCCTTAGGACATCAACATGGGCCGCGACACTCTCGCCCAGCGCATCCAGATCATAGCCACCTTCCAGTGTCGAGACCACGCGCCCTTGCGCATGGCTTTCCGCCACATCGCAAAGCCGCTCGGTCAACCAGCGGAAGTCGGATGTTTGCCAATTCAAATTGGCCAACGGATCCTCCGCGTGGGCATCGAAGCCCGCAGAGATCAGCACTAGTTCCGGCGCATAGTCAGCCAGAGCCGGAAAGACCTCGTTCTCGTACACGTGCCGCATCTCCGCCCCGCCCGTCATCGGCGCCAGAGGCAGGTTTACGATGTTGTTGGCGGTACCGGTTTCATGCACACCACCCGTGCCGGGATAGAGCGGCATCTGATGAGAGGATACGAAAAGAACGCGTTCTTCATCCCACAACAGATCCTGCGTCCCGTTCCCGTGATGGACGTCAAAATCCACAATCGCCACGCGTTCCAACCCGTGGTGGTCAAGCGCGCGCTTTGCGGCGATGGCGACATTCCCAAACAGGCAAAACCCCATTGCGGTTTCTCGCTCGGCATGGTGGCCCGGTGGACGACAGCCCACGAAAGCGTTCTGCGCCTCACCCCCCAGAACCGCGTCTACCGCCGCAACATTGCCGCCGACCGCCCTCAAAGCGGCTTCAAGCGATCCAGGTGACAGGTGCGTGTCGGCGTCCAGCGACCGCCATCCGCTTTCGGGTGCGGCGCGCTGCACGCGATCAAGGTACGCTTCGGGATGAACGCGCAGGATCTCGTCATCCACCGCGACCGGCGCGTCACGACGATCAAGCGTCGCATCGGCAAGCGCCCTCTTCACGGCCTCAAGCCGCGCAACCTGTTCCGGGTGACCCGGCGGCGTGACATGGTTCAGACCTGCATCACTGCTAAAATAGATCGTCATTTCATTGGTCCCCAAATACCTCCGCCGGAGGTATCAATCCGGCGCAAGCATGTACCCCGCACCACGAACGGTCTGAAGATACCGGGGTTGCTTTGGGTCGGACTCAATCTTGCGACGCAGGCGAGTGATTTGAACATCGACGGCGCGCTCCTGCGCACGGTCTTTGTCGCGACCAAGATCTTCGACAAGCTGTGTTCGGCTCAATGGTTCACCGGGCTTGGCCGCAAAAAGCCGCATCAGCTGCGCTTCCGTCGCGGTAAGGCGGACCAAATCATCGCCATGCCACATCTCGCCCCGCTCCACGTCGTAGCGGATCGGTCCCAAATGCAGAACCTTTGCAACCGTTGCTCCCGCATCCGGCGGCGGAACGCGCCGCAGGATGGCGTTGATCCGCAAAAGCAGTTCTTTCGGCTCAAACGGTTTGGGCAGGTAGTCATCGGCCCCAGCTTCGAGCCCCGCAATACGGTTCTCCGTCTCGCCGCGGGCGGTCAAAAGTAGGATCGGAACTTCGGACCCTTCCCTAAGCCATTTTGCAAAGGTGATCCCATCTTCGCCCGGCATCATGACATCGAGGATCAGCAGGTCAAAATCCAATCCTTCCAGCAACCGTCGGGCATGGGCGGCATCCCGCGCGGCGGAAACCCAGAACCCATTTCGCATCAGGAACTTTTGTAAGAGCCCCCGGATGCGTTCGTCATCATCCACAATCAAAAGGTGGGCGTCAGGGTCGCTCATGGTCCACTCTCTTTCAGCAACCGGAAATGACGCTGCATTTCGGGATCCATCATTTCTTCCAGCACTTTTCGAAAACCTGCAACCGCCTCGGGGCCCGCGGTACGATAGGCCATGCGCAACCTGTCGCGCTGAACCCGGCTTAGGTCCGCCTCCAATATCTGTCCCGTCTCGGTCAGGTGCAAATGCCGCTCCCGCTTGTCGCGCGTGCCAACGCGACTTTCTACAAGACCGTCTTCAATCAAGGTCCGCAAGACACGATTGAGCGACTGCTTGGTCACGCCAAGGATCGACAAGAGGTTGTTCACGGTGGTTCCGGGGCTGCGAGATATGAAATGAATGGCCCGGTGATGGGCTCGTCCGTACCCGTAGTCATCAAGGATCAAATCCGGATCAGCCGTAAACCCCCGATAGGCAAAGAACATCGCTTCGATGCCCTTTTTGAGCTGCTCATCGGTAAGAAACAGAAGACTTTCGCCCCCTCGCCCGGTCCCGTCGCTCATGCCATCCTCTCATCAGCTTATCGAAATTTTATGTCAGCCTTGTTGACATTCCAAGCCCGAATCGATAGCGATTGTCGGATTTTGCGAAATATTATGACCGTTTCGGACTTATTTCGCGCAATATTTGGAAAGGGAGGGTGCCATGGCCGGTGCCTATGATGATCGCGACGGAATGATTTGGCTCGACGGCAAGATGGTGCCGTGGCGGGATGCCAACGTGCATATCCTGACCCACGCGATGCATTACGCCAGCTCCGTTTTCGAAGGCGAACGCGCATATAACGGTAAGATCTTTGAATCTCGCAAGCATTCTGAACGCCTGCACGCGTCTGCCAAGATGATCGATTTTGAAATCCCTTGGACTGTCGATGAAATCGAAGCGGCCAAGTATGAGACGATGAAGGCCAATGGCCACCAAGACGCCTATGTACGCGCGGTTGCTTGGCGGGGATCTGGCGAAGACATGGGTGTCTCAGCCGCCCGTAACCCTGTCCGCCTTGCCGTCGCAACGTGGGAATGGGGTGCCTATTACGGGGACAGCAAATTCAAGGGCGCCAAGCTCGACATCTCGAAATGGAAACGCCCCAGCCCTGAGACGATCCCGAGCCATGCCAAGGCCGCCGGTCTCTATATGATCTGCACCATGTCCAAGCATGCGGCAGAGGCCAAAGGATGCGCTGACGCCATGATGTTCGACTATCGCGGCTACGTGGCCGAGGCGACGGGCGCCAACATCTTCTTTGTCAAAGACGGCGAAGTACACACGCCCGACCCGGACTGCTTCCTCAATGGCATCACACGCCAGACGGTGATCGGCATGCTGCGGGACCGTCAAGTCAAGGTGCATGAGCGCCACATCATGCCAGAAGAACTCGAAGGGTTCGAACAGTGCTGGCTCACCGGCACGGCCGCCGAAGTCACACCGGTTGGCCAGATCGGTGATTACAATTTTGAGGTCGGCGCCCTAACCCGCGATATCGCGGAAGGCTATGAAAAGCTGGTCCGGACCTAAACCGGACCCTCAGCGATCAAAACAAAGACTGCGGCGATGATATTGTCGACGGCCACGGCAGCCAGGATCATACCCATGACCCGGCTGACGATGGCCGCGCCGCTTTCCTGAACAAGCCGCAGGATTGGCCCGGCAGCGAGCATCGCAAGAAGCGCGATCAGCAGCACGACAACCAGGACACCCGCCGTTACCGCCTGTTCCGCGACGCTGAAAACGTTGTTCTCGGTTAGCAGGACGACGGCCAGCATCGCACCGGGCGACGCGATTGAGGGCACGGCCAGCGGAAAGACTGCCTTGTTCATTGCTTCGGCTGATCGATCCGCCTCGGCAAGCTCGCGGTCTGGCTTGGATTCCCCAAAAATCATTGTCAGCGCGAAGAGAAAGAGGATCAGACCACCAGCAATCTGAAAAGCTGGCAAGCTGATGCCAAGACCCTCGATCAGGAACTGACCCGCGACGAGGAAGAAGGCCAAGACACCCAATGCAATGAGAAAGGCGCGAAAGGCCACCCGGCGCCGCAAACTCGGCTCGACGCCCGCAGTGACCGCAACAAAAACCGGCACCGTTCCAATTGGGTCGACGACCACAAAGAGCGTCACAAATTGCTCAAAAAGCCCTGTTGCCATCTCAGACGTCTCTACCCATCTCGTGTCACCACCGCCCGAGCGCGCCCGCGCTTCAGGCCCAGCTGCCGCTCGCGCCAGATAATCAGCACACCCGCCGCGATCACAAGCGCCGCACCGCCCAACATCGCCGCAGTCGGCACCTCATCGAACAGCACATATCCAATTACCAATGCGAACAGCATCGACATATAATCAAACGGTGCAATGACGGATACGTCGGCATAGCGGTAACTCTGGGTCAAAAGAATCTGCCCGACGCCCCCGCACAAACCCGCCAGCACAAGCGCCACAAACGCATCCGCCGCAGGCATCGCCCAGCCAAATGGCGCGGTAAGAAGCGACAGCACGGTCGATGTGATGGTGAACCAAAACACGATTGAACTCGCCGACTCCGTCTCGACCAACCGCCGCACAAAGATCTGCGCCATCGCTGCACAGGCCGACCCCGTCAGCACAATCATCGCGCCGAACGCCAAATAGGGATCGCTCGCCGTATCACTCAAGGTTGTCAAACGCGGCCATAAGATGATCAGCACACCGATCATTCCCATCGCAACCGCCGTGATCCGAACTTTTCGGATGCGCTCACCCAGGATGAGCGCGGCAAAGACCACGACGAGGATCGGCGCGGCATACTGAATGGCCTTCACCTCACTCAGCGGAAGAATGGCAAGCCCCGCAAAGGACATCGCCATTGCAGAGGTGCCGATCAATCCGCGCCACAGATGGCCAAGTGGGTTCTGGGTTTTCCACCCGTCCGCCAACTCTCCCTTAAGCGCGAGCCAGCCGAAAATCACCGGCAACGCAAAAAGCGAGCGAAAAAACACCGCCTCCCCCGGCGGCACGTCGCGGGAGCCGAACTTGATCAAGCTCGCCATAACGACAAACAGAAACACCGACGCGACCTTGAGCGCGATCGCGCGACTGGCATTGGGGGCGGCGACGGACATGCCCAATGCCTATCGCGGAAAACACCGTCCCGCCAGTCAGAGCCGTGAAACAGCCCAGCGCGCAGCGTCCGCAACTGTCGGATCCGCGTCATTCACAAGCCGCTGCGCGGATGGTTTCAGTCGGGGGTCGCCAGAATTGCCGATCGCATACAGTACATTGCGCACAAATCGATCCCGCCCGATCCGCTTGATCGGGCTACCACGAAACCGCTCGCGAAAGGCAGTATCGTCCAAAGCGGCCAACTCCGCCAACTCTGGCGCAATCAAGTCTTCGCGGCCCGCATAGCCAATCTCACTTGCCGCAACCGCAAACTTGTTCCAGGGACAAACGGCAAGGCAGTCATCGCAGCCGTAAATCCTATTGCCCAGTTTGCCGCGCAACTCTTCTTCGACAGGCCCACGATGCTCAATCGTCAGGTAAGAGATGCAGCGCCGCGCGTCGAGCTTGTAAGGCGCGGGAAAGGCGTCCGTCGGGCAGACATCAAGGCAGGCCCGGCACGATCCGCAGTGATCAATCTCGGCCATATCGCGCTTCAACTCGAGCGTCGTAAAAATCGCACCCAGAAAGAACCAGTTCCCTAAATCACGGCTGACCAGATTGGTGTGTTTGCCCTGCCACCCCAGACCGGCAGCTTGACCCAGCGCCTTTTCGGGCACCGGCGCGGTATCGACAAACACCTTGATCTCACCGCCAGCCTCCTCGATCAGCCAACGCCCAACCCGCTTGAGGCGCTTTTTTACAAGGTCATGATAATCCCGGTTCTGCGCATAAACCGAGATTGCAGCGCGGTCGCGCCGCTCCAAAACAGCCAAAGGGTCGTGATCCGGCGTATAGACCTCGGCCAATATGATGACCGACCGCGCATCTGGCCATAGCGCCGTCGGATCGCCTCGCCAATGACGCCGCTCGGCAAGCCACCCCATCTGTCCATGATAGCCCGCCGCAACAAAGGCCTCCAACCGCTCAGCAACTTCCGGCACGGTCTCCGGCCCGGTTATCCGCGCCAGCGAAAACCCCTCTTCCAGCGCCTTGGACTTAACCCGGTCAGCCTCCACGGCCGAAACCTTCATTGGTCCAGAAATACTTTCGGGTGTGAATGTGGGCGCAGCCCACAGAGGGGGCAGACAGCCCCCCATCGCGGGTTGGATCAGAAATCCAGATCGGCATAATGCGATGGTGGCGGGAACCCCGGCACCTGATCTGCCAGCAATCCGCGAAACGCCGGGCGCGATTTGATCTTGGCGTACCAGTCGCGCACATTCGCACAGCGGTTCCAATCCACGTCCGAGATATAATCCAACGCCGAAAGATGCGCGGCGGCGGCAAAGTCTGCCAGCGTCATCGCGTCCCCCGCCAGCCAGCGTCGCTGGTCCAGAAGATGCTCCATATAGTCGAGGTGATAGCGAATGGCCTTGGCCCCGGCCTTCACGTTCGAGCTATCGGGATAGCCCGTTCCGATGATCTTTTTGTTCACCCGCTCGTAAAGCAGTTTCGACGTCACCTCCGTATGGAATGTATCGTCAAACCAAGCGACCAACCTGCGAACCTCATGCCGGGTTCCGGGGTCTTTTGGCATCAGCGACGGCGTCGGATGCGTCTCTTCAATGTATTCGCAAATCGCCGAACTTTCGGTCAGCGTTTTGCCGTCCATCCTCAGAATCGGAACTTTCCCGGCGGGATTGCGTCGCAGAAAATCGGGGTCACGTTCCCAGTATTTCTCTTCGACAAGTTCGACCTCAAGCTTCTTCTCACCAAGGCTCAGGCGCACCTTGCGGCAAAATGGAGAAAGGGGGACGTGATAAAGTCGGATCATGATCAGCTTTTGCGATGGTATATCCATGGGGTATATCCATGGTGATTGCCGAAAACCGGGCTGTAGTTCAATCCTCAAAGCAGTCTGCACGCCCATCCCGGCGGATTGTCTCCGCCCCATCGGCAATGGCATTGGCCCGCCGTTGAAGCGCTGTTGTTGGCCTCGACGCCGATCGCTCTTTGGGATTGGGAAGCACTGCCGCCAACCGCGCAGCCTGCGTCGCGGTCAAATCACGCGCGTCCACGCCAAAGTAATGCTGAGCCGCCGCCTGAACTCCGAAGACGCCCGTATCGAATTCGGCGACGTTCAAATACACCTCGACAATCCGGCGCTTGGTCCAGACCAGTTCGACCACCGGGGTCAGCAACGCCTCCATTGCCTTTCGGGGCCAGCTTCGCCCTTGCCATAGGAAGACGTTCTTGACTGTCTGCTGGGTGAGTGTGGACGCGCCGCGACCCGCACCGTCCTCTAACGCATCACGGATCGCCGGGATGTCGAACCCCCAGTGCAGGCAGAAATTCGCGTCCTCCGCCGCAACGACGGAACGCCCCATCACAGGGGCCACATCCCGCATCCGCACCCACTGCCGATCAATCCCGCCATGCCGCAGCCCTTCGGCAATAATGTAAGGCGTTGTTGGCGGGCGGAGAAACGCAAAGATAAATACGAGCAGGACAAAGAAGGCAGCAACAGCCCCCAAGCCCCGCCCAGCCCAGCGCAAAATGCGCCGCCATAGCGGGAGCTTCTTAGGTTTCGCGGCGGTTTTTTTCTTTTTCGCCGCGGGTTTCTTTTTCGCCTGTGCCACGCTGCCAAGTAACCGAATTCAAGCTGCGCGAACAGCCCGGAATTCAGGTCTAGCCGACCACGTTGTACCCGCGTCCACGCATGCAGTTGCGAATGATCGCTTCTTGCTGCTGACGGTTGTTGATCGTGCTGGCCGCCCCGCCAATCACAGCACCCGCAATCGCGGCATCAAGCGCGTTATTGCCGGAATTGTCGATGATGGCCGCCGCGGCACCCGCCGCGACCGCAGACGTTGCCGCCGTTGATGCCGTGCTTTCGTCGACGACCCCTTGCTGGGTCGAGATCTGCTGACATTGGGCGAGATCAACATTGAAGTTCGGTCCAACCGGACCGTCGATTATCGGCACGTAGCTTGAACCGGAATTCGCACAGGCCACCAGGAATGCGGCAGTTGGCAGGGCAATCAAGAACTTCGGTCGCATCAAAACCTCCAATGTTTTCATAGTTTTCTGGTCTATGCGTCGCCCCAAACGAAAGCCGGGGACACCTCAGTGTCCCCGGTCTTAGTGATTCCAGCAAGGCTATGCGTATTTATTCGGCGGGAATGGCCTCCCGACCGACCGGCACCGGATGCGGCAGCTTGTCGAGCATCTCTTTCGGGACGATCTGGAGGAAGTTTTCGCGTTCCTCTTCCCAATGCTGAAGGATGTCGGCCGCGCGACGGCTTCCGGTCTCTTCCAGGTGACGCCGCACCAGATCTTCCAACTCGGCCTCCCAATACCGCTCCGTCACGGCGCAGGTCACGATGGAATCGAGGTTCAGCATATCAAGCGCCGCACCTTCGGGATCATAGAGATAGGCCATACCGCCCGTCATCCCGGCCCCGAAGTTCGCACCGATAGAGCCAAGGATCACAGCGACGCCGCCGGTCATGTACTCACACCCGTTCGAGCCGCAGCCTTCGATGACGACCTTTGCGCCCGAGTTCCGAACACCAAACCGCTCACCCGCGCGACCTGCCGCAAAAAGGTAACCGTCGGTTGCACCATAAAGAACGGTATTGCCGATGATCGTGTTGTCCGCAGCCACCAGCGGTGAGTTCATGGGTGGACGCACGACGACCATGCCGCCGGACAATCCTTTACCAACGTAATCGTTGGCATCTCCCGACACTTCCAGCTTCAGACCCGGCGCCGCAAACGCGCCCAGTGACTGACCCGCCGACCCCGAAAGCTTGACCGTCAGATGATCGGGTTGCAGCGAATTGCGCATCCCGAAGGCACGAACGATGTGGCTCGATGTGCGTGTGCCAATGGTGCGGTGCGTGTTCCGAACCGCATAGGACAGCTGCATCTTTTCGCCTTCGTTGAGGAAGCGTGCGGCATCCGCCACAATCTCGGCATCCAGCGTGTCCGGCACGACATTTCGAGGCTTGTTCACATCGTATTCGATCTGATCCGCACCATCGACGGTGATCAACAACGGGTTCAGGTCGAGATCATCGAGATGCGCCGACCCACGGCTCACCTGGCTGAGCAAATCTGCCCGACCAATCACGTCATCCAGCGACCGCGCGCCAAGCTCGGCCAGAATCTCACGCACTTCCTGCGCGTAAAAGGTGATCAGGTTTACGACCTTGTCAGCATTGCCGGTGAACTTGGCCCGCAGGCTTTCGTCCTGCGTACACACGCCAACGGGGCACGTATTCGACTGACACTGGCGCACCATGATACAGCCCATCGCGATCAGCGCAGCGGTGCCAATCCCGTATTCCTCGGCCCCCATCATTGCCGCCATGACAATATCGCGGCCCGTCCGCAAACCACCATCGGTCCGCAAGGTGATCCGGTCGCGCAACTTGTTCATGGCCAGCACCTGATGCGCCTCGGTCAGACCCATCTCCCATGGTAGTCCGGCATATTTGATCGAGGTCGCCGGAGACGCCCCGGTTCCGCCGTTGTGGCCCGAGATCAGGATGACATCCGCTTTGGCCTTGGCCACACCGGCGGCAATCGTACCAACGCCAGAGGACGCAACGAGTTTCACCGTCACTTTACAGCGCGGGTTGATCTGCTTGAGGTCATAGATCAGCTGCGCCAGATCCTCGATCGAATAGATGTCGTGATGCGGCGGCGGCGAAATCAGCGTCACGCCTTTGGTCGAATGCCGCAGACGCGCGATCAGGTCGGTGACCTTCATCCCCGGCAACTGACCACCTTCACCGGGCTTGGCCCCTTGTGCGACCTTGATCTCAAGCTCTTCGCACTGGTTCAGGTATTCCGCCGTCACACCAAAGCGGCCCGACGCAACCTGCTTGATCTTGGCCGACGGATTGTCGCCATTGGGTTCCGGGTGGAAGTGTGCGGGATCCTCACCGCCCTCACCCGAATCCGACTTTGCCCCAATCCGGTTCATCGCGACGTTCAACGTCTTGTGCGCCTCCGGGCTCAACGCACCGAGCGACATACCCGGCGTCACAAACCGCTTACGAATTGATGTGATGCTTTCCACCTCTTCAATCGGAACCGGCCGACCAAGCGGTTTGAAGTCCATCAAATCGCGCAGATGAATGGGCGGGTTCGCCTTCATCTTGGCCGAATACTGCGCCCACATCTCATAAGACGCGCGGGTCACGGCGCTTTGCAGCATGTGCATCGATGTCGCTTCCCAGGCGTGGGTCTCCCCCGAGCGGCGCGCTTTGTAGAAGCCGCCAATGGGCAGAACATCCGTGCCGCCACCAAAGCCCTGTGCGTGGATGCCTTCGACACTGCGCTGAATACCAGACACACCTATGCCCGAAATCCGGCTGGGCATGCCGGGGAAGAACTCGTGCGCCATCGCACGGCTCAGGCCCACGGCCTCAAAGTTCAAACCACCGCGATAGGACGAGATGACCGAAATACCCATCTTGGACATGATCTTAAGAAGACCGGCATCGATCGCCGCACGGTACCGCGCAACCGCCTCGGTCAGAGGACCATCAAGAAGACCACGCTCAATCCGATCTGCAAGTGAATCTTCTGCCAGATAAGCGTTCACGACCGTCGCACCGCATCCGATCAAAACCGCAAAGTAATGCGGGTCGATACATTCCGCGGACCGCACGTTGATCGAACAGAAGGTGCGCAACCCCTTCTGCGTCAGCCAGGAATGCACCGCGCTCGTCGCAAGGATCATAGGCATCGCGACCTTGTCAGGACCCTGTTGATGATCCGTCAAGATCACGTGGCCCGCACCGGACCGCACAGCGTCCTCGGCTTCGGCCCGGATACGCTCCAGCCCTTCCCAAAGTGCGCTTGGGTTATCGCCGGTTGGGAACGTGCAGTCGATCTCGACCATTTGCGAGGTAAAGCCCTTAACCAAAGCATCGAACTGCGCGTTACCCACGAAGGGGCTGTCCAACACGACGATCTCGGTCTGGCTCGAATCCTCGTCCAGCACGTTCTTAAGGTTGCCGAACCGGGTTTTGAGGCTCATCACCCGGTATTCACGCAGACTGTCGATAGGCGGGTTTGTAACCTGACTAAAGTTCTGACGGAAGTAATGGCTCAGCGGCCGGTACTTCTTGGACAGAACGGCAGGCGGGGTGTCGTCACCCATGCTGGCCAGCGACTCTTTCGCGTCTTCAGCCATCGGTGCAAGGATTTGCTCCAGTTCCTCGATGGAATAGCCCGCCGCGATCTGGCGACGGCGCAGCTCATCCCCGGTGAACATCGGCTGCTCGGTCACACCGGCCAGCACATCGTCCATTTCGGTAATCCGCTCGACCCATTCACCAAAGGGCTGCGCGGCGGCGAGCCTGTCCTTGATCTCGGTGTCGTGGAACAGCTTGCCGTCGACCATATCAACTGCCAACAGCTGTCCCGGACCAAGCGCCCCCTTTTCAACAACGGTCGTTTCATCAACCGGCACCATGCCGGCTTCAGAGCCCGCAATCACAAGTCCGTCGCCGGTCACAACATACCGCATGGGCCGCAAGCCGTTCCGATCCAGACCGGCACAAACCCAGCGACCGTCCGTCATGGCCAGCGCCGCAGGGCCGTCCCATGGCTCCATGACCGAATTGCAGTAAGAATACATGTCCCGCCACGCCTGCGGCAGCTCCACCGCCTGCTTGGACCACGATTCAGGGATCAGCATGGTTTTGGCCATCGGCGCATTACGCCCGGCGCGCACCAGAACCTCGAACACCGCATCAAGGGCCGCACTGTCCGACGCGCCGTTGGCGATGATCGGCTTAATGTCTTCGGCCATATCGCCAAACGTGCCCGAGGCCATGCGGATCTCATGGCTCTTCATCCAGTTCACGTTGCCTTTGAGCGTGTTGATTTCGCCGTTATGGGCCAGCATGCGGAACGGCTGCGCGAGCCACCACTGCGGAAACGTGTTCGTCGAATACCGCTGGTGATAAATCGCGAACGCACTCTCGAACCGGTCGTCCTTCAGGTCGGGATAAAACTCCGCCACCTGCTCGGCCAGCATCATGCCCTTGTAGATCATCGACCGACAGGACAACGAACAGACGTAAAGCTCGGGCACCTGCGCAACCGCGGCCGCTTTTTCGATCCGGCGACGGATCACGTAAAGCTCACGCTCGAACGTTTCTTCGTCCACGCCTTTTGCGTTCGAGATAATGATCTGCTCAATCTCAGGCCGCGTTGCGTTGGCTTTGTCGCCCAGAACGCTGACATTCACCGGCACATGCCGCCAACCATAGATGTAATAGCCCATGCGCAGGACTTCGGTCTCAACGATGGTTCGGCAGGTTTCCTGAGCACCGAAATCCGTGCGCGGGAGGAACACCTGCCCAACAGCAATCAGCTCGTCCGGGCGTGGCTCATGTCCGGTACGCTCAATCTGGTCATAGAAGAACGGGATCGGGATTTGCACATGGATGCCCGCGCCGTCGCCGGTTTTCCCATCGGCATCTACGGCCCCCCGGTGCCAAACGGCCTTAAGCGCATCGATACCGTGTTCGACAACCTTGCGCGACTTCGTGCCGTCAATTGAGACGACAAGGCCCACACCACAAGAAGAATGCTCATCTTCGCTGGAATAGAGACTGTTTTCGGCCATGAAGGCGCGCTTTGCCTGTTCTTCGGCAACCCATTTCGCGTCAAACTTGGTCATGTGTTTTCTCCTGCCAGAAACTCTTCGAGCTTCGCCATTTCCTGGGCCTCGGTGCTTTGCGCGGCGCCCTCAATCGGGGCCAGCCAATCGGGCCGGTAATCTACGAATATTTCTTCCGTCACGGACATACCGGATTGATCGTCCAGCAGGCCGGCGGCGACGAACGCAACGGGCCGCCCTTGCATCCGCCAATACAGTGTCGAGCCGCAGATGCGGCATACCGCACGCTCACCCCATTCGCTGGCATGATGCGCGGCGATGTTTTCCTCGCCAGTGATTTCAACGTCGCGCGCGCGGGTTGAATACAGCGGTCCCCCGCCAGTCCATTGCTGACATTGCCGGCAATGGCAGGCTTGGATTTCTGATCCGACCGTCGCCGTAAAGCTGACAGCGCCACATAGGCATTGACCAGTTTTCTGCGTCCATTCGGTCATGGCGAGGGGCTTTCCTTGCTCTGACGTTATGCCGACGAAACTCCGACGTTTTGCCGACGTTGAAAAATGGCTTACTCAGCGGCGACCTTGGCACCCGCATTGAACCGTTCAAGGATCGCCTCAGCGGCCTCGCGCCCATCACGGATGGCCCAAACGACCAGAGATGCTCCGCGGACGATATCACCTGCGGCATAGACCCCATCGAGAGAGGTTTCATGCGTGTGGAAGTCCGCCTTGATCGTGCCCCAACGCGTGACGTCCAGTCCTTCAACACCCCAAAGCTGCGTCAAATCTTCTGGCTCAAATCCCAGAGCTTTGATGACGAGATCAGCCTCTTCGGTATAATCCGCGCCTTCGATCACTTCGGGGCTTTGACGGCCAGAAGCATCTGGCTGTCCCAGACGCATCCGCTGGACAATCACGCCCTCAACCTCTTCCCCGGTAAAGCCCTTCGGTGCAGTCAGCCAAACGAACTCAACGCCTTCTTCTTCGGCGTTCTGAACTTCGCGCTGGGACCCCGGCATGTTCGCTTTATCCCGACGATACAGACACTTAACGCTTTCAGCGCCTTGGCGAATTGCCGTCCGAACACAGTCCATGGCCGTATCACCGCCGCCGATGACCACGACGCGCTTGCCGTCCGCATCCAGCTCGCCTGAGTCGAACTCAGGCACGTCATCGCCAAAGCTCTTTCGATTTGACGCAGTCAGATAATCGATCGCCTTCACGATGCCTTCGGCACCCACGCCCGGCGCCTGAAGATCGCGCGACTTGTAAACGCCCGTCGCGATAAGCACCGCGTCGTGCTTCGCGCGGATGTCTTCGAACGAGATGTCCTCGCCCACATTACAGTTCAGGACGAACTCCACCCCGCCTTGCTCAAGCTGATCATTGCGGCGCGTGACGATCTCTTTCTCCAGCTTGAAGCCGGGAATGCCATAAACCAACAGGCCGCCAGACCGGTCGTAGCGATCATAGACTGTGACCTGAACGCCTTGCCGGCGCAGCATGTCAGCCGCCGCCAAACCACCCGGCCCAGCGCCAATAATTCCAACGCTTTCAGAGCGTTCCGCTGTCGGTGCGATTGGGCGCACCCACCCTTCCTCGAACGCTGTGTCGGTAATGTATTTCTCTACCGAACCAATGGTGACCGTGCCGTGACCCGATTGTTCGATCACACAGTTGCCTTCGCAAAGACGGTCTTGCGGACAAATACGGCCACAGATCTCAGGGAAAGTGTTGGTGGCTTGGCTGACATCATACGCCTCGCGCAGGCGGCCTTCGGCAGTCAATCGCAGCCAGTCGGGAATGTTGTTGTGCAATGGGCAGTGCGATTGGCAATAGGGCACGCCGCACTGGCTACACCGAGAGGCTTGCTCTTCGGCCTTTTCCCGCGCGTACTCGGCGTAGATCTCATTGAAATCCTCACGCCGTTCGCCAGCTTCACGCTTTGTTGGCATGATGCGTGGTACGTCAACGAACTTGAGCATTGGATTATCAGCCACGGCCGAACCCTCCCGATTTCCATGGAACCGCCCGTTTAAGGACATCTAACAAGAAATAAAAGTCAAAACTTCTGACCCAATTACGATTCTATACCTGACCAAATCGCTATTTTCTGCTGCAGCGCCGCATTTTTAGGACAGTATTACTGACTTATAATTGGAAATCCGTTTGAAAACAAAAGGATTCTAAATCACCAAAATTGCTGCTAAACGGCAGAGGTGAGCCTTTTTCATCTCATACTGATCGCATTGATCCAAGGGATTACCGAGTTTTTGCCGGTTTCTTCCTCTGGTCATCTGATCTTATTGCCGAATCTCACAGGTTTCGGGGATCAGGGCCTCGCGATTGATGTCGCGGTGCACGTCGGTTCGCTTGGGGCGGTCATCCTGTACTTCTGGGACGACGTCAGGCGCGCGTTGCGCGGCATCCCGGGATTACTTCGCTGGCAGATCGACAGCCAGGACACATGGCTTGCGCTATGTCTCGTCATTGCAACGGTCCCGGTAGTCATTGCCGGTCTTATACTAAAGCTCACCGGTCTGGATTCAGCGATGCGATCGGTTGCAGTTGTCGGCTGGGCGATGATCATCTTTGGGCTTGTGCTGTACTGGGCAGACCAGAAAGGCGGGGTCGAGAAGACGGCAGGGCGCTGGGGGCTGAAAGACGCGCTTGTTATGGGCTTGTGGCAAGCCATCGCGCTGATCCCGGGAACGTCACGATCCGGCATCACGATCTCGGCCGCACGGTACCTAGGCTATGACAGGCGGGATGCCGCACGGCTCGCCATGCTTATGTCGATTCCGACGATCATCGCCTCGGGCGTATTGCTTGGTATTGATGCGGTCGGCAGTGCCGACGCCCAGTTTTGGCGGGACGGAGCCATCGCGGCCGCATTGTCATTCGTTGCTGCGTTTTTGGCGCTGGTCCTGATGATGCGATTGCTGCGCAGCGTCAGCTACACACCATACGTCATCTACCGCATCGCACTCGGGCTTATCCTGCTTTGGGTCGCCTATACCTAAGGGCGCAGGTTGCGCGCGCTATCCGTGATCTCAGCGTATTGCCCGGACGGACGGAAGCGCCACAGATACTCTGGCAAGATCGTTTCCATCGGCACCGGATCGATATCGAGATCCGCAAATGTCATGGCATCGTCCGACACCACGTTATCATTCGCGAGATTGCGCACCTGATCACGGGTCACTGGACCCTTGATAAGCCCAAGCGATATTGAATTCAGAATGTCAAAGCTGGTGCCCATCACGCGACCGACCCACATCGGGACCGACACAACCAAACGACGGCGCCGGATCTCTTCCAGCATCATCTGCATGAGTTCGCGGAACGTCATGACCTCAGGTCCGCCAAGTTCGTAGATGCCGGGTTGGGCTTGCCCCAACACACCCTTTACAGCGGCCTTCGCGACGTCATCGACGTAGACCGGCTGAAACCGCGTGGATGCCCCGATAACGGGCACCATAGGCGACATGCGCGTCATGTCCGCGAAGCGGTTAAAAAACTGATCTTCAGTCCCGAAGACGATGGACGGACGCAGGATCACCGCATTGTGCATATGCTCAAGAACGGCGGCTTCGCCTTCCGCCTTTGTCCGCGAATAATCGCTTTCGGCCTCGGCATCGGCACCGATTGCTGAAATCTGAACGAACCGCTCGACACCTGATGACGCCGCGATCCGGGCGACGCGCGCTGCCCCATCCGCCTGAACGGCATCAAAGGAGTTGGCCCCCTGCTCCGCCAGAATTCCCACGCAGTTGACGACGGCGTCGGCCCCATCGATTGCGGCGGCAACGCTGCGGTCATCACGGATGTTGGCGAGAATCGGTTCAACCTGACCAACGGCGCCGTACGGCTTCACAAAGATCGCTTCATTGGGCCGCCGAACAGCGACGCGCACGCGCCACCCTTCGTTGGCCATGCGCCGCGCGATATATCGGCCGACAAAGCCTGATCCGCCAAAGATTGTGACGACATTCGCCATCGTGACACGCCTCGTGGTAATGGACAGACTTGATCTACAAACGCCGTGATGCCGACACAAGACGCAAAACAGCGCAGACAACGTGGATTCGCGTTGACACGCGCGAGTGGCAGCGGTAATCGCCACCGCCACGACACCTGCCCAGGTGGCGGAATTGGTAGACGCGCTAGCTTCAGGTGCTAGTGTCCGTATGGACGTGGAGGTTCGAGTCCTCTCCTGGGCACCAATTATTTATTAAAGAATTCAACAAGCCATTTGCTTATCAAAAAGTTTCTAGATCTGTGTCTGACGTCAGCGCTTATGGGACCAAATAGGGTCATTTGCTTGGAGAGGGTTTGTTGCTCATCGTAACCACTGAGGAGTGGACGATGAGAAAGACAACGAAGAGCCCTGGCGAGAAGATCGTAAAAGATATTAAGCGCGCCACGCGCAAGCATTATTCATCCGAAGAGAAGATCAGGATCGTGCTGGACGGCTTGCGTGGCGAGGACAACATTGCAGAGCTGTGCCGCCGTGAAGGCATATCTCAAGGCATCTATTACAAATGGTCGAA
>JABSSC010000047.1 GCA_013214635.1 Paracoccaceae bacterium | reverse complement strand
TATATTCAGTGCGCGTCGTTCCGGCGGAGGTGAGCGCGTAAGTCAGATTGATCCGCCCAACGCGCGGAAGCTTGTTGCAAGTGAAGTAGTCCAAAAAGGCCGTGGCGCCCGGCCCGCGCACGACGTGCTTGGTGAAGGCTGATGCATCGATCAGGCCGACACCTTCGCGGATGGCTTTGGCTTCATCGTGGGCGTATTGCCACCAGCCCCCCCGACGAAAACTACGCGCATCATGGTCGAAGCTGTCAGGCGCATCGATTGGGCCATAGTAGTTGGGGCGCTCCCACCCGTTGACTTGACCAAACTGCGCGCCCAGTGCCTTTTGCCGATCATACGCCGGAGCGGTCTTAAGCGGGCGGCAGGCCTCACGCTCTTCGTCGGGATGGTGCAGGATATAGACGTGGGAATAGCATTCCTCGTTCTTACGCATGGCGTATTCGGTCGTCATCCAGGACCCGTACCGTTTGGGGTCGAGGCTTGCCATGTCGATCTCGGCCTCGCCGTTGACCATAAGCTGTGCAAGGTAATACCCCGTGCCGCCTGCAGCCGTGATGCCAAAGGAAAAGCCCTCGGCCAGCCACATATTTCGCAAACCGGGCGCTGGCCCAAGAAGCGGGTTGCCGTCAGGCGTGTAGCAAATCGGCCCGTTATAGTCGTCTTTGAGACCCGCCGTTTCCGAGGACGGAATACGGTGGATCATGGACATGTATTCTTCTTCAATGCGCTCCAGGTCGAGCGGGAACAAATCCGCGCGGAAGCTGTCTGGGACCGCGTATTCGAAACGCGCCGGAGCGCCGTATTCGTAAGGGCCGAGAATCCATCCCCCACGCTCTTCGCGCACATACCATTTGGCATCTGCATCACGCAGAACCGGGTGTTCTGGCATCGTCTTGCGGTATTCAACCAATGCTGGGTCGGGTTCGGTGACGATGTATTGGTGTTCGACCGGAATAGCCGGAATTTTGATCCCCAAAAGCTGGGCGGTGCGCTGTGAATGGTTCCCCGTGGCCGTCACAACATGTTCGGCGTGGATAACCATCTGCTCATCAGAGGGGATCAGGTTCCCCCCCTTTTCGATCATCTTGGTGACGGTGACGTCCCAATGATCGCCTGTCCAATGATATCCGTCGACCTGCCACTTACGTTCTATCACAGCGCCATGTTGCCGCGCGCCCTTGGCCATCGCTTGCGTTACGTCTGCCGGGTTAATGTACCCATCTGTCGGGTGATAAATCGCACCCTTCAAATCATCGGTACGCACGAGCGGCCAACGATCCTTGATCTGCGCGGGCGTCATCCATTCATAGGGAACGCCACAAGTCTCAGCCGTGGACGCGTAAAGCATATACTCATCCATGCGGTCTTGTGTCTGCGCCATCCGCAGATTGCCCACGACGGAAAAACCAGGGTTCAGGCCCGTCTCTTCTTCAAGCGTTTTGTAGTACTTGATCGAATAGTCGTGGATGTGGGTCGTGGCATAGCTCATGTTGAAATACGGCAGGAGACCGGCTGCGTGCCAAGTCGACCCACTGGTCAGTTCATCTCGCTCCAAAAGCATGACGTCCTTCCAACCCGCGCGCGCGAGGTGATAGGCGATGGAGGTTCCGACGGCGCCACCGCCGACCACCAGTGCTTTGACATGCGTTTTCATTTGGGACCCTCCCAGCGCGTAACTTGACCGCGTGCAATGTGCCAAAGGCACCGGATTTCCGCACGGTTCAGACGACCCATGATGGGTCGAAACCGACGCAGACTTGTCGCCTGCATGCCGGTTGCCTAATCCGCACTATCGGATTTGTGCGCGTCATAACCTGCTTCGAGCTCTGACCGCAGGAATGACCCGAACTCTACGGGCCTAAACCGCGGATCTCCTGTTCCGGGTAAGGGTGCGATCCGGGTAGAAACATGCGGATCGAAGAAAAAAGGGACTGAGTAACGCTCTCGACCTGAGGTGTTTATCACGCGGTGTGGCGTCGATAAGAGGCGCCCGTTTGACATCGCATGGAGCATGTCCCCCACATTGACCACAAAGGCGTCCGGCATCGGCGGCGCATCGACCCAATGGCCTTGCGGGGTCTGAACTTGAAGCCCGCCAACGTCATCCTGGGCAAGAAGCGTCAGGCACCCAAAATCCTTGTGCGGCGCCGAACCGTATAGATCGTCCGGAGATTGCGGTGGTTGCGGAGGATAATGCAGTAGGCGCAGCCAAGTCGTCGGGGTAACAAATGCAGAGAGGATCGATCGGTCCGTCACCTCCAATGCTTCTAACGCAAGTGCCATCAACCTCTGACCAAGAACCGTCATCTGTGCGACATAGGCTTCACAAACCTCGCGAAATCCTTCGAGTTCCGGCCATTGATTGGGGCCGGACAGATAGACGCCGGGGTCGGCAGCTTCATCTTCGCGCATCATCATGAACGACGCGGACTGGTTGGGTTTGGTGACCTCGGCCAAGTCGGAATTGACGTCTGTTGAGGTATTTATTGCAATATAGCCACGGTGACTGCGATCGAGCGCGATCGCCTCTTTTTCGGCAGCAGGCATCTGATGGAACTGGCGCGACGCCGCGAAAATGGCGGTGCGCAGGGCGGGATCGATCCCGTGGCCGATCACATAGCCAAACCCGACGGTGCCGTAGCCAGCGGCAAATTCGCGGGCCAAGGCCTGAGTGTCTTCACCGCGCATCAGCGGTCCAAGATCCAACACAGGGATCTGCGAAAATTCTGTCATATTCGTCTCCGGTTCGCGTGGGGGTTAGGGGTGGCGTACCCTCGCTAACCCGCGAACCGCTTGCGCCGGTGGTGACTGTGCCGCTCCAACACAACGAGGTGCAAGAAGGCCGGTCGAGCGCGCACGTCAGTCATGCCAGCCCGTTCACCGAGCACCGGTAAAGACCCGATCCCAATCATTGGCCATATCGATGATAAGCCAGCCGCGATCAGGCCCTTGCTCTAAACCATCGCATAGTCTTCCAATATGGCTGTCACAGTCATAGGCCACTTCGCGTTCGGCATCTGTGTGATGCACGATCAATCCTAACCGTGCCCCCTCGCCCGCGGTTGTCCACTCCAACATGGCAAAATCGCCATCAGAGTTACCGCCTGCAAGGATCGGTCGCTTTCCGAGCGTCCGCTCAATGTTGATCGGCTTGCCTTCCTTGTCATCGACAAAGGCAATCGCCGGTTCTTTTGAAATCACCGGCACGCCATCAACGACCTCATACGAGGTTTCCGTGTACGTCCCGAGCACGTTTTCAGGTGGGATGCCGTAAGCCTCTTCCGCAAAAACGCGCATGAAATGGAGACCCCCACCAGAGACGATGTACGTCTTGAAATCCTCGTCACGTAGATATGACAAAAGCTCGACCATAGGCTGATACGTCATGCCGGTGTAAGGCAGGCCGGTGGTGGGATGGCGCGCGGTTGCAATCCAGTCGGCAACGCTGGCCTGAAAATCATCAACGCTCAACCCGGAGTGCGTCGCCGTCACGACCTCAATAATGGCCGCCTCGCCGCCCTCGGCCAACGCCTGATAATCACCTGCGGCGGCAGCCTTTAGCGCGTCGCTTGACGCAAAATCTGGATCGGTATCGACCATTTTCTGAACAGTATCACCAGCAAAGATAAGCTGAAAATACACCGGCTGCTCGCCCCATAGCGTGCCGTCATTGTCAAAAACGGCCACACGATCCGCCGGGGTTACATAATCGGGGCTACCCGCATTGGTTACTGAGTCCACAAAGTCGATGATGCGAGCGCGGGCATCTGTCTCAGCCCAAGACGGGAGCGGATCGGCGGCTGCATAATTCGCGGCAAGGATCAACGATAGGGCGAGTAAGGCTCGATCAAGCATAGGGAATCTCCAAAATACGACCAAGCCTAACCCGGTTGGCGTGCGGCCCAAACCAAAATTCACTGCCGCCGTGCGGCATCGATGCTCGCCTCAAGTCGCTCCACATCGATCATCGGTTCTACCAGTGTGCGCAAGTCACCTAGTACTGGGTCGCTAGGATCCAGGATCAGGTAGCAAAGGTAATCCTCGACGATTGACGCCTGTTGCTCATACCCAAATCTGAAAAGGTCGGGGGCGTCGTCCGCACCATAGAAATAGGCGTCCCCGGAGAACCCTTCCGAGAGGGCTTTGAACGGGGTGTAATTTGTCAGATCTCGGTTTTGCCACTGCCACACATGAACCAATTCGTGCACGAGAATCAGGGTGTGCGGCAAGCGCACGGCATCGGGCCACAAAAAGCCACCATCAACGGAATAGAATTGTCCAGAGAAGTAGATCGAATTGCCAACGGCAAAGGCTGGAGGTGCCGCATTTCGCGGTGGCGTCGGAACGCGCACACACGGGTCCTCAGCCGGGCGGCGCACCTCAACACTGACCTCGGCCCGCCGTGGCGGAGGCGCCAGTCCGATATCTTTGCCAATGCGAACTGGCGCGGTATCAAGCCCGTCTCCAAAAACGTCTGTCGCAAGCGCAACCTCGGCCTCGGTCATCGGCCGTGTGCAGGCAGACAGGGCGATGGCGACGATCAGCAGCCAAATGCGCAAAGAAACACCCGTCAGGTCATGGACGGCACGACCAGATCAGGGGGTCGATGGCCATCGTCAAATGTCTTGATATTGATAATCACTTTTTCACCCATCTCGGCGCGCCCTTCGACGGTTGCGGACCCCATGTGAGGTAACAGCACGACGTTCGACAATTCACGCAGGCGGGGATTGATCTCATGCCCATGCTCGAACACATCAAGGCCCGCTCCCGCAATCTCTCCCGCGCGCAGCATTCGGGTCAGGGCGTTTTCGTCAATCACCTCCCCGCGAGAGGTATTGACCAACACTGCGCTCGGCTTCATCAGCTTGAGCCGCCGCGCATTCATCAGGTGGAAGGTAGATGGGGTATGGGGGCAGTTGATCGATAGCACGTCAACGCGGCTAACCATTTGATCCAGACTGTCCCAATAGGTCGCTTCAAGCTCTTCTTCGATCTCAGGTCGGAGGCGTTTGCGATTATGGTAATGAACCTGCATCCCAAACGCGCGGGCGCGACGCGCCACCGCTTGGCCAATGCGCCCCATACCAAGGATGCCCAAGCGCCGCCCGCCGACGCGGCCACCCAAATGAGCGGTTGGCGACCAGCCCACCCAATCGCCTGCCTGCATCTCGGACAGGCCTTCCGGAATCCGGCGCGCGACTGCTAGGATCAGGGCAAGCGTCATGTCAGCCGTATCTTCGGTCATGACACCGGGCGTGTTCGACACAAGAATGCCACGTTGCCGGGCGGTCGCGACGTCGATGTGATCGACCCCGGCACCATAGTTTGCGATCAGCTTCAACCGCTCTCCGGCTTGCGCCAAAAGCGGCGCATCAATCGTGTCAGTGATCGTCGGCACAAGAACGTCGGCGCGCTGAAGTGCCTGCGCAAGCTCGTCTCGGGTCATTTTTTTGTCCGAGGGACGAAGCTCGACATCGAACAACTCGGTCATCCGAGTCTCAACGGCCTCCGGCAAGCGTCGCGTCACGACAACACTCAGGCGTTCTGTTGGCATTCCGCGCCTCCCGATCTTTTCCAGACCCGCGTTGAATGGCAAAGTGGCAAGGAACGGGAACCGGCACAAGAGAGGCCGGACCGATTGAGTGCAATTTGAAGACGAAACAGGCAGGACGGCGGTGTGATCGGCGTTTTCAGAGTTATTTCAGCCTCGACCGCATTGGTCGTTGCCGCGCAGATGGCGTGGTGCGATGTCGTTCGCGGGAAAGAAACCAACCTTCCCCTACCTCGTTTCGTGTCACTCAAGGCGTCCGAAGGTAACGTGCGCCGTGGCCCTTCGCTGTCTCACCGGATTGATTGGGTATTTACACGGCGTGATATGCCGCTGCGGATCGTGGCCGAGCATGGGCATTGGCGGCGGGTCCAAGACCGCGACGGTCAAGGCGGTTGGGTGCACTATTCACTTCTGTCTGGCGTGCGAACCGTCATCGTCGAATCCGACCTGACGCCGATGATGGTCAAGCCGGACCCAACCGCCCAGATCAATGCGTACGCCGAAGCCGGTGTTGTGGCACGTCTGGGCGAGTGCAGTATCGAATGGTGCCGGGTGAGTGCGGATGGTCGCCGCGGCTGGGTCGAGAAAACCGCTCTCTGGGGTGTCACACCGGACGAGTTGCGGGATTAGGCAGCCGCCAATCCACGACCCTTCAACAGCGCATCAACCCCCGGCATGCGCCCTCTGAACGCGACATAGAGTTCGTCCGCCTCCTGAGATCCGCCTGCAGACAGGATGTGTTGCTCTAGCTTTTTCGCCATGGCTGGGTCAAAGGGGCCACCCGCCTCCTCAAAGGCTTCAAACGCATCAGCGTCCATTACTTCTGACCACATGTAACTGTAGTAGCCGCTTGAATATCCGTCGCCTGCAAAGACATGGGCAAAGTGCGGAGTTGCGTGGCGCATTGTAATGGCCGCAGGCATTTGCAGATCAGCCAAAACCTTGGCTTGATACTCAATCGGATCAGCAGGTGCTGCCCCATCATGAAATGCCAAATCGACCAGCGCCGAGGCGACGTATTCCACGGTCTGAAACCCGGTGTCATACGTGGAGGCAGCCATCAACCGCTCCAGCAGAGCCTCTGGGATCGGCTCCCCGGTTTTCGCATGCGTTGCATAGGTCTTGAGCACATCGGGCACGTCCAGCCAATGCTCATAAAGCTGGCTGGGCAGTTCAACGAAATCTCGGGCGACTGAGGTTCCTGAAATCCGCTCATAGGTCACGTCAGACAACATCTGGTGCAATGCATGACCGAACTCATGAAACAGCGTCCTTGCATCGTCATAAGACAGCAAGGCCGGTTCCCCGTCAGCTGGTTTGGCAAAGTTGCAGACGTTGACAACAATCGGCCTGATGTCGCCCGCAAGACGTTGTTGGCTTCGCATTGCGGAACACCATGCCCCCGACCGTTTTGACGGACGCGCGAAATAGTCACCAATAAAAACAGCCAAATGCTTGCGGCCCCGTGTGACCTCCCACATCCGCACATCGGGGTGATAGCTTTCCGCTTCGAGCGGCGTGAACGTCAGACCAAACAGGCGCGTCGCACAGTCGAACGCAGCATCGATCATCCGATCCAATTGGAAATACGGCTTGAGCTCGGCCTCATCGAGATCAAACTCCGCCTGACGGCGCTTTTCTGAGTAATACCGCCAATCCCACGGTGCCAGTGAATCATTGACGCCGTCCTGATGCAGCATGGCTTCAAGGATTACGGCATCTGCATCGGCGGCTGCTTTGGCCGGTTCCCAGACTTGCATCAGAAGGTCACGGACAGCACCTGGGTTGCCCGCCATTTCAGTCTCAAGCTTAAAATCAGCGAAGCTCGAATAACCAAGGAGTTTTGCGCGCTCTTCGCGCAGCGCCAAAATCTCGGTGGCAATACCGCGATTGTCGGTTTCGCCGCCATTTGCCCCGCGGGCTGCCCAAGCCTCAAACGCGCGTTGGCGCAGATCGCGGCGGGATGAGAATTGCAGGAACGGAACGATCAGGGATCGCGACAGCGTCACGACGGGCCCGGCAGCACCCCGCTCTGTACCCGCTGCACGCGCGGCAGCGACGACAAAGTCCGGCAATCCTTCAAGGTCGTTCTCTTGAAGATCCATGAACCAATCAGCTTCGTCCTTGAGCAGGTTTTGTGTGAACGACGTCCCCAAGACCGCAAGCCGTTCTTTTATCTCGGCGAGACGGTCGGCCGCGGCACCTTTGAGTTGAGCACCCGCGCGCACAAATCCGCGCCGCGTCAGCATCAACACGCGTTCCTGTTCGTCGGTCAGCCCAAGTGCGTCTTTGCGCGTCCAGAGATCATCGATCCGTTCAAACAGTTTCTCGTTCCGAGTTATGTCGCTGCCATATGCAGCGAGAGCGGGCGAGAACTCACGCATCAGGGCGTTTCGCGCGTCGTTGGTGTCGGCGCCAGCCAACGCATAGAATGCCCCCAGCACTTTGGACAGTTCAGCGTCCGCCTGTTCAAGCGCCTCGATCGTATTGGCGAATGTCGGAACTTCGGACGCGTTTGCAATCTCTTCAATCGCCGCGCGCGCGGTTCTCAAAGACGCTTCAAACGCGGGCTTGAAATCCTCGTCCGAAATGTCCGCAAACGGCGGAATGCCAAAGGGTGTCGTCCAGTCCTGAAGAAGCGTGTTGGTCATGCGGTATCCTTGTCTCCTGCGCTACACAGGTATGTTCGCTTGGGCAGCTTAGCCAATAAAATCAGCGCTATCTCTGCGTTCCACAGACCGGACAATCGGCCCGTTTCTTTAAAGTGATCGTCCGGTTCTCGCCGTACAACGCGTCATAGATCATCATACGGCCTCGCAGGGCCTCGCCCGCATCGGTGAGCACCTTGATCGCTTCGACCGCCATCATCGTCCCGACAACACCGGGCAACGGCCCCACGACCCCGGCCTCGGCGCAGCTTGGTGCGGCGCCGGGTGCGGGCGGGTTTGGAAACACGCACGCATAGCAGGGCGTTCCGGCGCGCACGTCAAAGACCGAGATCTGCCCTTCCCATTGGGTCAAGGCACCAAAGATAAGCGGCAATCCAAGTTGTGCTGCGACACGATTGGCAAGGTATTTGGTTTCAACATCGTCTGTACCGTCGATGATCAGATCATACTCGGCAAACAGGTCAGCCGCGATGCTTTCGGTGAGGCGACGGTTATAGGGTTTCACCGTGACAAAAGGGTTTTGCGCGATCATGGCCTCGCGTGCGGAGAACACCTTGGGCATACCGATCCGCGCGTCGGTATGGATCGTCTGTCTTTGCAGGTTCGTGCCCTCAACAACATCGTCATCGATCACACCGATCGTGCCCACACCCGCTGCGGCGAGATATTGAAGGACGGGGGATCCAAGCCCGCCGGCACCAAGCACAAGCACCGAAGCCTCAGTGAGCTTGCGCTGACCCAGCCCACCGATTTCCCTCAGGACGATATGGCGCGCATAGCGTTCCAGGGGCGCTTGCTTGGTCTCTGAAGAATCGGGAAGGTTCTCGGGTCTAACCCGAGCGCGAAGCCTGGCAAGCACTTGCCGATAAGCCCACACGGCCCCGGCGATGAAACCGATCACCAACCATTCTGACAGTGATCCACCAAAGATTTGCCGACCCGGGTGGCCTTCTGAAAAAATGATGGTCGTGGCAAGGACGACGACATAAAGCAGCCCAATCATGGTCCACCGCGCGGACGTCGGCGCGTTCATATAGCGCCCGATGAACCAAATCGCGGCGCATCCCGCCAGAAAAACCACCATCAAACGACCCCGGTCGATCCGAATCCGCCCACACCGCGATCGCTGTCGGACAGCGTATCAACAGAAGCGAACTGCGCCTCAATAACCGGGCTTACGATAGCCTGTGCGATCCTGTCGCCATGTGACACTTGAACTGCTTTTTGCCCAAGGTTGATCAGAATAACGCCCAGCGGGCCGCGATAGTCACTGTCGATAGTTCCGGGAGTGTTGAGAAGTGTGAGGCCCTGTTTCAAAGCAAGACCAGAGCGCGGGCGCAATTGCATTTCATACCCGGTCGGTATCTCGACGCGCAGACCCGTGGGGATAAGCGCGCGTTGGCCCGGCGCAAGCTCAATGCCGTTGGCTCGATCAGTATCGGGAAAATTCGCTCTGACATCCGCACCCGCAGCCCCTGAAGTCGCATAGGCAGGTAAGGCGATGGCTGTATCCGCCCAGTCTTCGTGACTGCATCGCACAACGCAGTCAGGCATCGTTGAGCGCTTCTGCGATTTGATGGGCGAGCTTGCGGGCAACCTCATCCTTCGTCATCCGAGGCCACGCGTCCGCGCCCTGATCGGTGATCATGGTGACCGCGTTTTCCGATCCCCCCATGATCCCCGTGCCGGGTGACACGTCATTTGCAACAATCCAATCGCATCCTTTGCGCAAACGCTTGGCAGTAGCATGTTCGGTGACATTGGTGGTCTCGGCCGCAAAACCAACGACCAAACGCGGACGTCCAACCTCTAGCCCGGCCACCGACGCAAGAATGTCGGGGTTTTCCGTGAATTTCAGGGAAGGTGTTCCGTCGGGTCCCTTCTTGATCTTTTGTTCTGCAGAATTCTCAACCCGCCAATCCGCGACCGCAGCGGCGAACACGGCCGCATCCGCGGGCAGGTTTTTATGGACGGCATCATGCATCTCTTGGGCCGTTTGGACCGGCACCACCGAAACGCCATCGGGGGGGCGAGCCTCTGCCGGACCGGTAACGAAGACGACCTCTGCACCGAGTGCGGACAGCGCCCGCGCGATGGCGCTGCCCTGCGCCCCAGAAGATCGATTTGCGATATACCGCACGGGATCGATCGGTTCATGCGTCGGCCCCGAAGTCACAACAATACGTTTGTCCTTGAGCGGTCCATCATTCAACGCCGCCTCAATCGCCGCCACAATCTCCAGCGGTTCTGCCATCCGACCGGGGCCGTATTCGCCACAGGCCATATCACCTTCGTTCGGCCCCACGATGATGACACCATCTTGCTGCAGCGTCGTTGCATTGCGCTGAGTGGCGGCGTGATCCCACATGCGCACGTTCATGGCCGGGGCAATCAACACGCGTTTGTCCGTCGCCATCAGTATCGTCGAAGCAAGATCGTTGGCGTGACCACCCGCCATCTTCGCCATTAAGTCAGCGGTTGCAGGCGCAACAACAACAAGGTCGGCATCGCGTGACAGTTCGATATGCCCCATTTCCGCTTCATCGGTCAGGTTAAAAAGATCGGTGTACACTTTCTCGGCGGCGAGCGCCGAGGCGGATAATGGCGTCACGAACTCTTGTCCGGCCTTTGTCAGCACCGGAACGACGGTTGCACCTCGCTCTCGGAGGCGACGAATAAGGTCCAGCGACTTAAATGCCGCGATTCCGCCGCCAATAATCAGTAGAATTCGCTTTCCAGCCAACATGGCGCACCACCTATTTGCAGTGAGCCATGTTTATGCGTCGCAGCCGTAGCTGACAATGGCATCTGCCAATGCGTCGTTACGCAAAGAAGTGATGCACCTCGTTCGATTGGGATTCCAGAGACTTACGCATCTTGCCGAATGCTGCCGCCTCAAGCTGCCGCACGCGTTCTTTGGACAGCCCAAGCTCATCGCCAAGGCTTTCCAGTGTGCGCGGGGCATCCCGCAGTTTGCGCTCGCGCACGATAAACTGCTCACGATCATTCAGCGATGACAATGCTGTCACCAGCCAGCTCCGCAGCGTCTCAATGTCTTTCTCGTGCTCGACTTCGGCCGACTGCTGTGCGCCCTCATCCTCGAGCGTTTCAATCCACTCCCTGCCTTCATCGTCTGTCGACTGCGTGGCGTTGAGCGAGAAGTCCGACCCAGACAGCCGACCTTCCATCATCTCTACATCATGGAGGGGGACACCGACTTCGGTTGCGATCAGTTGGCGCATCTGATGTTTGTCGAGGTTTTCCCCCCGCGCCAGCGCTTCACGCTCGAGACGGGCCTGTACCCTGCGCATGTTGAAAAACAGCGACTTTTGAGAGGATGTCGAACCTGTCCGTACCATCGACCAGTTGCGCATCACATAGTCTTGGATCGACGCTTTGATCCACCATACCGCATAGGTCGAAAACCGAACCCCACGGTCGGGATCAAATTTGTCTGCGGCCTTCATCAGGCCCAGGCTCGCCTCCTGAATGAGGTCATTCATCGGCGCGCCGTAACGTTTGAATTTCGCGGCCATCGAAATAGCCAAGCGCATGTAGGCGGTGATCAATCGATGAAGCGCTGCCTCATCGCGCTCGTCGCGCCACGCATAAGCAAGCCGAAGCTCGGTTTCAGCATCTAGAAGTTCCGCCTTCATTGCCCGGCGGGACAAGGTCTGGTCTGAGAAGCCGTCAAGGGCCATCGCAAATCTCCCGGTCTAAACTGTTTGGCGGGTGTTGCGCACCGCTTGTTGTTTGTTGCAGGAGATACGCAGGCACTTCGGCAACGGATCAGAAAAAGCATGAAAAAAAACTTGCCGCTGCGAACGCTCGTGATAGGTGGAGCGGCTTCCGGAAAATCCCGATGGGCGGAAGACTTTGTTCTTAAAAGCGAAATTGTCCCAACTTATGTTGCGACCGCCCAAGCCTTCGATGACGAAATGATTAAAAAAATCGATATTCATCGATCTCGCCGTGATGCGCGATGGACCGTTATTGAAGAACCTTTGCGCCTTGAGGCAGCAATTTCGAACTGCCCAACGGGATCCATCGCCCTTATCGACTGCGCGACTTTGTGGCTGACCAATCACTTGTTGGGTGGTTCGGATCTTGATGCGGAGATCGGGCAGTTTGGCGATATGGTAACCAACACACCAGTGCCTGTTGTCATCGTCACGAACGAGGTGGGCGACGGGATCGTGCCCAGTGACGCAATTACGCGTCAATTTCGACAAGCGCACGGTCATATGAACCAGGTGCTCGCGGCCCAGTGCGACCTTGTGGTGCGCGTGACTGCGGGCCTACCGATGACGCTCAAGGGTACTTTACCCGTATGAAGGAAACGCGGATCTGGTGGGTGCGTCACGGGCCGACCCACGCAAAGACCATTAACGGTTGGGGCGATATCCCGGCGGATCTGTCCGATCATGCCGCCATCGAAACGCTCGCCAAAGCGCTGCCCAAGGATGCAACGGTCGTTTCCTCGGACCTTTTGCGCGCAAGGCAAACTGCGGACGCGATCATGGGCAACCGTGCACGACGCGCGCATGAGCCGGGCTTGCGCGAATTGAACTTTGGCGATTGGGAGGGCCAAACGGCCGATCAGGTCGCGTCGCGCGACCCGGACCTGTCGCGCCGATTCTGGACCGGGGAAGACCACCTTGCGCCCCCTAACGGAGAAAGCTGGCACGATCTTGGACAACGTGTGGACCAGGTCGAGCGCGGCCTTCTTGATATCGGCGGAAACTTTATCGTCGTGGCGCATATGGGCGTAATCCTGACCCGGGTTCAGGCAGCGCGCGGCACAAGCACGTATGACACGCTGAGCCAACGCGTCTCGCCCTTGAGCACGACCGTGATTGGTCACAGCGGCGCCACCACGACGCTGCATGCCGTAAACCTTGCGCCAGATATGGTTAACACTTCTTAAACGCTTGAGTGGGTACCTCTCGTTCGATTGAGAACGGGGGTAAAATGGTCGCGCGCGCCTATACTGTTGCGTTTGACGGAATCGACGCACGTCTGGTCGAGGTGCAGTGTGCAATTGCACCAGGCGTCCCGGCCTTCTCGATCGTTGGGTTGCCTGACAAGGCGGTATCTGAAGCAAAGGAACGGGTGCGAGCGGCGTTGACGTCGATGGCGATTGCCTTGCCGGCGCGCCGCTTGACGATCAACATGTCTCCGGCGGACATGCCAAAGGAAGGGTCACATTTCGATCTTCCCATTGCTCTTGCCGTACTGTCAGCGATGGACGTCCTGCCCGCCGATCAAATCGAAAACTCTGTGGCGTTGGGCGAACTGTCGCTGGACGGCTCGTTGGTGGGCGTCGCTGGTGCGTTACCCGCGTCGCTGGCGGCCGCTGAGTCTGATCGGCAGCTTCTTTGTCCTGCGGCCTGCGGCAACGAAGCGGCGTGGGTCGGGAGCACCCCAGTCTTTGCGGCCAAGACGCTCACCGAAATGATCGCTCACCTGACAGGCAAACGTCCATTGACCCCATCTGAGCCCGGCGAAGTGGTCAGCGAAACGGCCTTGCGCGATTTTCGAGACGTGAAGGGGCAGGAACGGGCAAAACGCGCCTTAGAGATTGCAGCCGCAGGCCGCCATCACACGCTTTTGGTCGGCACGCCGGGATCGGGGAAATCAATGCTTGCCGCACGCATGTCCGGGGTCCTACCACCGCTGAGCGCATCGGAGGCGTTGGAGACATCGATGATCCATTCTCTTTGCGGCCTCCTCGATGAAGGGGGCATTTCCCGCGCCCGCCCGTTTCGCGAACCGCATCACACCGCCTCGATGGCTGCGATTGTTGGAGGAGGAAAGGGCGCGAAGCCAGGAGAGATCTCGCTTGCGCATAACGGCGTTCTGTTCATGGATGAGTTCCCGGAATTCTCACGCAATGTGCTTGAGACCTTGCGCCAGCCCATTGAAACAGGCGACGTCGTGGTGGCGCGGGCAAATGCGCATGTGCGATATCCCTGCAAGTTCATGCTGATTGCTGCGGCAAACCCGTGCAAATGCGGATATCTCACTGACGCTGGCCGCGCCTGCTCGCGCGCACCCATATGTGGCGAGGACTATATGGGACGGGTATCAGGACCTCTGATGGACCGGTTTGATCTGCGCGTGGATGTACCGCCCGTGACCTACCAAGATCTCGACTTGCCTGAATCCGGCGATTGCAGCGCAGACGTGGCCGCGCGCGTTCTGGCGGCGCGGGATGTTCAGGTGGCGCGCTTCGACGGAAACGACGGAATTCGCAGTAACGCCGATCTTGAAGGGCAGGCTCTTACAGAGGCTGCGACACCGGACGCTGAGGGTCGCGACCTGCTCGCCCGTGCTGCAGAACGGTTTGGGCTGTCCGCCCGCGGTTATCACCGCGTGATGCGTGTGGCGCGCACAATTGCGGACCTTGCGCACTCCGAAGAGGTCCGACAACCCCACATCGCCGAGGCTTTGGCTTTCAGATTGCCGGGACAGACGGCCTAGGTCGCGCGCCGCGCTTCAATGGCATCCCAAACCATGCCCGCAACATTGGTCCCGTCAAAGCGTTCAAGCTCTTGAATACCCGTGGGAGATGTCACGTTGATCTCGGTAAGATAATTCCCGATCACGTCGATCCCGACAAAGATCTGGCCCTTCTCTTTGAGTGTTGGTCCGATCGCCGCACAAATCTCAAGATCGCGATCCGTCAGACCGATTTTCTCAGCGCGTCCGCCAACGTGCAGATTTGACCGGGTTTCGCCTTCCGCTGGAATACGGTTGATCGCGCCCACCGGCTCTCCATCGACAAGGATCACGCGTTTGTCGCCGTTGGACACATCGGGCACGAATTGTTGAGCGATCAGCGGTTCCCGATTGATGCCAGAAAACAGCTCGTGCAGGGACGTGATGTTCTTGTCCCCCTCGGTCAGGCGAAACACCCCTGCGCCGCCATTTCCGTAAAGCGGCTTGAGAATGATATCGCCGTACTTCTCCTTAAATTCCCGCAGGGTGTCCAAGTTGCGGGCAATTGTGGTGGGCGGGATCAGGTCCGGAAACTCAAGCACGAGAAGCTTTTCAGGGTAGTTTCGCACCCAAAAGGGATCATTCACCACCAGCGTATCAGGAGCAAGAAAATCCAGAAGATGCGTGGTCGTTATATAGCCCATGTCAAACGGCGGATCCTGGCGGAGCCAGACGACATCAAAATCTCGCAGATCCACCTTACGGCGCGCACCAAAGCTGACATGGTTCCCAGTTTCGCGCCGGACGGTTGTGTCCCGGCCACGGGCGGTGATCACACCCTCTTCAAAGGCAAGATCATCCGGGTGATAGGTAAAGATGCTATGCCCACGCGCCTGCGCCTCTTCTGCAAGCCGAAAGGTGCTGTCGGCAGCGATATCCACTGCCTCAATCGGGTCCATTTGAAACGCTATTTTCATGGCCAGCCTTCCCTTTCCGGTCGAAAGGGTATGTGGCGCATGCGGCACCGCGCCGCAAGGTGTCAGACCATGGATATGTTTTTGAGCGTCTCGACGCGACCCTGACGATCGACCAGGGCGGCATCGATGCGCATGCCGCTACCTGTCTTTGAATGGGCTTCAAGATACTCCTGCGCAGCCAGTGTTACCCGCCCAATCTGTCGTGGCGTGAGACGCTGTGCGGCTTGATCATGTGTGGCAGAGGCCTTCACCTCGACAAAAATCACATCAGATCCGTCTTGTAGAACCAAGTCGACCTCACCGGCGCGTCCACGCCAACGGGTCGCCAGCACGCGCGCTCCTGAGGCTTGATAATGGCGCGCGACGATGTCTTCTGCGGCCAATCCGGCGTGGTATCCAAGCGCTCCGCTCATTTGTCGCGCGTTAGTTCAAGCGCGCGCTGGTACACGTCGCGGCGCGCGACGCCCAGCGCGGATGCAACATGGCTCGCGGCGTCCTTCACCGACATCGTATCAAGTGCTGTCGTCAGCGCGGATTCCACGTCCGCGTCGTTTACTTCAGCCGGGACATATTCAATCACCACGATGCATTCTCCCTTTTCGGGCATGTCCGCGAGAACCGAAGCCGCATCCCCCAGACGCCCGCGCAAAACACTCTCAAAGCGTTTGGTCAGTTCGCGGCAGACCGCAAATCGACGGTCCGGCCCCAATATTGTCGCAGCTTGGTTAAGACTTTCCAAAACGCGACGGGGTGTATCGTAGAGAACCAGCGTGGCGGGCACGTTCGCCAAGTCAGTCAAAAACTTTGCGCGTGCGCCTTTGGCTGATGGAATGAAGCCGGCAAAGAAAAACTGATCCGTCGCGAGACCGGAGATCGAAAGACCCGTGAGCGCGGCAGACGGTCCGGGCACAGACGTCACGGTTAACCCCATATCAACAGCGTCGCGCACCAACGCAAAGCCAGGGTCCGCGATCAAGGGCATTCCCGCGTCGGAGGTATAGGCGACTGCGGCACCATCTTTCACAGCGTTCAGTATCATACTGCGGATTCGATCTGGGCTGTGATCGTGGTAAGACTGTACCTTCCGATCACGGATTGCGACGCCGTGTATCGCCAGAAGCTTGCGCAGAACGCGCGTGTCTTCGGCTACCAAAATCTCAGCTGCAGTGAGAACGTCCAACGCGCGCAGAGTTATGTCGCGCGCGTTTCCAATTGGTGTCGCGACCAAATAAAGACCGGCGGGAAGCGACGTGGGAGCTTGATCAGGCATGAGCCTCCAACGCGCAATTTACATGCGCGGTCGTTCAGAATACTGTCCCGCCAAACCTTTAGGCCGGATGGGATCCTTCGCAATGGTCGTTTTTTTGTCGTCGCTGCGCAAGCTGAGAACCGTTGGCGCCGCGCTTTTGCTTTTTGCCGCGCTTTCAGCCTGTGAACCCGGTGCAATTAATACCGGTCCATCCGTGAACACGCGGGATACCGTGCGTGTTGCGCTCCTCGTGCCGCAAAGCTCCGGCGAGAACGGCGTGTTCCTGTCTCGAAGCCTCGAGAACGCGGCCCGTCTTGCAATATCTGACCTTGAAGGCGTCGAAATTGCGTTGACGGTTCACGACACTGGCGGCGACCCGGCGCTGGCCACGCAAGCTGCGCGAGAGGCCTTGGATGCAGGCGCTCAAATCATCATTGGGCCGGTTTTTGCCGAAGCGGCCAACGCGGCGGGTGTTGAAGCCGCGCGCGGCAACGTGAACGTTCTGTCCTTCTCCAACAATACCGCGATTGCGGGTGGCAACGTGTTCGTATTGGGCACGACATTTCGAAACACTGCGGATCGGCTGGTCGGCTACGCCATGGGTCAGGGGCGCGGCAACGTCTACATCGTGAACGCCGAGGACACGTCGGAAGAGATCGGGCGTGATGCCATTATTTCAGCCATTCAGACCAATGGGGCAACCTATGCTGGCAACAGTTCCTTTGAGCTGTCGCAGGAGGGTGTTATTTCCGCCGTCCCCACAATCGCCAACGAAGTCCAGCTTTCAGGCGCCACATCGGTCTTTTTGACCTCGGGGACCAGTGGTGCACTTCCCTTCCTCGCGGATCTCTTGCCAGAGGCCGGGCTTGATCCCGCGGCAACACAGATGATCGGTTTGCAGCGGCTGGACATTCCTGCAAGCGCGCTGTCCCTGACGGGCCTGCAAAGCGCGTGGTTTGCTCTGCCCGACCCGGGCCTCGCGAACCAGTTCGCGTCGCGCTACACGCAAACCTATGACAGCCAACCACACCCGCTTGCCGGATTGGCCTATGATGGCATTGCAGCCATCGGGGCGCTGATCGCGACCGGCGACAGCAATGCGCTCACCACCGGTTCGCTGACCAGAGGCGGCGGCTTTGTGGGGGCGAATGGTGTGTTCCGCCTGCTACCCGATGGTTCCAACGAACGCGGGCTTGCCGTTGCGCAAGTCCAGAACAACCAGGTGAATGTGATTGACCCTGCCCCAAGAAGCTTCAGCGGCTCAGGGTTCTGATCAGCTCACCGCGCCGCGGCTGATCTGTGCACCCAACTTAATCTTTGATGTCACGGCAGTGCGCGCTGCCGTGGATACCGGTATCTCGTCGGATAAGTCGGCGGCCGATATCCGGGCAACAACCGTTGCCGTCTTGAAAGACGCAAATGCGTCGGGAAGACAGGCAATTGAAGCCGCATTCTTGTCCGACCCATTCGCGGCGGGGCCCACAACGGCGGCGTACGCTTACCTGACCGATTGCATCGTTCGCGAAGTCTTTCGCGTTGCGACCACATACCTGCACCCCCTCCCCACGCCCACAGACGCCGAGCGGCTGTCAGTCCTCGCCGTGGGCGGGTATGGGCGCGGTGAAATGGCGCCATACTCCGACGTCGATCTCTTGTTTTTGACGCCCTACAAAATCACCGGTTGGGCGGAGAGCACGATTGAATCGATGCTCTACATATTTTGGGATCTGCACCTCAAAGTGGGGCATTCATCGCGCACGGTTAAGGACTGTCTGAGGCTCGGGCGGGAGGATTACACCATCCGGACGGCCCTGTTGGAAAACCGGTACATTTGCGGCGATAGCGACCTTGCCGAGACACTGGAACAACGGCTCTGGGCCGAGCTCTTTACCGGCACGGGATCCGACTATGTCGAGGCAAAGCTGCAAGAGCGGGCCGAACGCCACCTCAAACAGGGCGGCCAGCGATATGTTGTCGAGCCAAATGTGAAAGAGGGTAAAGGCGGCCTTCGCGACCTACAGACGTTGTTCTGGATCGCGAAGTACGTCAACGACGTACGCGAACCGGCAGATCTTGTTGGGATCGGAGTGTATCGCCAGGACGAATATGACCGGTTCCGTGAGGCAGAAGAATTTCTGACCGCCGTGCGTTGCCATCTGCATATCCTCGCCGATCGCGCGATGGATCAGCTCACCTTTGATATGCAAGTCGAGATAGCGGCCCGGCTTGGCTATACCGACCATGACGGGCGGCGCGCGGTCGAGCATTTCATGCAGGACTACTTCCGTCACGCCACAATGGTGGGGGAACTGACGCGCATTCTGCTAACTGCGCTTGAGGCAACACATGCCAAGCGCGCACCGATGCTGCAGGGTTTGTTCCGCCGCAGGCGTAAGGTCAAACCGGGCTATCAGATCGTTCACAACCGGCTGGATATCGAAGATCCATCGACCTTTTTCGACGACCGCCTCAACATGCTGCGGATCTTCGAAGAAGCATTGCGCACCGGATATCTTATTCACCCGGACGCCATGCGCGAGATTTCAGCGCATATCGACCTGATTGACGATACCTTCAGAGAAGACCCCGAAGCCAACCGAATTTTCATGGATCTGCTCCTGAAACACGGGAATCCCGAGCGCGCTTTGCGGCGGATGAACGAACTCGGTGTGTTGTCGGCCTTTGTGCCCGAATTTGCCCCCGTCGTCGCTATGATGCAGTTCAACATGTACCATCACTACACGGTCGATGAGCATACTATTCAGTGCATTTCGACGCTGGCGCAGATTGAGCGCGGCGAGTTGGTCGAGGAATTGCCCGTCGCCAGTAGAATTCTGGAAAACGGCGTGAACCGACGCGTGCTATACGCCGCCTTGTTCCTGCATGACATCGGCAAAGGGCGCCCCGAGGATCATTCTGTTCTTGGCGCTCAAATCGCTCGGCGGGTGGCGCCAAGATTTGGCCTGAAGAAGGAAGAAGCAGAAACCGTCGAATGGCTTGTCCGGTACCATCTTCTGATGTCGGACATTGCACAAAAGCGCGATATCTCAGACCCGCGCACCGTGCGGGATTTTGCCAAGGCCGTTAAAAACCAAAAGCGCCTCGATCTGCTGACTGTGCTAACCGTCTGCGACATCCGTGGTGTCGGTCCAGGTGTATGGAACAACTGGAAAGCGCAGCTTTTGCGCGGGCTTTATCGCGAGACCTCAAATGCGCTGGCTGGCGGACTTGAGGATCTCAATCGCGACTCGCGGGAGAACGAGGCAAAGCGCGCCTTGCGCGATGCGCTCTCTGATTGGCCATCCAAAGAACTTAGGGCAGAAGTCGCGCGACACTACGGCCCCTATTGGCAAGGATTGCCCACGGCGACGCATGTGGTCTTTGCCAAGCTGATGAGAGACATCACCGACAAAGATGTCCGGATTGACCTGCACCCCGATGATGACCGGGACGCAACACGCGTGGCTTTTGCGATCGCCGATCATCCCGGAATATTTGCCCGTCTTACTGGAGCGCTGGCGCTGGTGGGCGCAAATGTGGTCGATGCACGGACGTACACGTCAAAGGACGGATATGCGACCGCCGTATTCTGGGTACAGGATATCGAAGGACACCCATTTGCCGCCAATCGGCTACCGCGTCTGGAACGCATGATCCAACGGACGCTCAAAGGCGAGGTGGTCGCGCAGCAAGAACTGGTTGGACGGGACAAGCTGAAAAAGCGCGAACGTCCCTTCAACGTTCCCACGTCAATCTCGTTCGACAACGAAGGGTCGGAGATTTACACGATCATCGAGGTCGATACCCGAGACCGACCGGGATTGCTGTTTGACCTCGCACGGACAATGGCAAACTCGAACGTCTATGTCGCCTCGGCGGTCATTGCCACCTATGGCGAGCAGGTCGTGGATACCTTCTATGTCAAGGACATGTTCGGGTTGAAATTCCATTCCGACGCACGGCGCACATCGCTTGAGAACAAGCTGCGCCAAGCCATTGACGCAGGCCGACAGCGGGCCCTTTCCGAATGAGTCGTGTCAGGCTGGTGACAGGCTTCTTGACGGTGGGCTTTTGGACACTCGCCAGCCGGGTTCTGGGGTTTACGCGCGACATCATGATAGCAGCATATCTAGGTGCCGGTCCTGTTGCAGAGGCGTTCTTTGTCGCGTTCTCATTGCCAAACATGTTCCGCCGGTTCTTTGCCGAAGGCGCTTTTAATTCGGCCTTTGTGCCGATGTTTTCCAAGCGGTTGGAATCGGGCGAAAGACCCGATGAGTTTGCAAGTCAGGCGTTCAGCCTGCTGGGTGTCATCCTAATAGGGCTTTGCGTCGTCGCGATCATCGCGATGCCAGCACTTGTCGTTGCAATGGCCAGCGGCTTTGTCGGAGATGCCCGTTTCGACCTTGCCGTCATCTATGGGCGCTACGCGTTCGTTTACATCCTGTTTATCTCCCTCGGCGCACTTCTGGGTGGCGTTCTGAACGCAAGTGGCCGGTTCGCCGCCGCCGCAGCTGCGCCGGTTCTGTTGAACGTTACCCTCGTTTCGCTTTTGGTTCTTGCTCGTGCCGGTGGCCTCGAAGAGTTCTCGCTTGCTCCGGAACTCGAACTGGACAGGCCGGCCTATGGTTCTGTTCTGGTGGTCGGTGTCATTATTGCTGGCGTGCTTCAGTTCGGAATGCTGTGGGTCGCGGCAAAGCGTGCGGGGATTTCAATCAAACCCGGATGGCCGACCCTGTCGCCGGAGATGAAGCAACTCGCCATCGTCGCGGCGCCAGCGGCGCTCGCCGCAGGTGTGGTGCAGGTAAACCTGCTGGTGGGTCGCCAAGTGGCCAGTTTCTTTGATGGCGCGATCGTATGGCTCAGCGTTGCGGACCGCATGTACCAACTGCCCTTGGGCGTTGTCGGCATTGCGATTGGTATTGTCCTTTTGCCAGATCTCTCTCGCCGCCTGAGCGCGGGGGACGAGATTGGCAGCCGTTCGGCTTTGAACAAATCGACCGAGATATCGCTGGCGCTGACCGTCCCGGCAGCGGTCGCACTTATGGTCATTCCGGTGCCATTGATCTCGGTTCTCTTTCAGAGGGGTGAATTCGGGGCGGACGATGTTGCCGCGACCGCGCTGGCTCTGGCCATCTACGGTGCGGGGCTGCCCGCCTTCGTACTCCAAAAGATCCTTCAACCGCTGTTCTTTGCGCGTGAAGATACGGTGAGCCCGTTTCGATACGCGTTGGTTTCGATGGTGGTGAATGCGGCTGTTGCAATCGGGCTGGCGCCAGTCATCGGCTACAGCGCCGCCGCAATCGGAACAACCTTGGCGGCCTGGGCAATGGTCTGGCTGCTCTGGCGCGGCTCGCGGCGGTTCGGGTCAGCCGCAGAATTTGAGCCCGAGCTGATGCGCCGCCTACTTAGGATCTTCGTGGCGTCCGTGCTGATGGGCTTCGTCATTTTGGGTTTGGCCGAACTTTGGGAGACCGCCCTAAACACACGGCGCCTTCGTTATCCAACCATCACCGCAATCGTGCTTGCCGGGATTGTCTCGTACTTTGCGATCGCACATATCATCGGTGCGTTGAACTTGGGCGAGCTGCGGCAGATTCTGAAACGTCAGCGCTGACGAAGTCGCACCACAATCCGGGCCCAGCCGCCCGGGCTGACCAGAAATGACAAAAGGAAGCCAGCGGCTGCGCCAAAAACATTGGCGATCCAGTCCGGACCGGTTCCAAACACAATCCCAAAAAGCAACTGGATTGCCATGAGCGCACCGATCAATGTGAACGCCCGCGCTTGCGGCGCACCGACAAGGCCGTAACCGATCCAAAGAATATAGGTATAGGCGCCAATCAGGCCGTAAACGGCGGGATAAGCTCCAACAAGCACGCGATTGGTTTCGACAAGCAGTCCGTAGGCTAGGGCGCCAGAAATTGCCGAGCCGAAGAATATCGTCAGGAATGCCAATGTGCTGAAGCGTTCGCCGACCATCTTGCCCAAGGCCAGGAGAAACACGAGCACCATCACCAAATGGATGAAACCAACATGGACAAACGCGTAGGTCACAAACCGTCCCACATCCTGCAGCGGCCATTGGCCTGTCTGCATCATGTATCCCAGGATGGGTTGGAAGAAGCCATAATCGCGGAATGCATCCGCGCGCCATCCTATTGCGGCGGCGCCACCGATGAGACCGCGTTCACCTGCCGACAGGAAAACTTCGATCCCGAACAGCGTCAACGCAAGCACCGTCACGACCGGCGGCATGGGGTTAAAGGGAAGCTCTTCCTGATGATCTGCCATGCCGGGTTCCTTGACGCCTCTCGGTGGCATCGTTAAGCGACGCGGGCGCAGAAATCCACCGACAGGTCACATGCAATGAGCACGACGTCTTTCACGCCCCGCGTTTTCTCCGGCATTCAGCCGTCCGGCGGGTTGACGCTTGGCAATTACCTTGGCGCGATCAAGCGCTTCGTCGATATGCAAGGCAGTGACTTTGAGACGATCTATTGCATGGTCGATCTGCACGCGATCACGGTCTGGCAGGATCCCGAACAACTGGTCCACGCAACGCGTGAGCTCTGTGCGGGGTTCATCGCCAGCGGCATTGA
The DNA here is from genome assembly GCA_013214635.1 of Paracoccaceae bacterium. Taxonomy (GTDB): domain Bacteria; phylum Pseudomonadota; class Alphaproteobacteria; order Rhodobacterales; family Rhodobacteraceae; genus JABSSC01. The sequence continues at coordinate 12,102 of JABSSC010000047.1, read as the reverse complement.
TCCTGAACAGTCCATTCTCTTCAACCAAAGCCAAGTCGCCGAGCACACGCAGCTTGCGTGGATCTTTAACTGCGTCGCGCGCATGGGATGGTTGAACCGCATGACCCAGTTCAAAGACAAGGCCGGGAAGAACCGCGAGAATGCAAGCGTGGGCCTTTTCGCTTATCCGGCACTCATGGCGGCGGATATTCTGATTTACCACGCGACCCATGTGCCTGTGGGTGAAGATCAGAAACAGCACCTTGAACTGACACGCGATATCGCGATCAAGTTTAACAACGATTTTGGCGTGGATTTCTTTCCTGTCACCGAGCCCGTTATCGAGGGCGCGGCGACGCGGGTTATGAGCCTTCGTGACGGCTCAAAGAAGATGTCAAAGTCAGACCCGTCCGATATGAGCCGGATCAACCTGACCGATGATGCGGACGCAATCGCGCAGAAAATCCGCAAGGCAAAGACCGATCCCGAACCATTGCCCGAAACGTTTGAGGGTCTTTCCGAACGCCCCGAAGCGCGCAATCTCGTGAATATCTATGCCGCGCTCGCAGATACGACGCCGCAGGCCGTAGTCGCGGAGTTTGCGGGCCAGCAATTTGGGCAGTTCAAACCCCGTCTGGCCGAAGTGGCCGTCGAAAAGCTGACGCCAATCTCGACAGAGATGTCGCGCTTGATGGCGGACCCGGCCGAGATTGACCGGATCCTCGCCACTGGTTCTGGCCGCGCGCGTGAAATCGCGGCACCAATCCTCAAAAAGACTTACGAGATTGTCGGGATGGTCGGCGCCTGATCCGTCACAAAATGGATTCACGTCGCACTTACTATCTCCTCGCAACCGGCGGTTCTTGAATCGTTGTGGTGGGCAATTCCATCCCCAGCGCGGTTTACACAGATCGCGATTGCCCAAATGCAAACGGCAGGCCGGCTCCCCGCGGTTCTGCGCGGCCCTCCTGATCCCCAGATCAGGGGGGCCTTGTTCATAAATGCACAGCGACGGGACAGAAGTCAGAGTTATCAGCATCTGCGCAAATGACTACTTGAGCGGGTGAAAGGAATCGTCTGATGTCTCAAACGCTCACAAGCGCCAAAATCGGCCATATTCATCTGCGCGTCGCTGATCTTGAACGGTCAATCGCGTTCTACCGCGATGTTCTAGGGTTCGATCTTCAGCAACGTTACGGCGACCGCGCTGCGTTTCTCGGCGCGGATGGTTATCACCATCACATAGGTCTGAACACTTGGGACAGTCTGGGCGGCACACCCGCTCCGCGAGGGCACACTGGATTGTACCATACAGCCGTTCTCTATCCCGATCGCAGCAGCCTTGCGCGCGCATATAAGCGCGTTCTGGACGCTGGTGTCGTGATCACTGGCGCTGCCGATCACGGGGTGAGTGAAGCCATCTACTTTGATGACCCGGATGGCAACGGCGTAGAGATTTACCGTGATCGCGACCCCTCAGTCTGGCCGCGCGACGCAAAGGGTGGTTTAGCGCTTTATAACGCGCCGCTTGATCTGGACGAACTGCTGTCTGAAGCGACTTAGGGCTGGACGCCCCCGCGCCCCCGGCCTAGCGTCTGCGCCCGGAGGTACGGATCATGGCAGTCGGACAAAATATCAGCACATATTTCGAAGGCGCCTGGCACGACGGTGACGTGCCGATCATGCGCGCTGCCGATCATGGGGCCTGGTTAGGCTCCAATGTCTTTGATGGTGCGCGCTACTTTGACGGGGTGGCACCTGATTTGGAGGCGCATTGCGCGCGGGTCAATCGATCCGCAGAGGCATTGATGATCACTCCGACCGTAACAACCGAAGAGATGGTTGAGATCGTGTGGGAGGGTCTCACGCGATATTCTGGCGATAGTGCAGTTTACATCCGCCCTATGTACTGGGCGATTGACGGAGACCGAACGGCAATTGTGCCGCAGCCAGAACGCACTGGGTTTGCCATCTGCCTTGAAGAAATCGCGCTGGCACCTGCCGATGCCGTGGTGACGCTGGGAACCACGCGCTTTCGTCGCCCGGTGCTGGAAAGCTCCGTCGTGAATGCAAAAGCGGGCTGCCTCTATCCCAACAATGCCCGCATGTTGGCCGAGGTGAACGCCAAAGGCTATGCGAACGCACTGGTCGCCGATGCCATGGGGAATGTCGCCGAAAGTGCGACCAGTAACGTGTTCATGGTGCGTGACGGAGAAGTGTTTACGCCCATTGCCAACGGCACGTTCCTTGCTGGGATCACGCGCGCGCGCCATCTTGTTAATTTGGAAAAAGAGGGCGTTACGATCCACGAAACGGTGCTGAGTTTCGATGATTTTCGCGCCGCTGATGAGGTGTTTCTCTCCGGCAACATGAACAAGGTGACACCGGTCACCGAGTTTGAGGGGACGCACTTCCAACCCGGCCCCGTAACGGCCCGCGTTCGCGAAATGTATTGGGACTGGGCGCTGTCTGACCAGTGAGCGCTTGCTCTGGGCCGGGCGTTCGACCATCATTTCTTGACACCAAGTGGAGCGGTGACATGCGAAAATTTATGGTCGTTCTCGACGACAGCCGCGAATGCCTCAATGCGATGCGGTTCGCGGCGATGCGGGCGTCTCATACCGGAGGCGGGGTGCAAGTGCTTGCCGTTATCCCGCCCGAAGAATTCAATCATTGGCTCGGTGTTGGTAACGTGATGCGCGAAGAAGCGCGCGAACGTATCGTCGCTCACTTCGAAGTTTTTGCCAAATGGATGCGTGACCGTCAGAAAATTGACCCCGAACTCATCATACGGGAAGGGGAACCTGTGCCCGAGATATTGGCGCAAATCCGCGAGGACGACGAAGTTGGTATCCTCGTCTTGGGGGCGGGAAGCGATAAAAAAGGGCCCGGCCCACTGGTGTCACAACTGACTAAAAGCGCGGGCTCGCTGCCCGTACCCATCACGATTGTGCCGGGCGAGTTGTCAAAAGAGAGGCTTGAGGCCATCAGCGGTCCCGTTTAGAATAGTTCCAAGTTTTGAATCCTGATTGCCCGAGCGCATATGTCGGGAAAGCCATGGAGACGCGCGATGTTCATTCAAACTGAGGCCACCCCAAACCCGGCCACCTTGAAATTCCTGCCCGGTCAGTCCGTGCTTGGTGCCGGAACGGCAGATTTCCCGTCGTCAGACAGTGCACAAAGCTCGCCATTGGCCAGCCGCGTGTTTGGCGTTGCCGGTGTCTCGGGCGTCTTTCTGGGCTCCGACTTTGTGACTGTCACAAAAACGGCTGATGTCGAATGGGACCATATCAAACCGGCCATTCTTGGCGCGGTGATGGAGCATTTTCAGTCTGGCCAACCCGCGATTGAGGGCGAGGATAGTGGAAACTCGGGTCACGCAGACCACGACGGACCAGATGCCGAAGTTGTGGGCCAGATCAAGGAACTCCTCGACACGCGCGTCCGTCCGGCCGTTGCGCAGGATGGCGGCGATATCACTTTCCACGGATTCGATCGCGGCATCGTCTATCTGCATATGCAGGGTGCTTGCGCGGGTTGCCCTTCGTCAACGCTTACACTGAAAATGGGCATTGAAAACCTCTTGCGGCACTACATTCCGGAAGTGGTCGAAGTTCGCCCTGTTGCCGCCTGAGATTTGTCCTGACAACCGTACTGGCATTTGACACATCGGCCGCGCATTGCGCGGCCGCTATCGTTTCTGACAACGGTCTAGCTTTGTCACGCCTTGAACCCATGGCCCGCGGGCAAGCCGAAAGGCTGGTCCCACTTCTCGACGAACTCCTTCTGGAAGCCGCTTTGACTTGGAGCGACCTGAATGCGATCGGTGTTGGTATTGGTCCGGGCAACTTCACTGGGTTGCGCATTTCGGTCGCGACAGCGCGCGGGCTTTCAATGTCGTTGAACATACCCGCCATCGGGATCTCTAGTTTCGAGATTTTAAGGTCGGGAAACGCTGAAACGATTGTTCTCAAAGCGCCCCGCGACCGGATCTACGTGCAATCGTTTGACACCAATGGGCATGCCGCACCACCACATCTCGGAGAGGCCGCCGCGTTGAAGTCGGCGGGGTCGCTCGTGCCCCCGATACGCGGAGAGGGCGCTGCGGCAGTAGCGGATACACTGGGGATGACCGGTGACGATGTGATCATCGACAATCCAGCATCGGCGATTGCCGAGCGGGCCTTGTCCAGGTTCCAAGAAGGTGGCCCCTTTGACCGCCCTGCCCCGCTCTATGTTCGCCCTCCAGATGCGGCCCCACCAAGCCGTCCGGCGCCGAGGATCATTCCATGACGGCCGCAGAAATGGCCAAGCTTCACAGCACAGCCATGGTGCACGGAACCGCCTGGGGCGCTGATACGTTCCAAGACATGCGAGCAGAGACTGGCCATGTGGAAGTCGTCAGCCCACACGGATTTGTGCTGGGGCGTCTGATCTTAGACGAAGCGGAAATTCATACCATCGCGGTTGATCCCAAGGCCCAAGGCCAACGGCACGGAGAGCGCCTTTTGCGCGATTTTGTGGCGCAGGTTAGGGAACGCGGTGCCTCCTTGGTTTTTCTGGAGGTCTCCGAACAGAACGCACCGGCACGACGTCTCTACCAAAAGTTGGGATTTGAAGAGGTTGGACGCCGGGAAAACTACTACAAGCCCACAAATCGCGCCGCAGAAGATGCCCTGATCCTGCGCAAACTGCTTAACTCCTAAGACATCTGCGCTCTATGGCGCGAAGGTGCAGAATTGCTATTGACCCCAACGGGAGGCTACGGCCTTAATTGCGCGGTACTTGGTGCGGTTCTGCCCCGCGCCGAAGGGTTCGAGCTTTCGGCCCCAAAAAACGCTGTAACTGGGAGAAAACCATGACATTTGTGAAATCACTTCTTGGCGGTGCGGCCGCGCTTGCGCTTAGCGCAGTCGGTGCGCTTGCCGAGCCCGCAGTTATCTTTGACCTTGGCGGCAAATTCGACAAGTCGTTCAACGAAGCGGCCTTCAACGGTGCTCAACGTTGGGCGGACGAGACAGGCGGTAAGTTCCTTGAGATCGAATTGACCTCGGAAGCCCAGCGCGAGCAGGCGCTGCGCCGCTTTGCCGAGGCTGGCGCCAACCCGATCATCACCACTGGCTTTGCATTTGCGACGCCTGTCGAAGCTGTTGCGGGTGATTACCCGGACACCAAGTTCGTCAATATCGATGGCTTCTTGCCCGAAATCCCTGAAAACGTGCTGATGATCAGCTTCCAAGAACATCAGGGCTCGTACCTTGTGGGCATGCTGGCCGCGATGAAATCCGAATCCGGTACCGTTGGCTTTGTTGGCGGCATGGACATTCCCCTGATCCGTCACTTTGGCTGCGGCTATGCCCAGGGTGCCAAGTCGGTGAACCCCGACATCACGATCATTTCAAACATGACGGGCACGACGCCTGCTGCATGGAATGACCCGGTGAAAGGGTCGGAATTGACCAAAGCTCAGATCAGCCAGGGCGCTGATGTCGTTTATGCCGCCGCTGGTGGTACTGGCGTTGGCGTACTTCAAGCCGCAGCCGATGAAGGCATCTTCTCAATCGGCGTGGACAGCAACCAGAACTACCTGCACCCCGGTTCGGTCCTGACCTCGATGCTCAAGCGCGTTGACGTCGCCGTATACGAATCGATGAAAGCTGGCGCAGACATCGAGACCGGCAAAGGCATGGTTCTTGGTCTCGCTGAAGAAGGTGTCGGCTATGCCGTTGATGAAAACAACGAAGCGCTACTGAGCGCCGAGATGCTGGCCGAGGTTGAAGCCGCACGCGAAGCGATAATTTCAGGCGATCTCGAAGTTGCAGCATACTATGCCAACAACTCCTGCCCAGCGCACGAGTTCTAAGTTGCGCCCTTCGTGGTAAAACACTGGCCGCGCCATCCCATGATGGCGCGGTTCCTTTATGAGACGAACGAGGCCCCGTGGTGAGCGACGCCCCCGCGATTGAACTCAAAGGCATTTCCAAAGCCTTCGGACCGGTCCAAGCCAACAAAGACATTTCGATCCGTGTCATGCCGGGCACAATCCACGGCATCATTGGTGAGAACGGCGCAGGGAAATCGACGCTAATGTCGATCCTCTACGGCTTTTACAAAGCTGACGCCGGCGAGATTTTTATTAACGGCCAGAAGACACAGATCCCTGACAGTCAGGCAGCCATTGCCGCGGGGATCGGGATGGTGTTCCAGCATTTCAAACTGGTCGACAACTTCACCGTTCTTGAGAACGTCGTTCTTGGCGCCGAAGATGGCGCGTTCCTCAAACCGTCCCTTGCGAAAGCCCGCAAATCCCTCGTGCAACTCGCGCAGGAATACGAGCTTAACGTCGATCCCGACGCCTTGATCGAAGAAATTGGCGTTGGCATGCAGCAGCGTGTCGAAATCCTCAAGGCGCTTTATCGGCATGCCGATATTCTCATCCTCGATGAACCGACCGGGGTGCTGACCCCGGCAGAGGCGGATCAGTTGTTCCGTATCCTCGAGCGGCTCCGCGAAGAGGGGAAAACCATTATCCTCATCACCCACAAACTGCGCGAGATCATGGCGATCACCGACACGGTGAGTGTGATGCGGCGTGGGGAAATGACGGCGACCGTTAAAACCTCGGAAACCAACCCCGAGGAACTGGCCGAATTGATGGTCGGCCGGAAAGTGTTGTTGCGCGTTGACAAGAAACCCGCGCAACCCGGCGACTCGATCCTTGAGATCGACAAACTGAATGTGACCGATGACAAGGGTGTACATCGGGTCAAAGACGTCTCGCTCAACGTGCGGGCCGGCGAAATCCTTGGGATTGCCGGCGTGGCGGGCAATGGCCAGTCTGAGCTGTTGCAAGTGCTGGGCGGGATCGCGTCTGGAACCGGCAACATCCGGATACGCGGCGAACAGATCGACCTCACTGGCAAGACCTCAGATGGGCAGTCGCGCCGCCTGCGGGGGATCAGCCACGTGCCTGAAGACCGGCAGCACCTTGGTCTCATTATGGAATTCAAGGCGTGGGAAAACGTCGCCTTTGGCTATCACAATGCCGACGAATACAACAAAAACCGCGCGCTGATGGACAACGTCGCGTTGCGCGGGGACACCGAAGGCAAGATGGAGCGTTTCGACGTTCGACCGCCCAATCCATGGCTTGAGGCCAAAAACTTCTCTGGTGGAAACCAGCAAAAGATCGTCCTTGCGCGCGAGATTGAGCGTAATCCCGATCTGCTGCTTGTTGGTCAGCCAACACGGGGCGTGGATATCGGTGCGATTGAATTCATTCACCAGCGGCTTGTCGAGCTGCGGGATCAGGGCAAGGCGATCTTGTTGGTGTCTGTTGAACTTGATGAGATCCTTTCGCTCAGCGACCGCATCGCGGTTATGTTCGACGGGCAGATCATGGGCGAGCGCGCAGCGGGTGAAACCGATGAGAAAGAACTGGGGCTTCTGATGGCGGGGATGACAACATCCGACGCGTCGGCGGCCAAAACGGGGGGCGAAAATGCCAAAATGGGCTGACGTGCTGCTGATACCGTTGATCAGTATCCTGATCGCCTTCGTGCTGTCAGGGCTTGTAATATTGGCCATCGGTGAAGATCCGATTGCGGCCATGAACACCATGGTCTCGGGCTCACTCGCTTCGACTTACGGGTGGGGCTACACGCTCTATTACGCGACAAACTTTATGTTCACAGGCCTTGCAGTGGCGGTGGCATTCCACGCACGTCTGTTCAACATCGGTGGCGAAGGGCAGGCGATGTTGGGCGGGCTTGGCGTGGCGCTTGTGTGCCTTTCTGTCGAATGGCCGCATTGGTTGATTGCACTGCCCGCTGCGATGATCGGCGGCGCGTTCTTTGGCGCGGCCTGGGCCGCGATCCCTGCTTACCTTCAGGCCAAGCGAGGCAGCCATATCGTCATCACGACGATCATGTTCAACTTCATTGCCGCAGCCTTGCTTGTTTATGTCCTGAACGAGTTTTTGCGCCCAGCGGGCTCCATGGATCCGGCCAGCCGATTGTTCCCAGAAGGCGCGCACCTGCCGACGTTCCAGCAAATGTTCTCTACCGCTGAGAACCCTCTCTTCCGCGGCGCACCGGCCAACGTGACGTTCTTTGTCGCGATACTCGCCTGCTATCTCGTCTGGCTGCTGATCTGGCGCACGCGTCTCGGATATGAAATTCGCGCCTTCGGACAGTCTGAGCCTGCGGCGGTCTATGCTGGCATATCGCCGACGAAAATCATCATGATTGCGATGCTGATCTCGGGCGGTCTGGCGGGTCTGATGGCCATCAACAATGTGATGGGCGAAGCGGAACGTCTTGTCCTGAACTCCGTCGAAGGGGCCGGGTTCATCGGAATTGCCGTGGCACTGATGGGCCGCTCCCATCCGTTTGGCGTGTTTCTGGCTGCACTTCTCTTTGGCTTTTTGTACCAGGGCGGGGCTGAGCTTTCGCTATGGACGAACATTCCGCGTGAGTTGATCGTTGTGATCCAGGCACTGGTTATCCTTCTGACCGGAGCGCTGGACAACATGGTGCGTATCCCGCTTGAACGTCTGTTTCTTGCGATGCGTTCGGAAAAATCGTCATGAATGAACTGGCAACCTATCTTCCCTGCTTTCTCGCGGCATTTGCAATTTTGCTGGTCGCGGCGTCATCCCCGGGACCCGCGGTGGCGATGCTCATGGGTATTTCGCTGGGGCAGGGACGGGCTGCGGCGCTGACAGCATCCGCCGGTATCGCGACGGGCAGCGTTGTTCTGAACATCGGCACCATGGCCGGGATCGGAATAATTCTGGCCGAAGCAGCTTGGGCCATGACGGCCATCCGCATCGTCGGGGCCTTGTATCTTGCCTGGCTTGCCTACGGCGCTTTCAAAAAGGCTGCGAGCGAAAGCCCACCACCGTCTGCGGTCCGGGTCAAAGCCGCGTCTCGTTGGCGATTGTTCCTTGCCGGAATGGCGCTACAGGTGACCAACCTCAAAGCCATCGTATTCTGGATCGCGATCAACGCGATTGCAGCCACGCAAGGCGGCGGTGCGTTGGTGATCGGTCTTTACATTGCCGGTGCTTGGTTGATCTCCTTTGGCTGCCACGGTGCATGGGCGCTCTTGCTGTCGTCCAACCCATTCAGAGCGGCCTACGGTCGCGCGCGACGTTGGATTGAAGCGGCGCTCGGTTCGCTCTTCGCCTATTTCGCCTTCAGCCTTGCGACGGAGCGCGTGTGATGGACTTTCTAACCCTCCTTCAAATCCTGGACTCGACCATTCGTCTGGCGACACCACTTCTGTTTGCATGTCTGGCTGGCCTTTACTCAGAACGCGCCGGCATCTTTGATATCGGGCTTGAAGGCAAGATGTTGATGGCGGCCTTTTTCTCCGCCGCTTTCGCGTCGCTTTATGGAAATGTGTGGCTTGGGTTGATGGCGGGGATTGCATCCTCGCTTGTTCTCGCAGCCTTGCATGGTGTTGCGTCGATCACGTTCCGCGGCAATCAGCTTATCTCAGGCGTCGCAATCAACTTTCTCGCGGCAGGTCTGACGGTCCTGATCGCGCAAGCGTGGTTCAGTCAGGGCGGACGCACCCCATCGCTCAGTGGGGCTGAACGGTTTCAGCCCATTACACTGCCGTTCGCGGAAACTCTGAGCGGCGTCCCCATCCTTGGGCCGATCTATGCAGAGCTGATCTCAGGCCACACGATCCTGGTTTATGTCGCGTTCCTTGCCGTTCCGGCAACGTGGTATCTGCTGTTCAGAACACGGTTTGGCCTTCGCCTTCGTGCGGTGGGTGAAAACCCTGAAGCCGTGGATACAGCGGGTATCTCGGTCACCGGTCTACGCTACGCGGCTGTAGCAATTTGTGGTGTCTTGTGCGGTCTTGCCGGGGCCTACCTGTCCACGGGCCTGGCTGCGGGCTTTGTGAAGGACATGAGCGCCGGTCGCGGCTTTATAGCACTCGCTGCGCTGATCTTTGCCAAGTGGCGTCCGTGGTACGCGATGTTTGCAACCCTTCTCTTTGGATTCCTTCAGGCATTGGCCCTACGCACGGACGTGGTCGAAGGCATTGTGGGCTTCAAAGTTCCAAGCTCACTCCTTGATGCCCTGCCTTATATTCTGACGGTCGTGATCCTTGCAGGATTTGTCGGCAAAGCCATTCCGCCCCGCGCAGGTGGCGAACCTTACGTCAAAGAAAGATAGGCCTTTTGATATATATTGCCGCGTTGCGGCATCGGGGTGCTTGTCTCTGACCCGCAAACGGGTCTAGGGACGCATATGCAAATCTATCTGCCCATCGCCGAAGTTTCGGTCAACGCGTTCCTGCTTTTGGGACTCGGGGGCATGGTGGGTATTCTGTCTGGCATGTTTGGGGTCGGCGGCGGGTTTCTTATGACGCCCTTGCTGTTTTTTATCGGGATTCCACCTGCGGTCGCCGTCGCGACCGAAGCCAATCAAATTGTCGCGTCGTCCTTTTCGGGTGTACTGGCGCATTTCCGGCGAAAGACGGTGGACCTCCGAATGGGCACCGTTCTTTTGATCGGTGGCCTGATCGGCGCCGCGCTTGGCGTGGCGATCTTCAATTACCTCAAAAGCCTCGGTCAGGTCGATCTACTAATCCGGCTGAGCTATGTTGTTTTCCTCGGCATCATCGGCAGCTTGATGTTTGTCGAAAGTCTCAACGCGTTGCGCAAGTCCGCCAAAGGCGCCCCCGTGCCGACGCGTCGCAAGCACAACTGGGTCCACAACCTCCCGTTCAAGATGAAGTTCCGCACCTCGGGCCTTTATATCTCGGTGATCCCACCTGCACTCGTTGGCGTGTTCGTGGGCATCTTGTCGGCCATCATGGGCGTTGGTGGGGGCTTTATCATGGTCCCTGCCATGATCTATCTTTTGGGCATGCCGACCAAAGTGGTCGTTGGAACATCCTTGTTCCAGATCATCTTTGTGACAGCTTTCACCACCCTGCTCCATGCAACGACAAACTTTACCGTCGACATGGTGCTGGCCGTTCTTCTGTTGGTCGGCGGCGTCGTTGGGGCGCAATTCGGGGCCCAGCTGGGTGCCCGCCTCAAAGCAGAACAGTTGCGGATCTTGCTGGCTGCACTGGTGCTTGTCGTCTGCGGCAAGCTCGCGCTTGACCTACTGCTGATGCCGAGCAACCTCTATTCCATCGGAACGGGAGGGCACTGATGCTGCGCCTTGTTCTGATGCTGATACTGCTGGTACTGCCCGCTCAGGCGGAAGAGGTCGTGGCCGACCTGTCTCAGGACCGAGTGGCGATCACGACAAACTTTGACGGATCCGAGATTTTGATCTTTGGCGCGGTCAAACGCGAGCAGGCGGTTGACGACACCGCACCACTCGACGTGATTGTCACTGTGTCTGGCCCGAGTGAGCCCATGACCGTGCGCCGCAAGGACCGCGTGGCAGGTATTTGGGTGAACACAGCGGCTGTCGAAGTTGACGCAGCGCCGTCATTTTATGCTGTGGCAACGACCGGCCCTCTCACCGACATCCTCAGCGAAACCGAAGACTTGCGTCACCACATCTCGATCAACCGGGCGATCCGTGCCGTTGGCGCGCCAGAAGATGTGACGGACAGCCCCAACTTCATTCAGGCGCTGATCGACATCAAATTGGAAGATGAGACATACCAGACGCTTGAGGGCGCGGTCGAACTGACAGATGAGACGCTCTTTAGTACGCGTGTCGCACTCCCCGCGAACTTGCGGGAAGGGGAGTATGCGACCCGGTTCTTCCTGATCCGCGACGGCGATGTCGTAGATAACTCAGAGACCACGATCTTCGTGCAAAAAGTTGGGCTTGAGCGGTTGCTCTACAATCTCGCCCATCAGCAACCGTTGATGTACGGACTTCTGTCCCTGTTCATCGCGATCGCGGCTGGTTGGACTGCCTCAGCCGTCTTCACCTATATCCGCAGCTAGCCACGGCCGATATAGGGCATCTTTGTTGCCAGCACGGTCATGAACTGAACGTTCGCTTCCGGCGGCATATCCGCCATGTGCAGTACCGACTTGGCGGCATCCTCCACATTCATCGTTGGTTGCGGCTCCTTGCCTTCGGCGATCATGCGCGCGGTCAAATCGCGCACAAGATCCGTTTGCGCGTT
>JABSSC010000046.1 GCA_013214635.1 Paracoccaceae bacterium | reverse complement strand
ACAAGGCCAGTTAATTCTAAATAAATCTACTGTTACTGACGAACTCATTCTTGAACTTGAAAAATCAAAAATATCTTGCTCCCATACAGTTACTACAACTGAACAATACTATAATTTCACATCGACGCCCGAAAAGATGCTCGCACCATGGGCGCGACGTCGCCCAGGAACACCCAATCCAGCGACATTCCGTTTTCATTGCAGAATGTCAGCAACTCGTCAGTTGGTGCGCGTTCCGCGTCCATTAACTTGGATGGCGGTGCAACCCCGATGGTTTTTGCATAGTGTTTGGCGCGCGCCTCGGCTGCGTACATGTCAATTTTGCTCATGGCATTCTCTGCTTTTGGGTTTGTGCCTATGAGAGTGTCAGATAGGGAGCACTGGCGGGTCAAAAGGGGACCCTAAGGTGGACCGAACGCACCTTATAATGCGTAAGTCGCTGTTTTCGTACGGAAAAATTACTTTAAATGGTGCCCGGGGGCGGAATCGAACCACCGACACGAGGATTTTCAATCCACTGCTCTACCCCTGAGCTACCCGGGCACGGGTGAAGGTGTCGCCTTCGGGTCGCGGCGTTTTAGACGGGTGTGTCAGGGGTGTCCAGAGGGCAAATCCACGTTTCTAATGTGGTTTTTGGTCAGGCTGATCTTCAAACGGATCGGGGACCTCATCCGTTTCGATCACATAGTTCCCTTTTAGCCATCGACCCAGGTCCACATCCGCGCAGCGCCGCGAACAAAACGGGCGATAGCTTTCGGATGTTGGTTTGTTGCACACAGGGCAAGTCATTGGTCAGGCTCCAACACAGGCAGGCGGGCATGGCGGCGTTGAAGTTCGAAATGGCCCAAAGGTGTCCATCCGGCAAGGGTTGTGCTGATGGGATCCTTCGCAAAGGCGGCTTTTATGCTGTTCTCGACCGTACGGCGGTCCTTTTTGGGAAACGGGGCTGGATCGAGGATAACCTGGCCGCCAAGCCCCCGCAGGCGCAACAGTCTTGGCAAGTCGCGAACTGCATCCAGCGTCGCTTTGAGGCCAGCTGCGGGTGAGGTATCTGCGCCTGTGTTCACATCCACCGCAATCAAGGCGCGCGTCGGTTCAATCGCTATACTCCCGCCACCAGAGAGTTTTGTTACCGGACCAAGCGCATCCGACAGAAGGTCTTCGATTTCATAGGCTTCAAACGTCTCGTCAGGTGCTGCGCGCCGGGCATCGGGCCAGGTTGCCAGCAAAAGGTCTTCGGGTGTTGGGTCAGAGTTTTCACCGTCGAGAAATGCTTGGTGTCGGGATACGAGGTATTGCGCCTCGTCCAGAATTGGTTGGACGGGGCTTTCGGCGGAGGCGGATCGCACGACCATCCCACAGCCCTCTGGTAAGTCGATCTTAGCTAATGCGCTCTCGAGGTCAGTTCGACGATCGGGATCGGTGATCGCTCGCGAAATGTTGCGCCCCGGCGCATCGGGCGTGATGACGACGAACTGTCCCTTGTAGGCGATCTTTGTCGTGATCGGGATCGCTTTTCCTTCGCGCGCAAAGCCAGTGACCTGAACAGGAAGGCTGGCACCCGCCGAGATACCCTTAGTTTGGCGGATGAAGCCGCGCTGGTTGCCGGGCAGGTCAACGAAGAACCCGCCTAAACCTTTGACCGGTCTGGCAATTTTTCCGCTCAACACGGTGCCAGGGCTTGGAACGCCTTTGGGTGGCGCGCAAATAAAATCCTCTAACTGCCCGTCCAGCAGATAGGCCGCCGCGTCCCGGCCGCGCCACGACCCGGACAGGATCAATGCGCCTTTCACGCGAGCCCCGCAACGTCATAACCCGCCGCGCTCAGCAGGTTTGCGGTTTCCGCCAAGGGCAGACCCATGATCGCAGGGTATGATCCGCTGATCCACGGAATCAACGCGCCGGCGGGTCCTTGAATGGCGTACCCGCCTGCCTTACCCTGCCAGTCGCCGGTCTTGAGATATGCGGCAATCTCCTGATCGGATAGCCGCTTGAGTTGCACGGTGGATACAACATCGCGGGTACGGATCTGGTTAACGGTGCGTACGCAGATCGCGGTGATAACCTTGTGACGCCGCCCAGAAAGCAGGCGCAGGAACGCTTCGCATTCGGACGCATCCGCAGGTTTTCCCAAGATCCGCCGACCGACCGCGACGGTGGTGTCGGCGGTCAAAAGGACATCGCTGTCGCCGATATCCAATGCCAGCGCTTTCTCTTGCGTGATGCGTCGGCAATAGGGGCGCGGAAGCTCGCCGGGATGTGGGTCTTCGTTGATATCGGCCGCCCGGATCTCGTCCGGGACAATCCCGATCTGAGCCAATAGTTCGCGTCGGCGCGGACTTGCAGAGCCGAGAATCAGCCGCAATTCAATGACTTACTTGAAGCGGTAGTTGATCCGGCCCTTGGTCAGATCATAGGGCGTCATCTCAACCTGAACTTTGTCGCCGGCCAGAACGCGGATGCGGTTTTTGCGCATCTTGCCTGCCGTGTGTGCGATGATCTCATGGCCGTTTTCCAGCTCGACCCTGAACGTCGCATTCGGCAGGAGTTCCTTCACGACGCCGGGAAATTCGAGCAGTTCTTCCTTGGCCATGGTGTCTCCTTCGCTAGGCGCCCACCTGTTGTGGACGGGCGCCTAGATGCGCGCAAACAACCGATAATTCAAGGGCCATTGGGAAAAATGGGTATCTTTGACGCGGGGATGCGCCACGTCTGCAACGCGTCGGCACAATGTCGGCATTACGTCGGAGTATTGTCGGCGTTTTGGGTGGGAGGTCCAAAGCGCCCCAAAATGCGGTCGCGGATCTGATCGCGGGCCTGCCGGTAGGTGGCGAGTTTCGCTTCGCGGGTTTCCCCCAACCCGGTCGGGTCAAGGATCGGCCAGTATTCGACGTAAAGATGGTAATACCGCGTGAGTTCCAACGCGCGGCGCTGCGACGCCGGGGAGAGTGCGATCACCAGATCAAAGCCCGACAGGTCGTCTCCCCATTCCTCCATCTCGTCAAAGGACCGAGACCGGTGTCGTTCCAGCGGCACGCCGATCTCGGCGCAGACGGCGATTGAGAAACCGTCGATTTCCAGATCGTTCTTGACGCCCGCCGACTGGATATAGCTGTCGTGACCATAGAACTTTTTCATCATCCCTTCGGCCATGGGCGAACGGACGGCATTGTGGTCGCAGCAGAAAAGAACAGAGGATGGGAGCGATTGGCTCACCTTACCCTCCGAAATGCAGAACGCAGATCAGGGTGAAAAGGCGGCGGGCGGTGTCGATGTCGATCTCAGCCTTCCCGTCGAGCCGTTCCTGCAGAACGCGGCCGCCTTCGTTGTGGATGCCGCGCCGCGCCATATCGATCGCCTCGATCTGGCTAGGCGGCAATCGCTTAACCGCATCAAAGTAGCTTTCACAGATCTGATAATAGTCTTTGACGACTTGCCGGAAGGGACCAAGGGACAGGTGAAAGGCGGTAATAGGCTGATCATCCTCGGTCCTGACATCGAACACGAGCCGACGTTCCCGGATCGACAGATTCAGCGCGAACGACCCGTCGTACTCCGCCCGCGCTGCCGCCGGCAAGGTAAAGCTATTATCCTCTAGAAGATCAAAAATCGCGACTTTGCGCTCTTGCTGAATCTCCGGCGTGGGCGGCGGGAGCGCGCTGTCGTCAATGTCGATGCGAATGATCCGAGAGGTCATCTGTCGCCCTCGTTCAGTTGATCGAGGCGCGCGCGAACCGAAAGACCGTGTGCCTCGAGGCTTTCGGACGTCGCCAGCGTTTCGGCTGCGGGACCGATGGCCTTCAGTGCCTCAGGCGTCATCTTGGCCAGTGTCGTGCGTTTGACGAAGTCCATGACACTCAGACCGGACGAAAACCGGGCGGACCGGGCCGTTGGCAAGACGTGGTTGGGGCCGCCGATATAGTCGCCGATGGCTTCTGGCGTCCATTTACCGAGGAAGATCGCGCCCGCATGGTCAATCTGCGCGGCAAGCGCATCAGGATCGTCGACGCAAAGCTCAAGGTGTTCTGGTGCGATGCGGTTGGTGAGGCGCGCGGCCTCGTCAAGGTCGCGGACCGTGATGATCGCACCGAAATCGCGCCAGCTTGCCCCCGCAATGTCGCGCCGGTCGAGTGTTTCCAGGCGTTTGTCCACCGCAGCGGCCACGGCGCGGCCAAGGTCGGCGTCTGTCGTGATGAGGAGCGATTGGGCGGATGCGTCGTGTTCGGCCTGACTGAGTAAATCAATCGCGATCCAGTCGGGGTCGTTGTCACGGTCAGCGACGACCAGAATCTCAGATGGGCCTGCAATCATGTCGATGCCCACGCGCCCGAAGACCCGACGCTTTGCGGCGGCGACATAGGCGTTTCCGGGCCCGGTGATCATGTCGACGGGTTGGATGGTATTAGTGCCATAGGCGAGCGCCGCGATCGCCTGCGCCCCACCGATGCGATAGATCGTGTCGACCCCGGCGAGCCGTGCAGCATAGAGCACAAGCGGATTGGTCGCGCCATTGGGCGTGGGAACCGTGATCACGAGCCGCTCCACACCAGCAACCTTGGCCGGGATGGCATTCATCAGAACGGAGGATGGATAGCTTGCCAAGCCACCCGGAACATACAGACCAGCGGCAGAAACAGGGGTCCATTTCCAACCCAGCGTCGCACCACTGGCGTCTGTCCACATCTCATCCTGCGGAATCTGGCGTTCGTGATAAGCGCGGATGCGGTCAGCGGCGAGATCGAGTGCCGCGCGTTCCTGATCCGGGACTGCCGCGCAGGCCGCGTCAATCTCGGCCTCGGAAAACGCCAACGTATTTGGGGACAGATCGATCCGATCAAACCGGGATGTCAGATCGATCACTGCCTCGTCGCCGCGCACGCGCACGTCTTCAATGATCTCGGCCACAGCGGCATCGACATCGGGCGCGTCTTCGCGTTTGGCCGAAAGAAGCGCGCTAAACTGCGTGTCGAAACCAGCGTCTTTGGTATCAAGAAATTGCGGCATCAGGGTCTCCTGATCAGGCGACATAGCTGCAGTGCGGCACAGGCTCAAGCGTCGAGGTGGCGCACCATCAGCAAATCATCGCATTCGCCCGTCTGCGAGCGTGCCGCGCGCGGCAACTGGCCATAGGTCTGATAACCGGCAGTTTCATAGAACCGGATGGCCGAAGCGTTGTCGGCGCGCACCTCCAGTTCAATCTGATCGATGCCCGCCTGACGCGCTTCGGCCTCGATGAACGCCAGCATTTTTCGCGCCGTGCCGCCGCGACGCGCATCCGGTGCCACAAAGACCATGACCAGCGACCCGCGATGGGCCATTTGGGTATAAGGCTGACGTATGACACCCATGAGACCGCGCGGCGTGCCGGTGTCGTCAAACGCCGCGACCACAATTGGTTGGGTCAGCCGTGCGCGCCAATCTTCGTCACTGAGCTTCAGTGCTTCATCATAACTGCTGGCGAAGGCATCAGGTTCGGTTTTAAGCGCCTCAAGCCGGATGGATTTGAACGCGTTAACGTCCGTGTCCGTCAATCGCCGGACGATCATTCGTGATCGGGGCGGTGCCGTGACGGCGCGAGGTAGGGGCGCGTGACGTCAGCAAGCGTGACCTCAAGCGTCTCGACCTCGGCCGCGATTGCACCGTCCCCGGCGAGCGTCAGCACAAGCCGACCCGTCCCATCTTCGCCGGGTTCGAAATCAATCGACAAGATCGACAACACAGTATCGTCATCCCCTTGGGCGACGCCCTGCGATTGTACGCGCGAGACGTCCTCGACGCTCAGGACGGACTGCACACGCTCAAACGGACGCCCGCGGCGTTCGGCGGCTTGCGCATCTTCCCAGCGAAAGCGGTTGATCAAAAGCGCGAGGCGGCGGTGATGCTTGAGGAACTTGATTTCGTTCGCGGGCAAAACCGCATCCTGCACAAGGGTCGCGATAACCTCCAGGTCCGTCGCGTCCAGGGCACGGAGCCGCAGCGGGGCTTCTCCGCCATCCTCAAACGTTGCGTCACTCATGTTTCTGCCATCCGTTCAATACGGGCACCGAGACCCGAAAGCTTTTCTTCCACGCGCTCATAACCACGGTCGAGGTGGTAGACGCGGTTGACGACCGTTTCCCCTTCGGCCGCGAGGCCCGCAAGGATCAGCGAGACACTGGCCCGCAAGTCTGTTGCCATAACGGGCGCGCCTTTGAGGCGCGCGACACCCGTCACCGTGGCGGTTCCGCCGCTCACAGCGATCTCGGCCCCCATGCGTTGTAGCTCAGGGGCGTGCATGAAGCGGTTTTCAAAGATCCGCTCTTCAAGGTTGCTGACGCCGTCGGCGGTTGTCAGCATCGCCATCATCTGGGCCTGCAGGTCGGTGGGAAAGCCGGGAAATGGCGCGGTCTTGACGTCGACCGCGTTTAATCGCCCGTTTTTTCGCGACACTTTGATACCGCGCTTGGTTTGCTCAACAGACAATCCCGCTGCGTCGAGCCGCTCACAAAATGCGTCGATCAGGTCGATACGGCCGCCGAGACATTCGACCGACCCGCCAGCGATCGCGGGAGCGATCATGTAGGTACCGAGTTCGATCCGGTCGAGGACGACCTCATGGGTCGCGCCATGAAGTTGATCCACGCCCTGCACTTCAATCTTGGTGGTACCAGCGCCCGCGATTTTGGCCCCCATCTTGGACAGGCAATTCGCAAGGTCGACGATTTCGGGTTCGCGCGCGGCGTTCTCAATAATGGTCGTGCCTTTGGCCAGCGTCGCGGCCATCAGCGCATTCTCGGTCGCCCCTACGGAGACAAAGGGAAAAGCGATACGTCCGCCCTTGAGCCCACCATTTGCCGTCGCATGCACGTATCCGTCGCGCAGTTCCAGCGTTGCGCCCAGCGCTTCGAGTGCACGCAAATGCAAGTCCACAGGCCGCGCACCGATCGCACAACCGCCGGGCAGAGACACCACGGCCTCTCCATGACGGGCCAGAAGCGGCCCCAGCACCAGGATCGACGCCCGCATTTTGCGTACGATGTCATAATCGGCGCGGTGGCTGGTCAGATCATGCGAAGACAGCGCCAGCACCCGACCGTTCTGAAGGCTCGACACCTCGGCCCCGAGCGAGGTCAGAAGGCTGGTCATTGTGCGAATATCACTGAGCCTTGGCGCATTGGTCAGCGTCAGGGGTTGGTCGGTCAGAAGCGTCGCGGGCATAAGCGCGAGACACGCGTTCTTGGCGCCTGCAATCGGAACTTCACCGCTTAACTCCTGCCCGCCCTGTATTACAATGGAATCCATACTCTATGCGCCTGTATTGTCGGTTTTTGTTTTTCTGCTGCGCGCCTGCGCCTTGCGTTTCTGGAGGTTCGCCTTGAGAGCCGCCTTAAGGCGGTCCTGGCGGGGGTCATCTGGTTTTTTCGACGGCGAATTCTGGCGCTGCTCACTCATGATGGCTTCTGTATCCCAGTAGCGGAAAAGCGTCCAGATTGCGCTTGCGCGTCATGACAATTGGGATTATCCCGCGCCCACTTCGTGCTGCTGTAGCTCAGAGGTAGAGCACTCCCTTGGTAAGGGAGAGGTCGAGAGTTCAATTCTCTCCAGCAGCACCATTCCAAACCGGATCAATCCGTGTGCCTGCAAACACACTGCAGGCGACCGTTCAGGTCGGCTCGTCGTTCGTCGTCCCTTCCCACGTTGCGCTTACCAGCTTTTGCATTGGGGGTTCGTCCGGAGTTTCCACCGCGCGGATGGCGGCCTGGGCGAGGAAAGTTCCGGCTTCACGGACATCTTCGCGAGCTGTCTCCACCTTGGCGCGAAACTTCCCTAGGAAGGGAATAGCTTCCTTGGCGAAAACCTCGAGGTCTTGTCCGATCACCCTGCCCGTCTGTTCCGCCCCCACAACGGCGGCGATCGCGGCGGTGGCGGACGGGCAGATCATCCCATCGTAATCCGGCGTACCGCGCAGGTATTCGGCGATGCGCCGCTGGATCAGCTCCCCTTCATCATCACCCGAAATACCCTTGAGCAGATTCAGTTTCATCCCCCGAGCTTCAAGGTATCGCGACGCGCCCCGGATCATATCCTGCGCATAATTTTGCGACAGTGGGGGGGCGAGGATCGTGATATTCTTACAGCCCTTTTCGGACAAAGCGCGCGCAGCAATTTCGCCAAAAGATTCGTTGTCGAAATCGAAGTAAGGGTGCCGCGCCCGCCATTTCCCGCGCCCGTAACAGACGAAGGGAAAGTTGCGTTCCAGAAGATAGGTGATGCGGGGATCGTCAACTTCGATCCGGTTCAGAATGACGGCATCAGCGGAAGCCGTCTCCACGATGTATCGCACCGGGATCATCGGATCCTCGGTAGGAAAGTAGGGCGTCACGTTCAGGTGGTATCGCGTGTTCCGAAGAGCCCGAGCGATTGAGGACACCAGCTGCCCCGTGTGATCCGTCACCTCATTATCCGTGCCGAGGACAAGAGAAATCACGTTGGTTTTGCCGGTCCGCAATCTCACGCCCGCGCGATTCGGCACATAGCCGATCTGACGCGCGATTTCGCGAACCTTCTGCTTTGTCTCCTGCCCGATATCGGGAGCATCGTTCAGGGCGCGCGACACGGTCGGGACCGCCAAACCGCTTAGATCCGCGATGGTGCGGAGGGTTGGCTTGGTCGAACGTTTTGTCGCGGTAACCACTGAAAATCCTTTAACTTAAGTCCGCCGCGCCTGTGCCACGAATGGCTTGTGCAACGCGTTCGACATACGTGTCGATATGGCGCGTTCGTTCGATAGTTAAACCATCTTGCCAGAAAAATCTATAACGTTATAGTTCGGCCTATAACGATTTAGAACCGGGAGGAAACACATGAAATCGATAGCACGCCTTATGGCTGCATCTGCAATCGTTAGCGCTAGCGGCGCGATGGCGGCAGATCTGGAGGTCACCCATTGGTGGACGTCAGGCGGTGAAGCCGCCGCCGTGGCGGAATTCGCCAAGGCTTTTGACGAAAAGACCGATCACAATTGGGTCGACGGCGCGATCGCCGGCTCCGGCGGTACCGCACGCCCAATCATCATCAGCCGCATCCTTGGCGGTGATCCTATGGGCGCAACCCAGCTCAACCACGGCCGTCAGGCAGAAGAATTGATCGAAGCCGGTCTCCTTCTGGACCTGACCGATGTCGCTGAAGCTGAAGGCTGGCGCGACATCATTCACCCCGTCTCGCTGCTCGACAGCTGCACGGTTGACGGACGCGTATATTGCGCCCCTGTCAACATTCACTCGTGGCAGTGGATCTGGTTGAGCCATCAGGCGTTTGCCGATGCTGGCACGGACGTTCCAGCCAACTGGGATGAATTCGTCGCAGCAGCCCCGGCGCTTGAAGCCGCAGGCAAGATCCCGCTCGCCATGGGTCAGCAGCCATGGCAGTCGTCTGGCGCGTTTGGCGTGATGACCGTTGCAATCGCCGGGCTCGACGCGTGGAGCGCCGTTAACATCGACAAAAACGCCGATGTTGCCGCAGGTCCTGAATACGCAAAGGTGTTCGAAGCCGCCGCAAATGCGCGTCAGCTTGCTGCGAACTCGAACGTGCAGGACTGGAACCAGGCCACAAACCTCGTGATCACCGGTCAGGCCGGCGCACAGATCATGGGCGACTGGGCGCAGGGTGAATTCCAAGTGGCCGGTCAGGTCGCTGGCGAAGACTACACCTGTTTGCCGGGTCTGGGTGTAAACGAGGTCATCTCGACCGGTGGTGACGCATTCTACTTCCCGGTCAACGGCGATGCAGACGTGACCGCCGCTCAGAAAGAGTTGGCATCACTGCTGGTGTCGAAAGAGGTGCAAGTTGCGTTCAACCTCAAGAAAGGCTCGCTGCCGATCCGTGGTGACGTCGATCTCGATGCGGCCAACGACTGCATGAAGAAGGGCCTGGAGATTCTCGCCAACGGCGCGATCCTGCCCGACGGCAACCAGACGCTGTCGCCGGACACGTCGGGCCAGATCGAAGACCTGATGGTCGAATTCTGGAACGATCCGTCGTACTCGGCGGCTGACGCTCAGGCGGCTTACGCGAAGATCATTTCGCGCGCCGACTAAAGGCCTTTGGTCCCGGCTCATCAGGGCCGGGACTTTTTCAACGCGGGCATAAGAATACCGCGATCCCATATTTTTCAGGGGGGGAACCGATGGCGATAGCCGACGACGCCCAGAGTCCGAGCGCCGTGCAGCGGGAACGCACACAACGGCCCAACCGGCTCTTCAAGAACATGACCGCCAAGATTGCGTCCATCCCTATGGTGGCAACCGCCTTGGTGATCTTCGTTGGATGTACGGTCTGGACGATTGTTCATTCATTCACAAACTCCCGCCTGCTTCCGCGCCTCGAATTCGTGGGCTTCGAGCAATACGAACGCCTTTGGGAAACCCGCCGCTGGCTGGTGTCGATTGAGAACCTTGCCATCTATGGCGTGTGCTCGCTCATCCTGAGCTTTGTGATCGGCTTCACGCTTGCAGCACTTCTCGACCGAAAAATCCGCGGCGAGGCAGTCTTCCGCACGATCTTCCTTTACCCTTTCGCCCTGTCCTTCATCGTGACCGGGCTGGTCTGGCAGTGGATCCTGAACCCGCAATTCGGAATTCAAAGCGTAGTTCAGCGCTGGGGTTGGGAAAGCTTTGCCTTTGACCCGCTCAACAACGCAGACATCGTGATCTACGGCATCCTGATTGCTGGCATCTGGCAAGGCTCTGGCTTCATCATGGTCCTGATGCTTGCAGGCCTGCGGGGCATCGATGAAGACATCTGGAAAGCCTCACGCGTTGACGGCATCCCGGTTTGGAAAACCTATGTCGTCGTCATCATCCCCATGATGCGCCCGGTATTCATCACAGCGCTCGTCATCATCACATCCGGCATCATCAAGGTGTATGACCTTGTGGTCGCGCAAACATCTGGCGGCCCGGGGATCGCGTCCGAAGTGCCCGCCAAATACGTGATCGAAAAGATGTTCCAATCTCAGAACCTCGCGCAGGGCTTTGCCGCATCCACCATGATGTTGCTGAGCGTCCTGATCGTTTTGATCCCTTGGGCCTATCTCGAATTTGGAGGCAAGAAACGTGGCTGATGCAACTGTCTCCATGACCGGGCCGCGCGGGCCAAAGCCAAAGCGCCGGTTCTCACCGACCAACATCATGCTCTATGGCACACTGTTCGTGGTGGCCGTCTACTATGCCCTGCCCCTCTACGTGATGATCGTCACGTCGCTGAAGGGCATGCCGGAAATCCGGCTGGGCAACGTATTTGCGCCGCCCGTCGACATCACCTTTGAGCCGTGGGTCAAAGCCTGGGCCGAAGCCTGTACCGGCATCAACTGTGACGGCCTGAGCCGTGGCTTCTGGAATTCGGTTCAGATCCTTGTGCCATCGGTCATTCTTTCTATCGCGATTGCGTCCGTGAACGGCTACGCACTGGCCAACTGGAAGTTCAAAGGATCAGAAGTCTTCTTCACCATCCTGATCTTTGGCGCGTTCATCCCGTATCAGGTGATGATCTATCCCATCGTGATCATCCTGCGCGAAACCGGCGGTTTCCTCGGGGTTCAGTTGATGGGCAGCATCTGGGGTTTGGTGATCGTTCACACGATTTTCGGGATGCCGATCCTGACGCTTTTGTTCCGCAACTACTTCACTTCGGTACCAGAAGAGCTATTCAAGGCCGCACGCGTCGACGGCGCAGGCTTCTGGGGCATCTACTTCCGGATCATGCTGCCGATGTCGCTGCCGATCTTTGTGGTCGCGATCATCCTTCAGGTCACGGGTATCTGGAACGACTTCCTCTTCGGTGTGATCTATACCAAGCCTGAAACCTACCCGATGACGGTGCAGCTCAATAACATCGTCAACTCGGTGCAGGGCGTGAAGGAATACAACGTCAACATGGCGGCGACGCTGCTGACCGGTCTGGTCCCGCTCGCCATCTATTTCATCTCCGGCAAACTCTTCGTCCGCGGCATCGCGGCGGGTGCTGTGAAAGGCTAACCACATGCATTCTGTTGAAATCAAAGACCTCGACCTGAACTTCGGATCTGTAAAGGTCCTTCAGGGTTTGAACCTCGATATCCATGATGGAGAGTTTCTGGTTCTGCTGGGCGCGTCGGGTTGCGGCAAGTCCACCTTGCTCAACTGCATCGCGGGGCTCTTGGAAGTCTCCGACGGTCAGATCTTCATCAAGGACGACAACGTTACCTGGAAAGAACCGTCCGAGCGGGGCATTGGCATGGTGTTCCAATCCTATGCGCTCTACCCCCAGATGACTGTTGAGGGGAACCTGTCTTTCGGACTCAAAAACGCTGGTACACCGCGCGACGAGATTGCCAAGCGCGTTGCCCGGGCTGCTGAGATCCTTCAGATTGAACCGTTGCTTAAGCGGAAGCCCGGCGCGCTTTCCGGCGGCCAGCGGCAGCGCGTTGCCATCGGTCGGGCACTTGTGCGGGACGTCGATGTGTTCCTGTTTGATGAGCCTCTGTCGAACCTCGATGCGAAACTGCGCGCCGATCTGCGTGTCGAGATCAAGCGGCTGCACCAGCAACTTCAGAACACCATCATTTACGTGACCCACGATCAGGTTGAGGCCATGACCTTGGCGGATCGGATCGCGATCATGAAGGGTGGCGCGATCCAGCAGTTGGCCTCACCCGAAGAGATCTATAACCGCCCCGGCAACAAGTACGTCGCCGACTTCATTGGGTCGCCTTCGATGAACTTCCTCGAGGGCGTGCTGGATGGCGACGCGTTCCGCGTCGGAGATCAGACGTTTTCGACCGTTGGCTACAACTTCAAAAGTACAGCATCCGGTCAGGCCAGCATGGGCGTACGGCCCGAGCATGTGGTCATCGGCGACGCGGCCCGGGCCATGCCGAACACGGTCGACACGACGGTCGATATTGTTGAGCCGATGGGATCAGACACGCTCGTTTGGGCCCCAGTCGCGGGCAATCGTTTCCGCATCCGGATCGACGGGCAAACCGCCATCAGCACCGGCGATCAGATCACCATCGGATTTGATGCCGCACGAGCCTCATTCTTTGACGCGGGAACTGAACTCCGCCTCTGAAACGACGACGAAATGAACAGAATTGACCTCTCTGGTCCGTGGCGCTTGCGCGACACGGGGCGGGACCATGATGTCCCGCTGACCCTGCCCGGCGATGCAATATCGGCGTTGGTGGATGCGGATGTCTTGCCCGATCCGTATTGGGGCAGAAACGAGTACGACTGCCGCTGGGTGGCTGAACGCGACTGGACCTTACGTCGCGAGGTCACGTTGGATCGAACCGACCTGACCTTGGTCATTGATCAGTTGGATACGGTCGCGACGGTACGGTTGAACGGCGTCATGGTTCTTGAGGCCAACAACGCGTTCTTGTGTCACCGCGTTGATGTGTCTGGTGCGGCGCGGATTGGAACAAACCTGATCGAGATAACCTTCGCATCTTCTGTGCGCGTGGCTGCCGAACGACAGGCGGCGCAGCCTTTCTTTGTTCCGTTTCAGGCTGAAAACAGCGTCATCCCCAACCCAAACATGCTGCGCAAACCGCAATGTGATTTCGGGTGGGACTGGAATATCGCACTGGCCCCGTTTGGTGTTTATGGCGACATTTTCTTTGAACCCATGCCCACAGCGCGGATCGAAAGCCTTCACATTGCCCAGCACCACAGCGACGGTGCCGTCCGAGTTGACGTGACTGCGCAAATCACCGGCGATCGCGCGGGCGACGTCGTCTTCGCGTTCAACGGGCAAGATATCTCTGTTGAGGCTGGTTCGGAGGCAAAGGCCAGCTTTGATGTGGCAAATCCAGAGCTTTGGTGGCCCGCAGGGCTGGGCGAGCAGCGCCTTTATGACCTGACCGTAACCTTGGGCGCGCAGGTTGAAACGCGCCAGATTGGCCTGAGGCAGTTTGAGCATGTGACCACGCCCGATGAGATCGGTGCGAGCTTTGCGTTCCGCGTGAATGGGCACCCCGTTTTCTGTCGAGGGGCGAATTGGATACCCGCGGACGCTCTGCCTTCGCGCATATCGCGCGAAAAGATCCGCGACCTGCTCCAATCCGCTGTTGACGCCAACATGAACATGATCCGGGTCTGGGGCGGCGGGCGATATGAGCCCGATTGGTTCTATGACCTTTGCGACGAGCTTGGGCTGATGGTTTGGCAGGACCTGATGTTCGCGTGCGCGCTCTATCCGTCAGATGAAGCGTTTCTCAGCGAGGTCGAGATCGAAGTTTCGCAAACAGTTGCGCGCCTACATCATCATGCGTCCATCGCGCTTTGGTGCGGCGACAACGAGAACGTCGGAGCGCTGACGTGGTTCGAAGAAAGCCGCCAAAACCGTGATCGATACCTCGCCGCATATGATCGACTGAACTATGCCTGCGAGCGCGCACTGAAACAGGCAGACCCTCAGGCGATCTGGTGGCCGTCCTCCCCGTCACGTGGTCGGTTGGACTTTGGGGACGCATGGCACGACGACACGGCGGGCGACATGCATTTCTGGTCGGTCTGGCATGAGGGTCGCGACTTTGACCACTATCGCGATGTTGGACCGCGCTTCTGCTCAGAATTCGGGTTTCAATCCTACCCATCCATGGACCAGATCCGAAGCTTCTGCGCGCCCGAGGACTTCAACATTGCGGCGCCCGTTTTGGAGAGCCATCAGAAGAACCGGGGCGGCAACGCCCGCATCGCAGAAACGATGTTCAGGTACTTCCGCTTCCCGGTGGGTTTTGAGGACTTTGTGTATCTCAGCCAGGTGCAGCAGGCGCTGGCGATAAAAACCGCGGTCACGCATTGGCGCAGCCTCAAACCACGCTGCATGGGCACATTGATCTGGCAGCTAAATGACACCTGGCCCGTGTGCAGTTGGTCATCCCTAGACTATGGAGGCGGGTGGAAATTGCTGCACTATGCTGCGCAGCATTCTTTTGCCCCCGGCATGGTGACAGCGGTACCTCGTGGAGACGAAATCGCGCTTGTCGCCGTAAATGACATGCGCGCAGAAGCTTCAGTTTCTTTGAGTATTTCTGCGATTGGCACCGACGGCACGCTGCGCAGCATTGCGACTGCAAAAGCGCAGGTTCTGACAGATGCGGCACGGGATGTTGCCTGCATCCCAACGGCCGAAATACGTGCCGATGAACTGCTGATTTTCGATTGGGAATGGTCAGATGGCCGACGGGGCCAAGATCATTATACCCCGCGTCCCTACAAATCTTTGGACTTAAAACCGAGCGGGTTAAACGTCGCCCAAGACGGCAACACATTTGTTCTTTCAAGTGACCGGCCTGCACTCTTCACGGCGCTTGAGGCAGACATCCCCGGGCGCTTTTCGGACAACGGAGTGTTGGTCCTCCCAGGCGCGGACGTAACGCTCAATTTTTTACCCCAAACCCCGGGCGCAACGGCGAACGCCACAGCGCGCGATCTGTATTCGGCCACTTATGGCCCAACCAAGGAAAGACGGACCCATGCGTGACTTCTCTTACCAACTCTATTCCTCAAGGAACTTTGGCCCGTTGACCGAAACACTGCGCATGATCAGCGACCTCGGGTATGCGCAAGCTGAGGGTTTTGGCGGCCTTTACGGAGATGACGCCGCCGTCAACGAACTCGTTAGCGCCCTCGATGCGACGGGTTTGTCGATGCCGACGGGTCATTTCAGCTTTGATCTGGTGTCGCAAACGCCGGACAAAGCCATCGAGATCGCAAAGCGCCTTGGGCTACAGGCAGTGTTTGTCCCTGCGATCGCAGCCGAAGAGCGTGACAAGGACGCCGCCGGTTGGGCCGACTTTGGGCGCGCGCTCGCTGATGCAGGCAAACCGCTTCAAGATGCCGGCCTTGCCTTTGGCTGGCACAATCACGCCTTTGAATTTGTGGATCTCGGGGGCGAAGATCTACCGCTAGACCTGATTATGCAGGGCGGCGATGACCTGGTTCTCGAACTGGATGTGGCGTGGGTTCAGGTTGGCGGGCAGGACCCGATTGCTTGGGTCACGAAGTATGCTGATCGTATCATCTCGGCGCATGTCAAAGACATCGCGCCAGAAGGTCAGAACGCGGACGAAGACGGATGGGCCGATGTTGGCCACGGCGTGATGGACTGGCCCGCGATCATCGGAGCGCTGGATGAAAGCGCCGCCAAGTATCTGATCATGGAACACGACAACCCCAGCGATGACCGGCGATTTGCCGAACGCTCGCTCGCCACGGCCCGCACGTTCTAAGGAAGGAATTGACGCAATGACCACTGGCGTCGGAATTATCGGATGCGGCAACATATCGGCCGCCTATCTCAGGCTCGCGCCGCTCTTTGCGGGACTTGAAATCAGGGCTGTCGCGGACATTGATCTGTCCGCGGCGCAAGCCCGGGCAGACGAGTTTGGCGTGCGTGCATCGAGTGTTGATGACCTTCTGGACGCGGACGACATCTCTGTCATTGTAAACCTCACGATACCGGCGGCGCATTTTGATGTGAGCCGACGGGTGCTCGAGGCTGGCAAACACGTCTATTCAGAGAAACCGCTCGTTTTGACGCTTGCAGAGGGTGAGGCCCTGCGCGAGCTGGCTGCGGCTCAGTTCTTGCGCGTTGGGTCGGCGCCCGACACCTTTTTGGGTGGGGCGCACCAGCAGGCCCGCGCATTGATTGACGATGGTGCAATCGGACGGATCGTCGGCGGGACCGCACATGTCATGAGCCGGGGGATGGAGCATTGGCACCCCAACCCCGACTTTTTCTTCCTCCCCGGTGCGGGCCCAGTTTTGGATATCGGGCCGTATTACATTACGAACCTGATCCAATTGCTGGGTCCAATCCGGAGGGTGGGGGCTTTGACGTCCTCTGCGTCGGCAACGCGGACGATCCTCTCTGAACCTCGCAGGGGCGAAGAAATCCCGGTTAAGACGCCGACCAACATTCACGCGCTGCTGGAGTTCGCCAATGGCGCGACCGTTACTTTGGGTACAAGCTGGGACGTCAAAGCACACCGGCACGCCCCCATGGAGCTTTATGGCACCGACGGGTCGCTTTTTGTGCCAGATCCAAACTTCTTCGGCGGCGATCTTGAGATGGCTGGCGACGATGGCGTGATCAACGAGGTCGACCAATGGGCACACCCGTTTGGTCAACCTAACCAAGATGTCGAAAGCGCGAACCCTCGTGCCAACTATCGTATGGCAGGTCTCGCGGACATGGTCGCGGCAATTGCAGAAGACCGCCCACAGCGGTGCAGTCTCGACCTTGCCATTCATGCGGTCGATGCGATGACCAGCATTCTTGAAGCGGGCGAACGCGGTGAGTTCATAACACTTTCGACGACCTGTGAGCGTCCTGCCGCGTTGACCCCGGACCAAGCACAGGCTCTGCTGAGATGATAACCAACCCGATCCTTCCCGGCTTTAACCCCGACCCATCCATCTGCCGGGTGGGAGAGGACTATTACATCGCGACGTCGACGTTTGAATGGTATCCTGGCGTCCAGATTCATCACTCGCGCGATCTGGTGAACTGGACGCTCGTTGCACGCCCACTCAATCGACCAGACCTTCTCGACATGCGGGGAAACCCGGATTCCGGTGGGATTTGGGCGCCGTGCCTCAGCCATGCGGATGGAAAGTTTTGGCTGGTTTACACAGATGTGAAACGGCTTGAGGGCAGCTTTAAGGATGCCCACAACTACATCACGACCTGCGAGACCATCGACGGTGACTGGTCCGAGCGGGTTTATGTGAATTCACAAGGCTTCGATCCATCGCTTTTTCATGATGATGACGGGCGCAAGTGGTTCATGAACGTCCAGTGGAACCACCGTGGCCCGGGAACTGGATGCAATCCGGCCCACACGGCGTTTGATGGGATCAACCTTCAGGAATGGTCACCCGAACAAGGTCTGATTGGCCCGATTACAAACATTTATCCGGGAACTTCTCGGGGCCTGACCGAAGCGCCGCACATCTTTAAACGCAACGGATACTACTATCTGACGACAGCAGAAGGTGGCACCGGGTACAGGCACGCCGTCAGCCTTGCGCGGTCCCGTGATATTCGCGGGCCTTACGAAGACCATCCGAATCTGCACGTCATGACGGCCGCGATGGCGCCTGAAAACGCGATCCAGCGTGTAGGGCATGGTCAGTATGTCGAAACTCCAGACGGCGAGGTTTACCATACCTTTCTGATGGGACGTCCCCTGCCCGAACGTGTCTGCCCCATGGGCCGCGAAACAGGGATTGAGCGCTGTGTCTGGGGCGAAGACGATTGGCTGTACCTCGAAGACGGCGGCCTTGTCCCTCGTGACACTGTCCCTATCAATGCGCCCGCCCTTGCCCATCCGGCGCGGGTCGCCCACGACTTTGCCGATGGAACACTGCCTGATGAGTTTCAATGGCTTCGCACCCCGTATCCAGACGCGATCTTTCGGATGGAACCGGGTACCTTAGTCCTTAAAGGGGCCGAAAGCCTGGGTAGCTGGTTTGATCAGGCTTTGGTCGCTCGCCGCCAAGAGCACGCCGCGTACCATGCCGAGACGCAGTTGGAATTTGCGCCGGATACCTACCAACAGGGTGCGGGTCTGACCACATACTACAATCGCTACAAGTTCCACGCCGGGATACTGACTTTGGACCCTCAACTTGGTCGCGTGTTACAGGTGATGTCCTGCGTTGACGATTACCCCAAAGCACAACTCGCCTTGATCGGGGAGCCTATCCCAATCGAGGACGGACCGGTCGACTTGGCGGTCGAGGTCGCGGGCACGAAGCAGCAGTTCTTCTGGAAACAGGGTGGCGCATGGCACCCGATTGGCGGCGTTTTATCGGCTGCACCGATTTCGGACGAAGGTGCCCCTGGCGAGCATCAATCCTTTACCGGTGCGTTTGTCGGGATGGTGGCGTTTGACACGACCGGGCGGAGGCAAGAGGCGCGCTTTACAAGCTTTGCGTACTCCAAAGACAGCGAAGGGGCCGCGACATGACATCAACCGATCCACTCAAAGGCGCGCCGCGTATCGGGATGGGCTGTTGGGCGATCAGTGGCGAGTTCTGGAACGATGAAACGCCACTTGGGTATTCCGGCGCAGAAGATGATGAAAGCCGTCGCACGATTGAGGCCGCATGGGACGCAGGAGTGCGGGTGTTTGACACGGCGGCTGTCTATGGCGCCGGTCACTCCGAGGAGCTGCTGGGGGACACACTGGGAAACCGCGACGGGTCACTGATCGTCACCAAGTTCGGCTTTGTGTTCGATCCCACCTCGCGCAAGGTTCACGGACCCTCACATGCACCCGACTATATTCGGCAAGTGACACAAGACAGTCTTCGCCGCCTTAAACGGGATCGTGTTGATGTGCTGCTGTGCCACCTCAATTCGATGGAGATTTCAGCAGTCCCTGAGGTGTTCGACACATTGGAAGAACTTCGCGCCGCCGGCCAGATCGGTAGCTACGGATGGAGCACCGATTTCCCAGAGCGGCTTGACGCTGCGGCTGGCTATCCTGGCTTCCACAGCGTTGAGCACGGGATGAACGTGTTCTTCGATGCTGCAACCATCAATACGACATCCGCTGCACATGATCTGACGCAGATCATCCGCTCGCCGCTTGCGATGGGATTGCTGACCGGGAAATTCACGGCTGGCCAGAAACTTCCTGAAAACGATGTACGGTCAAACACGTTTGAATGGATGGACTACTTCAAAGACGGTGTTGTGTCGGCCGAGATGATCGAGACGCTTGCCAGCATTCGCGAAATTCTGACCGCTGGCGGTCGCACGGTGGGTCAAGGCGCCCTGTGTTGGCTCCTTGCAAAGTCCGATGCGCTTCTTCCCGTTCCAGGCATGCGCACCGTGCCACAAGCGGTCGAAAATGCTGCTGCAATGGATCTGGGCCCCCTTCCAAAATCCGCAATGGATGAGCTTGAGCGCATCATAGACCGCCCGCCCGAAGGCCCGGCACGCGAACGCTAACGCCCGACGGCATAGGCCTGCATCATGCGCGGCGTCGCAGCCGCCTTGAGCATTCCGTCCGGACTTCGGCTGGCCGCGGTCATCCGCCCGACGGTCCAGGGCTCGGCCACTTCCACACGGTGCCCTCGGTTGCGCAAGTCTGCGATCACAGCGTCCCCGAAACTCGGCTCGACCAGAATATGGCCGGGATCAATATTGCGCGGGTAGAAGGACGATTGAAGATGCCCCGTATACCAAAGCGGACCATCGATCGCCTCTTGCAGATTCATCTCCGAATGGATGAACCGAAGCAAAAGCATCAACTGCCATTGGTCCTGCTGGTCCCCACCCGGAGTCCCAAAAGCGTAGTGAGTCCCGTCTGGCGCCTGCGCCATGGAAGGCGACAGGGTTGTCCGCGGGCGACGCCCCGGCACAAGGGACGTCGGCAAACCCTCGTCCAGCCAGAACATCTGTGCCCGCGAATTGAGCGGCATGCCAAGGCCGGGAACGGTCGGTGACGATTGCAACCACCCACCCGACGGCGTGGCCGAGACCGAGTTGCCCCAACGGTCAATGACATCGATATGCACGGTATCACCGCGACGCTCTGTCAGATGCGCCATGGTCGGCTCACCAACACCGACACCGCCAGGGGTGACTGTATCGGCCGTTGCGCGCGTTTCTGCTGCAAGCGCCCAATCCTCCAGCCCCGCAATCTGCCCCGGCAAAACTGACATCGCCGCAGAAGGACCGATCAGGTCTGCGCGCGCACGGGCGTAGTCGCGCGACAGTAAAGCGTCCAAGGGAATCTCGCTAAAGTCCGGATCGCCGTAATAGGCCTCGCGATCGGCAAAACTGAGCTTTAGCGCTTCGGTAACAGCGTGCACATGCTCAGCACTGGTGAGTTCCGTTGCATCAAATCCACGCGCTTCGAGCAGTCGCAGCGACT
This sequence comes from Paracoccaceae bacterium, assembly GCA_013214635.1. GTDB lineage: Bacteria > Pseudomonadota > Alphaproteobacteria > Rhodobacterales > Rhodobacteraceae > JABSSC01. The sequence continues at coordinate 15,716 of JABSSC010000046.1, read as the reverse complement.
GAAGCAATACAGGTCCTTGTGTCCACGCCCCGCATTTCCAGACGGTCCAGCCGTTGTAATCCAGTGACAAGGCGGGCTCATAACTGGCTTGCCAATCGGCCATGTCTTGCCCCGTCAAGACACCACGCCGCCGCTCACCTGCTGCGTCCATCACGCATGCATCGCGCATCCAAGTGTCGATGGCTTCTGCAATGAAGCCTTGCGAGAAAATTCGCCGCGCGGCGTCAATTTGTGCCACGCGCGTTTTTTCGCCCTCAACCTCTGACAAGAGCCGTTCCCAGGCGTCTGCAAGCTCAGGGTTCCGAAACAACGCGCCCGGTTGCGGCGCAGCCCCTCCCGGGCACCACGTCGCAAACGACGTTGGCCATTCGTCACGAAAAAAGTCCGCCAACCCGGCGATGGTATCCGCAACGCGCGGCAAAACCGGGTGACCGTGCCGCGCATAGTATATCGCGGGTTCCAACACGTCGCGCAACGTCAGCCGACCGTGATCCCGAAGGATCAACATCCATGCATCAAATGCTCCTGGAACCACTGTCGCCAACAGCCCCGAACCCGGCACAAGCGTCAGGCCTTCGTCGCGGTAATGGGCGATCGTGGCACCCTTTGGCGCCACGCCCTGCCCACACACAACAATGGGCGTGTCCGCACCCGCCGGACGGATCAGGGCAGGCATGTCCCCAAGCGGCCCATTCAAATGCGGCTCGACGACATTCAGGACAAAGCCCATGGCCGCTGCCGCGTCAAAAGCCGTCCCACCGGTTTCCAGCATCCGCATCCCGACAGACGACGCGATCCAGTGCGTTGAGGTACAGACACCAAACGTTCCGGTTATTTCAGGGCGGGTGGTAAAGGTCATGTGCGGTCCTCGACATCCCAGACCACGCGAAACCCCTGATGGGTGGTGGTGCTGTCTGGCGTATTGCCTGTACGCGCTGCGATCCTGTAGCGATAGCAGTAACTTCGATGGCACAGAAACGACCCGCCCTTGAGAAGCTTTTGTCCGCGCCGCGCTTTCGCGTTGGCCTTGGCGTCTCGCCGAAGCGATTTGATTTTAAATGGCTCCGCCGTCCACTCCCAAACGTTGCCAACCATGTTATAAAGCCCATAGCCGTTGGGTTCGAACGATCGCGCCGGAGCGGTTGTCCTGAAACCATCTTTTCCGGTGTTCACGTTCGGGAACTGACCTTGCCAGATGTTGCAGGGCGTGAAATCGGCATCGTTCGGGTCTTGGTCACCCCACGGAAAAGCAACATCTCCCAATCCACCGCGCGCGGCATGTTCCCATTCTGCCTCTGCTGGCAAACGCCCTCTAACCCAGTCACAATAAGCACGCGCGTCATTCCACGATACTTGCACGACCGGGTGATCCGGGTGGCAGGCGTCTTCGCTTCCCGGACCGTTCGGCAAGCGCCACGTTGCCCCGTCGACCCGGCGCCACCATTCCACGCCAACGACAGCTTGCGTTGCACCAATGCTGTCATCGACTTCGGACCAGAAAACAAACGACCAGCCAAATCTCTCGGCCTCAGTGACATATCCCGTGGCCTCGATGAACGATCCGAACTCTTCGTTCGTTACGGTCGTTGGTGCGATCCTGAAGGGGCGAAGCCGGGCGGTTCGAAACGGCCCTTCGCCATCGGCAGGCAGATGCTGCGTTTCCGTTCCGACATATGCCAGACCGCCGGGCACGTGGACGGCGGTTGAGCGCCCCTCAAAAGACCCCGACACAACAGGCGAACCGACTGAATGCACTGGCGTTTCCGCCCGCGCTGGGGCGCAGCAGGTTTTCGCATCCGACATTGGTTGAAAATGTTCAATGGCCATGTCTTTGGGTCTAGCCACCACGGGGCCGAGTGCAAGTCACGATTGCGGGGCCGGCCCCAGCGACGCGCGCCATTGAATCTGCGTCGGGAGTTCTTCCGACCCGCCCGCTTCCCTCTCATTGCGCAAGGCAACGAGCATTTTTGCCGCCCGCCGCCCCATTTCCCTGTGTGGGACATGTACGGTCGTCAATGCGGGCGTCACGATACTAGCGAGCTCAATATCGTCAAAGCCGGTCACAGAGACATCTTCAGGCACCCGGATCCCTAAACGATGCGCCGCAGTCAGGGCCCCAGCCGCCAAAACATCATTCCCGCAAAGGATTGCGGTTGGAGGAGAGGCTGACGCCATCAATTCTTCAAACCCGCGCGCGCCATTGTCGATCGAGTACGACGTCTCAATAAGGCGCAGACTGGATACTGAAATGCCGCGCTCCCGCATCGCGTCAAACAGCCCTTCCGCGCGCTCACGGGCCCGGTCGTTTCCCGCACGATCTGCTGTGATCAGGGCCAGCTCCGTATGTCCCTGATCGACCACAGCCAACGCGAGCTGTTTCATGGCGTGCCGATTGTCAAATCCAATCGATCTGTGTCCCTTTTTCGGATCATAAACCCATGTCACCACGTAAGGGATCTGGCGCTTGTCGAGAAAGGCATAGGTTTCGGGCGTTCGGTCATAGCCAATTAGCAAAAGCGCATCCGCACCGCGCGCAACGAGCGCCGCGATCTGTTCGGCCTCGGTTTGCCGTTCGTAAGACGAACTCGCCACAAGAAGTGTGATGCCATGCGCGCTCAACTCATCCTGAAATGCTTGAAGACCGCGCGCAAAGATCGCGTTGTCCATCGTCGGAATGATCGCGCCAAATGTGTTGGTGCGTTTTGCGGCCAGCGCGCGCGCCCCAAAATTTGGCGCGTATCCAAGGTCGCGTACGGCAGACAACACACGTTCCCTGGTCGATTGCGACACACGTGTCGGCGCGTTCAAACACCGCGAGACCGTTGCCGTAGACACACCCGCACGGCGCGCAACGTCTTCGAGCTTAGGCACAGATCCTGTCGTGTCACGACCAAGCGACAATTGCGTAACCTCCGATACGCCTACGTTATATCGTTTCTGCGCCGTCAAGCGCCATCCTGAAACTGGCATAGTCGCTCCCTCAAAATGTAAGCGCTTGCATAGAATTATGTAAGCGCTTACATCTTAGGCGAATCGCATGCTCGAAGGGGAGGTCGATCGTGGCGCTTTTGATATCTGCAGTTCTGTTTCTCGCGTTCTTTGGAAATGTTTTGCTCGGCGCGATGACCGGATCCCCAATCCTGAATGACGTTTCAGAGATGCTGCTGTTGTTTGCGGCATCAATCGCTTTCGTCGCCGCAATCCTGAAGCGCGAAGCACAAGCGAAAAGCAAAGACAGCCACTAACGCTCAATAGGGAGGAGCTTATGGAACACAAAGACAAGGAACTGGTGTCAACAGAACGCCGGAACTTCCTCAAGCTGGCCGGAACAGGCAGCTTTACCGCGGCGCTTGTCGCTGGTGCGGGCGGGATGCTGTGGTCGGAACAGGCTGCGGCACAGACTGCCAAGGAAGAACGGGAACGTGAACAGGCCGCTGATCATACCATGACGCTGGCCACCGCTTACGTGCTTGGCGCCTCGCGCAGCTATCCGATCATGCAGCTGGATCTCAAAGAGAACATCCAGAACGCAACAAACGGCAAAGTCTACGTAAAGCTCGCCCCGGGCGGTCAGCTAGGCGCCGGTGGCGCACTGGTTCAGGCGGTTCAGGCCGGCACCATTCAGTGTGCACAGCACTCGCTGTCGAATTTCGCACCGTTTGCAAGTGCTGCTGATCTGATCAACATGCCGTACTTCTGCGGGTCGAACCAGCGCTTCACCAATCTTGTGACGTCGGATGCCTGGAAAGGCGAAGTACACCCGAAGATCGAACAAGCTGGTTTCAAGGCGCTGTTCTATATCAACATCGACCCACGCGTCGTTGCTGTGCGCAAGGGCGGCAATGCAGTGATCACACCCGGTGATATGTCGGGCATCAAGTTCCGCGTACCAGGTTCAAAAATGCTCCAGCAGTATTACCGACTTGTTGGCGCAAACCCGACACCCGTGGCGTGGGGCGAAACACCTTCGGCCATCAAACAGGGCGTTGCAGACGCGCTTGATCCGTCGGTTGGTGCGCTGTTCGTCTTTGGCTTCAAGGACATCCTGAGCCACGTAACCTTCACGCAGGCTGTACCAGACAGTCAGGTGTATTCGATGAATCTGGAATGGTTCAACAGCCTCCCAGCTGATGTGCAGGAAGGTATCGAGTTTGCCGGTGAGCTGACCTCGCACCAGAACCTTGCCAAGGTTCCGTCCGCGCGCACCTACGCGATGGCCGAACTTCGCAAGGCAGGCGTCGAATTCCACTCGCTGACCGACGATCAACTCGCTGAATGGCAGGCCGCTGGCGGATACCAGCTTCCGGATTGGGACGAGTTCAAGGTCGAACTCGCGGGCTCAATGGATGTGTTCGCCAAGCTCGAAGAAGCTGCCGGAACAAAAGGCAAGTACTTCGTTCACGACGCCTGATCGCACCACGACGACGGGACCGGCGCAAGGTATGCGCCGGTCCTTTCAACACGCTCAAGAAAAGACGGTTTTCACAGGCTGCGGGCAACGCCCCGCCCCTGTCGTCGGGAGGACTCCATGCAGCGCATATTCGAAGCTTTGAACAAGAACGCTGAGCGATGGGCACTATTGATGTTCTACGTGATGCTCGTTGCGACGATGTTCATCGAGGTCCTGCGACGCGAAGTCCTGTCCTACTCCTCAATCTGGGGCGAGGAAATCGTCCGATACTCGTTTATCTATCTCGCCTGGATTGGCGCCGCCGCCGCTGTGCGCGAGCGGGGTCACATTCGCATCGACGTGATCATGCAATATGTCGGCCCTAAACCGAAGGCACTGCTCTATCTGTTCGGCGACTTCGTAATGGTCGCGGTATCCCTCGTGGCGCTCTACTACTCTTACGAGACAGTCCACATCGCAGCCAAGTTTGGCTCCGTAACCGACGGGCTTCGCATTAGCAGAGTCTGGTTCCTGATGGCGGTTCCGATCGGCTTTGCCTTGATCCTTTTCCGCCTCATCCAATCCATCATCCGCGATATCGCGGACCTTCGTGCCGGGCGTCCGGTCTACGAAGGCGACAAGCTGTTCGACTAAGGGGACTGAACAATGCTCTGGAATCAACTCGAACAGACCGTCGTCCTTGGTTGGGACTTCTACGGGTCAATCATTCTTTTTGTGGTGCTCGTTGCACTTGCAGTCCCTGTCTGGGCATCAATCGGCGCAGCCGCGATTGTCATGCTGCTGTGGTCGGGGGCGCTCCCGCTTAGCCTTGTCGGTGAGAAGCTTTTCTCCGGGATCGACTTTTTCGCACTAACGGCTGTGCCGCTCTTTATTCTGACTGGGGACGTTCTGGTCCGCACCGGGCTCAGTCGCAAGTTTCTCGATGTGGCCGAAGCGTTGACCCAATTTGCCAAGGGTGGCTTTGGGTCGGCGACCGTTCTTGTCTGCGGTATGTTCGCAGCGATCTCTGGCTCGGACGCCGCGGGTGCGGCAGCGGTTGGTCGGATGACAATCGATCGGCTCGTTGAAAGCGGCTATCCACGCCCATATGCCTGTGCGCTTGTAGCAGCCGGCGCATGTACCGGCATTCTGATCCCACCTTCGATCGCCTACATCATCATCGGGCTTGTTCTGGGGATTTCGGCATCGACCCTGTTCCTTGCCGCGCTCATCCCGGGCATTGCGATCCTCGTGTCGATCCTTGCAACCAACGTGATCATGAACCGGCTCTATGGCTGGGAAGGTGGCGGAAACATCTCGATGGGCGAGTACTTCTCGCGCCTTGGGACTGCGCTAAAGTCCGGCTGGTATGCGTTCCTTGTGCCCGGGATTATCTTCTACGGGATTTTTTCGGGCCGCCTCACCCCGACCGAGGCTGGCGCGACCGCTGTTGTCGTCACCATCGTCATGGGGTTCGTGCTGGGTACGCTCCGCCTTAGCGATTTTCCCGCAATGCTGGTCAGTTCCGCCAAGGTGAACGGCGTAATCCTCCCCATCATTGCATTCTCTGCGCCGCTTGCCGAAGCGCTCGCCATCATCGGTGTCCCCCAAGGCTTTGTCTCTGCCGCAACCTCGGTCAGCGAAGAGCCTTTCGTGATCATCCTCATGATGCTCTGCATCCTCATAGCTGCAGGCTGCGTCATGGAAACGACACCGAACATCGTGATCCTTGCGCCGATCCTTAAGCCCTTGGCCGACAACATCGGAATGAATGAGATTCAGTTCTGCATCATGATGATCACGGCGCTGGGTGTGGGCTTCATTACGCCGCCGCTTGGGCTTAATCTCTTTGTGGTGGCTGGAATAACCGGGGAATCGATATTGAAGATCGCGTATCGCGCTATCCCCTTCGTTCTCTTTATGCTGATCGTGACGTTGTTCATTGCCTACGTGCCAACGATTTCGACCGCGCTTCTGCCAGATATCTACAAATAGGACCGTTTGATGCCGAGAGAGTACCTAAAGAAAGCGACGCTAACCGCCCAGAGCGATGCGTCGGAAACCCAAAAGATCGTGCGGGATATCCTTGAAGATATCGAAGCCGGCGGGGACGAAGCAGCGTTGAAATACGCAGCCAAGTTCGACAAGTACGATGGCGAAATCCTGATGTCGCCCGAGGCAATTGCGGCGGCGGCAGCAAAGGTTCCTGAAAAGCTGCGGCGCGATATCGAGTTCAGCCATGCCAACGTGAAGAAATTTGCAGAGGCGCAAAAGGCGACGGTTGCCGACTTTGAGACCGAAGTCGTGCCAGGGCTGATCGCTGGTCAAAAGGCGATCCCGGTAAATGCGGCGGGATGCTATGTGCCCGGCGGTCGTTATAGTCATATCGCCAGCGCGATCATGACCGTCACAACGGCCAAGGTTGCTGGCTGCAATCATATCGTCGCCTGTTCTCCCCCGCGACCAGACGTCGGCATTGCGCCTGCCATCATCTATACCGCTCACACCTGTGGTGCGGACAAGATCCTCGCCATGGGCGGCGTTCAGGGCGTTGCCGCAATGACGTTTGGCCTTTTTGGCCTTCCCAAGGCCAACATTCTTGTGGGCCCAGGAAATCAGTTCGTGGCCGAAGCGAAGCGCATGCTGTTTGGGCGTGTCGGAATCGACATGATCGCGGGCCCGACCGATAGCCTCGTCCTTGCCGATGCAAGCGCCGATCCCGAAGTGGTCGCGGCCGATCTGGTGGGACAGGCCGAGCATGGCTACAACTCCCCGGTCTGGCTGGTCACGGATCATCGTCCACTCGCGGAAGAGGTCATGACGCTAGTACCAAAGCTCATCGACGATCTACCCGAAACCAACCGCGAAAACGCAACAGCGGCATGGCGCGACTATGCTGAGGTCATTGTTTGCGCGGATCGCGAAGAAATGGCGGCAACGTCGGACGATTATGCGCCAGAGCACCTGACTGTGCAGGCGGAGGACCTTGACTGGTGGCTCAGCCGCCTCTCCTGCTACGGATCTCTCTTCCTTGGTGAAGAAACGACCGTTGCTTTTGGAGACAAGGCATCCGGTACGAACCACGTTCTGCCGACCTCCGGCGCAGCGAGCTACACAGGCGGTTTGAGCGTCCACAAATACATGAAGATCGTCACGTGGCAGCGCGCAACACGCCAGGGGTCGCGCGATGTGGCGCTGGCGACGGCGCGTATTTCTCGCCTTGAAGGGATGGAAGGGCACGCGCGCACAGCTGATATTCGCCTGCGCAAGTATTTCCCCACCGAGAACTTCGATCTCAGCGCCGAGGGGTAGCGTGACACTGAACGGCGATCTTTTCTCTGTCACAGGCCGCGTGGCGTGTGTGACGGGTGCAAGCTCGGGGCTTGGGCGCCGCGCAGCAGATGTTCTTGCCACTGCGGGTGCCAAGGTGGTGGGTATCGCCCGACGCCAAGATGCGTTGGAGGAGTGGCAGGCCGGTGTTGGCAACAACGGCGCCTACGTCACGGGAGATATCGCTGATCAGGCGAACTTGCCCGAACTTGTCGCGAAAATCTCAGAGCCTTTCGGATCGCCGGATATTCTTGTGCACGCCGCAGGGCTTAACATGCGCGAGGCCGCGGACGACGTGACGGCCGAAGGCTGGGACGCGACACTGGCCATCAATCTGTCGGCCCCATTCTTTCTCAGTCAGGCTTTCGTTCCGGCTATGAAGTCTCAGAGATGGGGGAGGATTGTGAACTTTGCTTCATTACAATCGTCCCGCGCATTTCCTGGTGGGATTGCTTATGGCGCAACAAAAGGTGGTATCGCACAACTCACACGTGCCATGGCACAAGCATGGTCTGAACAGGGGATCACAGCCAACGCCCTTGGCCCGGGTTTCTTCCCGACCGAGTTGACCGCGCCTGTGTTCGACGACAAAGATCGCGCCGCACGCAACGCCGCCCAGACCTGCATCGGACGCAACGGCGTCCCAGAGGATCTGGATGGTCCCCTGCTTTTCTTGTGTTCTGAGGCGTCAAGATACGTGACGGGGCAGATCCTGATGGTCGACGGGGGGTACACAGCAAAATGAAGGCGCTTGTTTACACAGGGCCCGAGACACTCGAGATGCGAGATGCCCCAGACCCGACAGCGGGCGCGGGAGAAGTCCTTGTGGCCATCGACAGTGTCGGCATCTGCGGATCGGACATGCATGCCTATCTTGGCCATGACGATCGACGCCCTGCCCCTCTGATCCTTGGTCACGAAGCAGCAGGAACGATCGTTGGCGGGGCCAGAGACGGCGTACGTGTCACCATCAACCCGCTTGTTACCAATCCGACCAGCGCCGAGAGCCGCGCGGGGCGCGAAAACCTTGATCCATCCCGCCAGATCATTTCCATGCCGCCGCGTGAAGGGGCGTTTGCGCAATACGTCACGATGCCCGAACGAAATCTTGTGGAAGTCCCTCACGGTGTAAGCTTTTCGCAAGCCGCTCTTGCCGAACCGCTTGCCGTCAGCTGGCACGCGGTGCGCCTGGGTCTTGAGGCACTCCACCCTTCCATGGAGCGACGGGCCGTTGTCCTGGGCGGCGGCGCGATTGGTGTGGCCGCCTATCTGGCGCTACAGGGAATGGGCGTGAAAGACGTGATCCTGATTGAACCAAATCCCACGCGCAGGGACTATCTGACCAATCAACTGAGTATGGATGCCCGCACCGAAACCAACGAAATGGCGCCCTTGATTGTGGACGCCGTTGGTTACTCGGTCACTCGCGCAACGGCGTCCGCTCTTGCGGCGCCCGGTGGCGTGATTGTTCACATCGGACTTGGCGAGGACGCCGGTGGGCTGGATATACGGCGCATGACGCTGCAGGAAATCACCTTCATCGGCACCTACACCTATACCAACCAGGACTTCCGCGACTGCGCCCAAGCGATGTGGGACGGCCGCCTTGGCCCGCTGAACTGGATCGAAGAACGCCCCTTGCGCGACGGCGCCCGTGCGTTTGCCCAGATCAAAGCGGGTGAGGTCCTTCCCCCGAAGATCATTCTGAAACCCTGACTCAAGAACCGGAGACGCTGATGTCAAATCCAGCACCAAATGAAATCCCCCATCTGCTCGTTCACGAGCACGACGACAATGTCGGTGTGGTTGTTGTCGAAGGGCTGACCGCTGGCACAGATATGCTGTGCTGTGTCACCCACGACAATTCGACCTTCCGCCTAACCGCCGGTGCGGATGTGCCCATTGGCCATAAGATCGCGCTCAAGGACCTCGCCGAAGGCGATACAGCCATGAAATACGGCGAGGATATCGGCAAGATCATCGCCAACATCCCGCAGGGCGGTCACGTCCACACACATAACTGCAAAACGAAACGCTGGTAAGGAACGCTCAGATGGCATCGAAATATTCAAACATGACCGTCATGGGCTATCGTCGGGAGAACGGGCGCGTCGGCGTACGCAACCATGTCCTGATCCTGCCTGTCGACGATATCTCTAACGCGGCTTGTGAGGCTGTTGCGAACAACGTGAAAGGGACAATGGCGATCCCGCATGCCTATGGTCGCTTGCAGTTTGGCGAAGACCTCGAGACACACTTCCGCACAATCATCGGCACCGGCGCAAATCCAAACGTGCACTCCGTCGTCGTGATCGGGATCGAACCCGATTGGACCAAGCGCATCGCCGATGGCATCCGCGAAACCGGCAAAGAAGTTGCCGAGTTTTCGATCGAACAAAAGGGCGATTTTGAAACGATCCGTGCGGCCAGCTGGGCGGCAAAGGACTTCGTTCACAAAGCCACCGAAATTCAGCGCGAAGAATGTTCGATCAGCGAGATCTGGGTTTCGACCAAATGCGGTGAAAGTGACACGACAACTGGCCTTGGGTCCTGCCCCACGGTCGGCAACATGTACGACAAGCTCCTGCCCGAAGGCATCACCGGCTTCTTCGGTGAAACGTCCGAGATCACTGGTGCAGAACACATCTGCCAAAAGCGTGCGATCAACGAAGAAGTTGGTGAGCGCTGGTACAAGATGTGGAAGGCCTATCAGGAAGAAGTGATTTTTGCGCACCAGACCGATGACCTTTCTGACAGTCAGCCGACCAAAGGCAACATCCTGGGCGGTTTGACGACGATCGAAGAAAAGGCGCTTGGCAACCTCGAGAAGATCGGGCGCACGTCGCAGTATATCGACATCCTTGAACCCGCCGAGGCGCCAAAATCAGGCAACGGACTGTACTTCATGGACTCGTCCTCGGCTGCAGCAGAGTGCGTGACACTGATGGCTGCCGGTGGTGCTGTGATCCACACCTTCCCCACCGGGCAAGGTAACGTCGTCGGCAACCCAATCGTTCCAGTGATCAAGATTACGGCGAACCCGCGCACCGTTCGTACAATGGGCGAACACATCGACGTAGATGTTTCCGGCATCCTGCGCCGTGAACAGACGATTGACGAAGCCGGTGATGCGCTGATCGAAATGATCCGCCGCACCGCCAATGGCCGCAACACTGCTGCGGAAGCTTTGGGGCATCGTGAATTCTCGATGACCAAGCTCTATCGCAGCGCCTAAGCGCAAAGGAAGGCGGCCCTAAAATTGGGCCGCCTCACACTCTGATGACCACGGAAACGATCTCAATCGCCGATGCCGAGAGCCTCATTTCAATGGCGCTGCTGGCAAGCGACGTTTCCAAGGACAACGCAGACTCAGTTGCAAAAGCGCTGGTCGCGGCAGAGGCCGAGGGCCAGGTCGGCCACGGGTTCTCAAGGCTCGCTGACTATGCCGCGCAGGCTAGGTCCGGAAAAGTACAAGGGCATGCCAGACCATCGCTATCAGAGACCGGCAGTTCAGCAGCACTAATAGACGCGCACAACGGTTTCGCATTTCCCGCTTTGGACCGAGCGGTCGAATGGGGCATATCAACTGCGACCGAAACCGGCACCGCATCAATGTCAGTTACAAGCTCCCATCATTGCGGTGCGCTCTCGGTTCAGGTTGAACGCTTGGCGGAGGCTGGCCTTGTCGGCATGATGGTGGCGAACGCCCCAGCCGCGATTGCGCCATGGGGATCAAACACACCGATGTTTGGAACCAACCCAATTGCGTTTGCCGCGCCACGCGCCGCTGGTCCACCACTTGTCATTGATCTGTCGTTAAGTCGCGTGGCGCGCGGCAAAGTCATGCATGCCAAGAAATCCGGACAATCGATCCCGGAAGGTTGGGCGTTAGATTCAGACGGCAACCCAACAACCGACGCGGACGCGGCGCTTGCGGGATCTATGGTTCCAATCGGAGAGGCCAAGGGTACGGCTCTCGCTCTTGTTGTCGAAATCCTATCGGCAACGTTTACCTCTGCGAACCCTAGCACTGGCATCTCGTCATTTTTCACGGCAGATGGCCCACCGCCGGGCGCCGGGCAATTTCTGCTCGCATTAAAGCCGCATGACGGCCCCGCATTTACTGCACGGCTTGAACCCTTGCTCTCGATGATCGCGGGCCTTGAAGGCGCGCGCCTTCCGGGAACGCGGCGGATTGCGGCACGTGAAACCGCGCAGCGCGACGGCCTTACTGTCCCTAAACACTATCTGGATGGCGCGCGGGATCTCGCCGCATCCGCCTGATCCCGAAAGGAACGAATATGCATTCACATATCCTGATACCTGTTGCCCTAGACCATGAGGACATCGCACGGCAGAAGATTGATATCGCGCGTACGATGCTAAACGACGGTGGCAAGATCTCTCTGCTGACTGTTCTAGAGAACATTCCCGGTTTCGTGTCCGAACTCGTGGGCGATTTTCCCAAGGATCATGTCACAAACCACGTCCGGGACAGCCTTGCCTCTGTCGCTGCCGGAGCCGGTGATATCTCAACGGATGTACGCTCGGGCAAAGCGGGCGTCGTTATCACCGCCTATGCCAAGGAAATCGGAGCAGACCTGATCATCGTCGGTTCGCACCACCCCGAGGCAGAGGACTATTTTCTGGGCTCGACCGCGGCACGGGTTGCGCGGCGCGCCCTGTGCTCAGTTTACATCTTGCGATAACGTCTGATCTTCCGTTGAAATACGCGTCGGATAGCGGCGCAACGCCGTGACCTCGCACCAAGAGGACAAGGGTCGCCGGACATGTTTATTTCTGCACCAGCCCATTCGTCGTATGACGTCGTGATCGTGGGCGGCGCGGCGATGGGTTCCGCGACAGCGTGGTTTCTGGCAAGCAACCCTGACTTTGATGGCACTGTTCTGGTGGTTGAGCGCGACCCGACGTTTGAGTTTGCGTCAACTTCCCACACGACATCATGCATCCGCCAACAGTTCAGCACGGCCCTGAACGTCAAAATCTCTCAATTCGCCGCAGGATATATAAAGGACTTCCGCATACACATGGGGGGAGACCCTAGAATTCCCGATCTCGGAATTCGATCGTTTGGATACATGTACCTCGCCAGCGACCCTGCCTTTGCGAACACGCTGCGCAAGAATGCGGAGATACAGCAAGCATGTGGTGCGCGAACACAGCTTTTGTCGGCGGACGAAATTGCGGCACGGTATCCGTTCTATAAGGTCGACGATGTCGTGCTTGGGTCAATCAATACCGTGGACGAGGGGTACTTTGACGCAGCAACGATTGTCGAATGGTGGCGTCGAAAAGCGCATGAGTCAGGCGTTGAGTTCGTCCAGGGTGAAGTCGTTGAAATGTCGAAGCACGCTAGTGAGGCGCGCGTCACCGCGGTAACACTCGCCTCGGGTTCACGGATCGGATGTGGTGTGGTGGTCAACGCGTCTGGTCCACGGGCCGCGCAAACTGCGGCACTGGCCGGTATCGAAATTCCAGTTGAGCCCAGAAAGCGCTTTTCATGGGTGTTCCGGGCCGAGCAACCTCTCGACCAGGATCTTCCTCTGACCGTTGATCCTTCCGGCATCCACGTCCGTGAAAACGGTGGCGGAACCTATCAGGCGGGTGGACATGGCCACTATGACCCGGCGGTCGCGTTTGACGACTTTGCGATGGATCATTCACTTTGGGAGGAACATGTCTGGCCCACCCTCGCCGACCGCATTCCTCAGTTTGAGGCCATCAAGGTTATATCGGAATGGGCCGGGCATTACGCGATGAATACGGTCGATCATAACGCCATTTTAGGACCGCATGACGAGGTTGAGAACTTCATCTTTCTCAATGGCTTTTCTGGTCACGGGTCACAACAAGCCCCGGCAATGGGCCGCGGGACGGCCGAGTGGTTGATCTATGGCGACTACCGCACGATCGACCTTAGGCCCTTCCACTTTGATAGGTTGCGGACCGGGACGCCTGAGGTTGAACTGGCCGTCATCTAGGCTTGCCAATACCAATCACTTAGCGCCGGGCGTCCCGTCGAACTTCTTCTCGATGCTTGTCCAGCAATCGATGTAGTCGTCCTGCAACGGTGCCTCTCGACCTGCGAACTCAGTCAGATGCTGAGGGAAGCGGGTTTCAAACATGAAGGACATCGTCCGGTCCAGCTTGTCCGGCCCAAGATTTGCGTTCGACGCCTTCTCGAATGCTTCTTGGTCAGGCCCATGTGGGAGCATCATGTTGTGCAGGCTGATGCCGCCGGGGACGAACCCCTGCGGCTTGGCATCATACTGCCCGTAAATATTGCCCATAAGCTCGGACATGATGTTCTTGTGGTACCAAGGTGGGCGAAATGTCGCCTCAGCCACCATCCAGCGTTCACGAAAGAGCACGAAGTCGATATTGGCCGTACCCGGAACCCCGGACGGCGCTGTAAGCACCGTAAATATCGAGGGATCGGGGTGATCAAACAGAACGGCCCCAACCGGGCAATAGGTCCGCAGGTCGTATTTCAACGGTGCATAGTTGCCATGCCAGGCGACTACGTCGAGCGGGCTTTGGTCAATTTGGGTCTCGTGAAATTGCCCGCACCATTTGACTGTAACGGTTGACGGGACTTCCCGATCCTCAAACGCGGCAACAGGTGCTTTGAAGTCTCGCGGGTTGGCCATGCAATTTGCACCAATTGGGCCGCGTCCGGGAAGCTCGAATTTTTGCCCGTAGTTTTCGCACACAAAGCCGCGACACGGACCGTCCAACACTTCGACGCGGTACAATAACCCCCGCGGAATGATCGCGATCTCCTTGGGTTCAAGGTCAATTATCCCCAATTCGGTGCAGAAGCGCAGCTTACCCTCCTGAGGCACAATCAAAAGCTCGCTATCGGCAGAAAAGAAGTAACTGTCCACCATGCTTTGTGTGACAAGATAGATGTGGCTCGCCATGCCAATCTGCGTGTTCACATCACCGGCGGTCGTCATGGTTCGCATGCCCGACACCCATGTTAGCGCGCTATCGGTGTGTGGCACCGGATCCCAGCGATATTGCCCCAGCGAAGTCACGTCATCCACGATGCAAGGCGCACTCTTCCAGTAGGGAAAATCCACCTTGTGGTACCGATGCGAGTGTTTAACCGAGGGGCGAATTCTGTAACACCACGTGCGTTCGTTCTGATGACTGGGCGCCGTGAATGCCGTGCCCGAAAGCTGCTCGCCATAAAGGCCATAGTTGCATTTCTGTGGACTGTTCATGCCTTGCGGCAGGGCATCGGGCAGCGCTTCAGTCTCAAAGTCATTCCCAAATCCCGGCATGTAGCCTGCGTGGGGACCGGGCGCTGAAGGTGCTTGAACCATACCCGATGGCAGCGACTGGATGGTCATTTAATACTCCTCGCTTGTTGACGAACGGGCTATCAGTTACTTTTGTAACTAACAACTTTGATCTCTTCGCACGTGATGAAATGGCCGATGATCTTTCCGATTTCCTTCCCTACTTGCTCAACATCACAGCCGAGGATGTCGGTCGCGAGTTCGCGAGACACTACAAAGATCGCTACGGGATGCTCAGACCGGAGTGGAGGGTCCTGTTTCATCTTGGACGCCGGGGTGACATGACAGCCAAAGAGATTTGCCATCAAGCCGCGCTGCACAAGACCAAGGTAAGCCGTGCAGTGGCGGCGTTGGAACGAAAAAGATACCTGTCTCGCCGGACAATGGACACCGATCAGAGGTTTGAAATACTCAGCCTGACCAAAAGCGGACGCGCGGTTTTTGCGGACTTGTCCAAAGTCGCTACAAACTATGAGCGCAGTCTTGAAACCGTGCTCGGCCCGCAGGACATGGCACAGTTAAAGCGGTTGCTCTCAACGCTACGAAGAATGACCGCCAAACGCGCGCGACCCTAAGAAACGAACTATGCCCGGTTCTGAGCCATCATTCCTACCGACTTGGCATCGCCAACGCCCGCCTGCATTTCGGCATGTTGCGCCTTTGCGACT
>JABSSC010000045.1 GCA_013214635.1 Paracoccaceae bacterium | reverse complement strand
CTTCTTCGACCTGATCGGCCTTTTTGCGGCGCGTGCGGCGACGCTTTGGCTTGTCTTCCACGGTTTCCGGCTCGGCAACGACCGGTGTTGCCGCTTCGCTGTCTGATGTGTCTGCAGTCGACGCGTCTTCAGCGGGTGTATCTTCACCATCTGACGTTGCAGCCTCTCCGTCTGCCGACGCATTGGCGGTCTGACCTTCATCATCCCGCGCGCCACCCCGACGCCGACGACGGCGCCGCCGCTTGCGCTTGGGCTTGTTCTCGTCCTCGGTCTGGGTTTCGTCAGCTGCCGCCTCGACGACCTCAGCTTCTTCGATCTCGTCTTCGTCGGGCATCAAGGATGCATCGACAGACACAACTGGCTGCGTTGCAGTGACAACGCGTGTCTGAGTCTTGAACTTCTCAATCGAGAAATCGGGACTGATTAGCAACGGGTCGCCTTCGATCCGCACAGAAAGACCATAGCGCGCCTCGATCTGAGCAATATGCTCACGCTTTTGGTTCATCAGGAAGTTCGCGATACCAACAGGGCATTTGACCAGAACTTCGCGGGACCGCTTGCGCACGCCCTCTTCTTCGATCTGGCGCAAGATGGTCAGGCCAAGGCTGTCATCCGACCGGATGAGACCCGTGCCGTGACAATGAGGGCATGGCTGAGTCGTCGCCTCAAGCATGCCAGGGCGGAGGCGCTGGCGGCTCATTTCCATCAGACCAAAGCCCGAAATGCGGCCGACCTGAATACGGGCGCGGTCGGTCTTGAGCCGATCCTTGAACCGCTTTTCGACAGCCGAGTTGTTCTTGCGCTCTTCCATGTCGATGAAGTCGATCACGATGAGCCCTGCAAGGTCGCGCAGACGCAGTTGACGGGCTACCTCTTCCGCAGCTTCAAGGTTGGTCTTGAGCGCCGTGTCCTCGATCGAGCCCTCTTTCGTGGCGCGGCCTGAGTTCACGTCGATGGCAACCAGCGCTTCGGTCACGCCGATCACGATATAGCCGCCCGACTTGAGCTGGACAGTCGGATTGAACATGCCCGCAAGGTAGCTCTCCACCTGATAGCGTGCGAAGAGCGGCATCGCTTCGGTGTAGTGCTTCACGTTCTTGGCGTGGGACGGCATGATCATCTTCATGAAGTCCTTGGCCGTGCGATATCCTGCATCGCCCTCGACCAGAACTTCGTCGATGTCGCGGTTATAGAGATCGCGGATCGACCGTTTGATCAGGTCGCCTTCCTCATAGATCTTGGCGGGTGCGATTGACTGAAGCGTCAACTCGCGGATCTGCTCCCACATCCGCTGCAGATACTCATAGTCACGCTTGATCTCGGTCTTTGTGCGCTTGGCACCTGCGGTCCGAATGATGAGGCCTGCGCCTCGGGGCACATCGATCTCGCCTGCGATTTCTTTGAGTTTTTTGCGGTCGGCCGCGTTGGTAATCTTACGGCTGATCCCGCCGCCACGCGCAGTGTTCGGCATCAGAACACAATACCGCCCGGCAAGGCTGAGATACGTGGTCAGAGCCGCGCCTTTGTTGCCGCGTTCCTCTTTGACCACCTGCACCAGGAGAATCTGGCGAACCTTGATGACTTCCTGAATTTTGTAACGACGCGGACGCGGTTTGCGCGCAGGCCGGATTTCTTCGGCGACGTCCTCTTCCGCGACGGATTCGATGCTTTCATCCCGGTCGCTGGCATCCTTGGCCGCAACATAGGGCTGGTCATCTTCGGCCTCGTCTGCGGTCTCGGCTGCTGAGTCATCGGTCGCATCAGCCGTCGGGGCGTCTGGTTCCGTTGCTTCCACGGACGCTGTCTCTTCCGCGGGCGGCTCTTCGGTCGGCGTTTCTTCTGGGGCTGTTTGAGTTGCCTCTGCGACGTCCGGCTGCTCCGCTTCCGCCTCAGCCTCTTGTGGAGTTTCTACGGGTGTTTCGGCAACGCGCTCCATCGGAGAGCTCGCCTCGTCGGCATCAGCGCCTTCATCAAGATCGACAACATCCATCCCCGGAATACTTGAACTCTCTGAAGCGTCGGGGGTGTCTTTGACCTCTTGCGAGACGACTGCGTCATCCGATTTCGCCTTGGCCGCTTTGGAACGGCTGCGCGACCGGCGCTTGCGCTTGGGCTGTTCGTCTTCTTCGGCGGCCTGCGCTTCTGCGTAAGCCAACTCTTCCGCGATCAGAGCCTCCCGGTCAGCGACCGGAATCTGATAATAATCGGGATGAATCTCGGTAAACGCCAGAAACCCGTGACGGTTTCCGCCATAGTCGACAAACGCCGCCTGAAGCGACGGCTCAACGCGTGTTACCTTGGCGAGATAGATGTTGCCAGCAAGCTGGCGTTTGTTTTCGGATTCAAAGTCAAACTCCTCGACCTTGTTTCCGTCGACCACCACAACGCGGGTTTCCTCCGCGTGGGTGGCATCGATAAGCATTTTCTTTGCCATGATGTCTTTCTGCATCCCAATCGGGACAGCGCGCCTGGCGGCGCGGCGTTGCGTATGGGATGGCTGATTTTGGCGACCGCACGCGGTGTGGCAAAGGGTGCAGCGAGTGCTGCCCTTGAATTCTGCCCGACACTGCTCGCGCGCGTCATCGCGTTTCTTCTCCGGCGCTTGCACGTTGCAGCGCCCGTTCAAGGCCCACAGGGCCAGTAAAGGGCGCTCTATGGGCAATT
Organism: Paracoccaceae bacterium; assembly: GCA_013214635.1. GTDB lineage: Bacteria > Pseudomonadota > Alphaproteobacteria > Rhodobacterales > Rhodobacteraceae > JABSSC01. Next base: position 33,989 of record JABSSC010000045.1, on the reverse strand, counting down.
TCTTTGGCCTTTTGGCCTATCGTCCGGCCTTGCGTCGATCCGAGAGGGTTTGACGGATTTGAACTTGCAAGACGTCGAATAACGGAGGGCCAGCCGCCCGCATGTGGGTGCGGCCCATTAGCGCAACATAAGGGCTGCGGGGGGCAGTTGACAATGGGTAATCGTGGCGAAAAGTGCTCGGCTCACGAATTGCCTACGGCACAATATCCAGAATGAGCGGGCGATGGTCCGACAAAACTGGATGATCCGGTGCAGAAAACGAAGTGACCGTCACACCTGCACTGACAAAGGCGTAGTCCGCAAACCGTCCGGGCTTGGTATAGAGCTTGGTACGCGTGTCGGTGATGCCGTATTCCGAGATCAAATCGCGCAATCCCATGGCCTTAAGCGCTGAAAACGTCGCACTGTCAGGCAGAAGGTTGAAGTCCCCCATCACGACCAACGCACTCGTCCCGTCCCAAAAGTGTTCGATGAAGTTGCACAGCTGCGCGCATTGCACGTCTCGTTCTGGAGTGTCGCCTTTACCAGAGGGATCGCGCAACCCGTGCAAGTTAACCACATGTACGTCTTGACCGCTCGACGGGTCACAGACACGCAACCCTTGCAACGCGCGCGGCACAGGCTCATCCCCCCAACCATCGCGGCGATATCGTCCATAGAGCGCGCTTTGCGCAACGCCGGTCACGGCCAAGTTCCGATCGACCCAGGCTCCAAGCCCATGTTCGGTGGTGAAGGCCTTACCCGTCGCGTCTGCCAACGGGCCTCGCGCAGCGGGCGCAAAGTAAGGCTGATGCCCGGGCAGGCGGGCAGACACATCCGCCATCAGATCCCCCCGTTGATCCAAAGTCCGATAGGGGTCCTTGTACATAAGCCATTCGGGCACAGGCTGGGGGGCGCGAATGACCTCTTGAAGGAACAACACATCCGCATCACATCCGGGCAGCCAGCGAGAAAGTTCAGGCCACTCTGCCCCGCCCCAGGCGTTCAGGCTGATGATGCGCATCGGTTCAGAGATAATCCGAACGCTGAAGGCCGTATTTGGCCATCTTTTCGTTCAACGTCCGGCGCGGCAAACAAAGCTCGTCCATGACTGCAACGATCGAACCACGATGGCGACGCATCGTGCTATCGATCAACATACGCTCAAAGGCTTCAACATATTCCTTTAGCGGCTTGCCCTCGGTCGTCATCGTAGGCGTCGCCTGCGTTTCATCCGCGTCCGACATCAGCAAAGACGTAATCGTCCCCGTCCCACGTCGGCTTTGCAAGACGGCACGCTCAGCGATGTTGGACAGCTGTCGAATATTCCCCGGCCAAGGCGCCTGCAAAAGATCAGCGGCCTCTTGCGCTGTTAGCTCGGGCGCTTCGCAACCGTACTCGTCGGCAAATCGCTCAGAGAATCGGGCAAACAGCGTCAAAATGTCCTCGCCCCGCGCGCGCAGTGGCGGCGGCGTGATGCGCAAAGCAGACAAGCGGAAAAACAGATCAGGGCGTATCACATCCTCGACCGTCTTACCTTGTACTTGCAAGTTCGAGATTGCGACAAGCCGGGTTTCCGCGGGAGTGCCTTGTTCATTGATCCACGTCAGCAGTCGTGCCTGAAGCGCAGGTGCCAAGGCGTCGATATCTTCAAGAACCAAAGTTCCGCCGCGCGCCGCCTCGACCAGCGGAAGTTCCCCACCTTCTTCAAATGGCCCGAAGAGCTTGCGAGCCATCGTTTCTTCATCCAGCGACGCGCAGGATTGCAGGATGAACTTTTTCCCTGCCCGACCTGACACCGCATGAAGCGCATGAGCGGCCAAGGTTTTGCCGGTGCCAGTCTCACCATCAATCAAGACATGCCCATCCGCCTGACCAAGGTCGAGGATGTCTTCGCGGAGGCGCTCCATCGCGGGGGAGTTGCCCACCAGCTTTTTCATCAGGCCCGTACCATCCGACAACTCGCGGCGGAGCGCCCGACCGTCCAGTGTCATGCGCCGGTTCGACGTCGCACGCTTGGCAAGTTCGGTCATCTGATCTGGGTTGAAAGGCTTTTCCAGAAAGTCGAAGGCACCGATCCGCATCGCCTCAACAGCCATAGGAACGTCGCCGTGGCCCGTGATCATGATCACCGGTAGCGCCTTGTCGACACTCATCAGGCGTTTGAGTAGCGCCATCCCGTCCATGCCCGGCATGCGAATATCCGATACGACCACTCCTGGAAAATCCGCACCAACGGATTTGAGCGCGTCCTCGGCACTGCCAAAGGTTTCGGTCTGAAACCCCGACAAGGCCAACCACTGACTGATCGACTGACGCATATCCTGCTCGTCGTCGACAATCGCAATTTTCATAGACTGCGGCATGACCCCCCTACTCGGCTGCCTCGATTTGTTCGCGACTGATCGGTAAGCGCACCTCGAACACGGCTCCGCGCTCGGATCCGTTGCGCGCCGTCAGGCGCCCCCCAAGGTCGTTGACGATAGACGATGAAATGGCAAGGCCAAGCCCCACGCCATCCCCCGGTTTCTTCGTCGTGTAGAAGGGCTCGAACAGACTGTCGAAGTTGTCGATACCAGCACCATTGTCACGCACCGCGATCGAGATTTCGTCGCCTTTCGAGACCAGAATATCAATCGCCGCGTCCGGTACGCCCGACGTCGCATCAAGCGCATTACGTAGCAGGTTGACCAAAACCTGCTCCAGCCGGATGCGGTCGGCGAAGGTCAGGACGGGGTCCTTGGGAAGTGTCTTGGTGATCGGAATATTGCGCTGCCGCAATTGCGGCTCCATCATCTCAAGTGCGGATTGAACAGCGTTGCGAACATCAACGATTTCAGTATCTTCGCCGTCTTTTCGCGCATAGCTTTTGAGCTGTCGGGTAATGGCACCCATCCGGTCAATCAGGTCGTCGATCCGTTGGTAGGACGACAACGCTTCTTCGGGCCGGTTGCGTTGCAGCAATAGACGCGCTCCAGCGAGGTAGGTCTTCATCGCGGCAAGTGGTTGATTCAACTCGTGGCTGACCGCCGCCGACATCTCGCCCAGAACGGCCAATTTCGAGGATTGCTGGATCGTCTGTTCGGCAACTTCGAGGTTCTTTTCCGCTTTCTCACGCTCGGCAATTTCTCGCTGTAAGACCGCGTTCAACTGGCGCAAATCAGCCGACTCGCGCTGGGAAAACAGCAATCGCGACGTCACGTTGCGGCTTCGGAAATAGAACGCCGCCGCAAGAAGAATCGCAAATCCCATAACTTCCAGTGCGACGACCGCGTTCACACGGTCACGTACACCGGCATAAGTGGTAAAGCTTGTGATCTTCCAACCCTGGAATCCGATGCGGCTTTCCTGCCGCATAACGGCTTCACCCGCGAGATAGGCATCGGGCGGCAGCGCTGTCCAATCGGCCGTCGCGCGCACGGCGCGTTGAATAGCGGACGGCGCAGAGCGCAATTGCAACGCCTCTTCTTCGGTGCGGCCGCGCCAGCGACTCTCGGTTGACAGGATGATCCGCCCCTCGCTATCGGCAACGACCACAGCGTCCGAGAACCCGGCCCAAGTGCGCTGAAACTTGCCCAAATCGACCTCGACGACAATCACACCGATCTGCTCAGGTCCGGCCTCCATCTTGCGCGAATAGGAAAAGGCCGACGCGCCGCTTTCAAGTTGAACTGTCGTGAAAACCGTGTCGTTGGAGCGCAGTGCGTTCACAAAATAAGGTTCGTTTCGGTAACTCGCCCCCAACTCATTCCGGTCCGAAGCTGCAACCACCCGGCCGTCCGCATCCAGAAGGCGCAGATCAGCCGCGCCAATCTCATCGCGATACGAAATCAGTCGCTGGCTCGACTGCGTAAAATCGCCGGAATTCAGCGCCCCGATCAAGGCTGGATCGCGCGACAGCAGCAACGGCACGACAGAGTTTCGCTGCAACTCACTGATCAGTTGACCGCTATAAGAGGCTAGGCGCACCTCTGCCCGGTTACGCGTGCTTTCCGTGAACCGTTCCGTAAGGAGTTGGTTTGTGACCCAGACCACCGTTGCCGCAGCAGCGATTGAGGCCAGGAAGAAAAACCTGAACCGCCAGCTTCCCTTGCGCGGAAGCTCGGTGTCGTTGGTGGTCGTCTGAGACATAACTGTAAGGTAAGCGGCCTGCGCCCCTCGCTCAAGCGGTCAAAGCAGTTGCGGCCAAGCCCGCAAACATCGCCGCGCCATCAGATGAACCCTGTGCCGCCTCAGCCGCGCGTTCAGGGTGAGGCATCATGCCAAGCACCCGCCGGTTCTCTGACAACACACCGGCAATCCGATCCGTCGCGCCGTTAACCTCTTCGCCATAGCGGAACGCAACGCGATCCTCGGCATTGAGTTGCGCCGCCAATGTGTCATCCGCAACGTAGTTGCCGTCGTGATGGGCCACCGGGATTTGTAGAACCTGCCCGCGTGAATACCCTTCGGTGAAGGCACTACTCGCGGTCGCGACTTCAAGTGGCACGGTCCGACATACGAATTTGAGTGCCGCATTACGCATCAACGCCCCCGGCAAAAGGCCGGTTTCGGTCAGGACCTGAAAGCCATTGCAAATGCCCAGCGCATACCCACCCCGCTCGACATGAGCTTTCAACGCCTTTGTGATGGGCGAACGCGCGGCGATCGCCCCGCAGCGCAGATAGTCACCGAACGAAAACCCACCGGGTATGCCCACAATGTCGATCCCGTCTGGGAGGCTGGCATCCTTATGCCAAACCATATCAACCGAGAAGCCTGCAGCATTGAAGGCAACCGCAAGATCGCGGTCACAATTTGATCCGGGAAAAACAAGAACGGCAGCACGCATGGGGTGGGGTCTCCTAAGACGTGAAATCGGTGATGACGGCAATGCCCGGAGCGGCGGGACCGTCGAATATCGCAAGTTCTTCAGTTGCGGCGCTCAACGGCACGCGACGAGCGACAATTGGCGATAGATCAACCGCCCCTGCCGCCATGAGGGACAAAAGCGACGGATAGCGGTGCGCAGGCATACCGCGGGTTCCGTAAATCGCGAGTTGCCCGGAATAAACCGCGTCCCAAGGCAAACGCATCTCTGCATGAGCGCCAGCAGGCATACCCACCTGCACCATACGCCCGAGCTTGCGAAGGCATTTCAGCGCATTCGCGGTCGTTGCTTCGATACCGAGCGCCTCAACCGCAACGTCGGCCCCACCCTTGGTAAGTTCGCGGATTGCCCCGACAGCATCGCCCCGCGCATCGACGGCGGCATCAATACCCAAAACCAACGCATGATCGAGCTTTTCGGCCACCACATCGGCCACTACGACGCGCGCCCCCATCGCCTTGCCCAGAAGCGCGGCGGCAAGACCGACACCGCCTGCCCCCCACACGGCCAGCCATTCGCCGGGCTGAAGGGCTGCGCGTCCCGTTAGCGCATGCCATGCGGTTGTCACGCGGCATCCAAGCGCCGCCGCAAGGGCCGGGTCCATATCTTCGGGCAATTCCGTGAGGTTCGCATCCGCGTATGGCACAGCCACCCGTTCGGCAAAGGCACCGGGCGCGTTAAAGCCGGGAAGAACTTGGATGGTGCAGATGGTCTGATGTCCGGACTGGCAATCGGAACAAGTTCCGCACGCAAGAATAAACGGCGCGATCACGCGATCTCCGACGGCCCATTGTGTGACGTTGGGCCCGACCTCAACAACTGTGCCGCAATACTCGTGTCCCGGAACATGGGGCAGCAAGACATCCGGGTCTGACCCGGTCCATGCATGCCAGTCCGACCGACACACGCCACAGGCCAAGACATCCAGGACAACACCGTCGGGCGGGCAATCAGGATCGGGAAGCGTCGTGATCTCAAGCGGCGCGCGCCAGCCGGTCAGCTGGGCGGCCCGCATCACAACATCTCCACCCGGTAACTTTCAATCACCGTGTTGGCGAGAAGCTTTTCGCACATATCCGCCACGGTGGCCTCCGTGGTGCCGTCGGCCAAATCAAGCTCGATCACCTTGCCCTGACGCACATCGTTTACCCCGTCGAAACCAAGCGCGCCGAGTGCATGCTGCACCGCCGCTCCTTGTGGATCGAGAACGCCGTTTTTGAGCATGATGTGAACGCGTGCTTTCATGGTGCGGTCCCCAAGCAGATCGTGATGCGCGACCACTATCCTCGCCCGGCCCGCGTTGCAAGACGGTCCACGTCACGTATCGCGGTCAATCGACGCCGCAAATCCCATCATTTGATCGATCAGATCGCGTCGTGAGACTGGCGAAACCGGGTGCGCCTTGCGGCTATGGCTAAGGCCAAGATCCAGAACAGCTTCCGCCATTTTGTACGACAGTGGGCCGGGGTTGATCACAGGAACCTCCAACCGCTCTGACAGAAACCCATGCGCCTGATGCATCGTGGTCGATCCCAGAACGATCACCTCAGCCCCATCTTCGTCGATACAGGCGCGCGCCGCCGCCTCAAGCGCTGGAAAGACCTCATCCTCCTTTCCGGCCAGTAGGTCGCGATTGTCGGGCGCAATATCTAGCGCACGAATGGAGGCGCAGGCATGGTGCAAACGCAGTTCGTTCAGTGTCTTCTCGTAGAGATGCCGCCAGCGATCCCACATCGTGACAATCGAAAACCGGTTTCCCAGCATCATCGCCATCAACATCGATGCTCTGCCCGGCCCAATCACCGGGATTGTCAGCTCAGACCTCAGCGCCGCAACGCCACTATCACTCATCGTGTCAATGCAAACTGCATCGAAGCCGTCCGCCTCGGCGCTCAGCCCGGCTTGCAGCATTCCGATCTCGGCCAGCGCCATGTCGGAACCGCTTACATAGTTTTTGGGGGCCGCAAGCGTTGAGCGAAACTCAAACTCAACGTCCGGGCCAAGCTGGACTGCAGCGGTCTGGTCGCGTCGCAGATCAAGATTGCCCTGGGACATTGGGAAAGGAACAAGAACGAGGATGCGTTTCATGGGCACTCTACCTGCCTAAGGTTGGGAATTCCTGCCGCGTGAGTTAGCTGATGCGCAAAGAGAGGACAAATCCACCATGACGCCCGAAGGCCAGATCGCCCTTGTGGAACACTACTTTGCCGCCGTGGATGCGGAGGATTTGGACGACATCCTCGCGACGTTATCGTCAGAGTGCGCGTTCTCAGTTGAAACGCATGGTGTCCAACTAAAGGGCCACGAAGAAATCTCTGGCATGTTCCGACGGTTGTGGGACGGTCACAAAACCGTCCGGCATTTTGACTTTGTCCATGTCCCCGATCCGACATCATCACAGATTGCGTCCCGCTTCTCGGTCGAGAACGTCGAACATGATGGGCGCATCACGGCCAAGTCGAACTGTAACTTCTTTGAAATCGAGGATGGCCAGTTCACTTCGGTTCGTGTGTATATGACCGGAAAGAACACCCTTGAAAGCGCGGAACGATGAAAAGCATCCCACAAATTGGCTATGGCACTTGGAACCGTCCCGGCGAGATCGCTTACAGGGGCAGCCTTGCCGCGCTTGAGGCGGGATATCGCCATTTGGACTGTGCCGAAGGTTATGAAAACGAAGAATTCGTCGGACGCGCCATCTCTGACTCAGGCTTGCCCCGCGAAGACCTTTGGATAACGACCAAAGTTGCGCCAGAAAGCTTTGGTCCTGGCCAAGTGCGCCCGCACGTTGAGGCGTCCTTGGATAAACTTGGCGTTGGTCCGGTGGACTTGTTGCTGCTCCACTATCCCTCGATCAACGACGAATACGCGATCAAAGACTATATGGCGCAATTTGCCGAAGTCTATGACGCCGGACTTTGCCGCAACCTTGGCGTATCAAACTTTACGATCCGTTACATGGACGCAGCCCTGCGGCTTTTGGGAGATCGTCCGATCCTGACCAATCAGGTCGAATTGCATGTGTTTCTACACAATCAACCAATCGTTGACCACTGTGCGTCTCTCGGTGTGCGCATGACGGCCTATTCCCCGCTCGCGCGTGGTGCAGTTTCGACCAATCCGGTGCTGAAAGACATAGGGGGCGAGCTTGGCGCGACACCGGAACAAATCGCGCTGGCATGGCTTTTGGCCAAAGGCTACGCCGTAATCCCCTCAGCAGGCTCACCAGATCGGATCAGCCAAAACCTCAAGGCAGCCGAACTCACGCTCTCAGCAGATCAACTTGCCCGGCTTGACGCGCTCGACCGCGATATGCGTTTGGTCAACGGTCCGTGGTGCCCAACCTGGGACTGATCAGTTGATCAGCGTGGGTTTGGTCGCATGTGTGACATTTGACGGCAAAACGCCTAAACGACGCGCCACCTCGGTGTAGGCATCGTTAAGATTGCCCAAATCGCGGCGGAACACATCCTTGTCGAGCTTCTCACCCGTCTCGATATCCCACAGGCGGCAACTGTCCGGGCTGATCTCGTCCGCGACGATCAAGCGCTGGAAATCGTTGTCCCAGATCCGTCCGATCTCAATTTTGAAATCGACCAGTTTGATGCCGACGGCCAACATGCAGCCCGACAGAAAGTCGTTCACCCGCAGCGCTAATGCGACCATATCGTCGAGGTCTTGCTGACTGGCCCACCCAAACGCAATGATATGCTCTTCGCTGACCAATGGATCGCCAAGACTGTCGTCCTTAAGGCAAAACTCGATGATGGGGCGCGGCAGCGGTGTGCCTTCCGTGATCCCAAGCCGCTGGCTGATCGTGCCCGCCGCGATATTACGCACAATCACCTCAAGCGGAATGATCTCGACCGAGCGGATCAACTGCTCGCGCATGTTGAGCCGTTTGATGAAGTGATTGGGAACGCCAATCTGGGTCAGGCCGTTCATGAAGAACTCGCTCAGGCGGTTGTTCAGCACGCCTTTGCCGTCAATGACATCTTTCTTTTGTGCATTGAACGCGGTCGCGTCGTCCTTGAAGTATTGAACCAAGGTGCCCGGTTCTGGGCCTTCATACAGGATCTTGGCCTTACCTTCGTAGACCTTCTTGCGACGTGCCATGATTGCTCCAAAAGAGAAAAGCGACGGGGACTGCCGGTCGCGCGCGTTGCGCCGATATAGGCGATCGTTTCGTCGCGGGCAAGAACCGCCTCTTGCCCCCGCGCGAGGGAATGATCATATCTATAGTAATCGCGCGAGCCCTTAACGAAGGACACCGAAGTATGAGCACTTTCGACGATCGCGAAAACGCGTTCGAGAGCAAATTCGCCCATGATGAAGAGATGCAGTTCAAAGCCGTTGCACGCCGCAACAAGCTGGTCGGCATGTGGGCAGCCGAGTTACTGGGTAAGTCAGAGGCCGAGGCCGCCGATTATGCCAAAGAGGTCGTGAAAGCCGATTTCGAAGAAGCCGGGCACGAGGACGTGGTCCGCAAGCTCGCGGGCGATCTTGGCGACAAGGCCGATGCTGATACGATCCGCGCGAAGATGGCCGAACTACTTCCCTTGGCACAGAAACAGATCATGGACGAGGCCTGACCCCGCCTCTCTGAACGAGGCTCATGATCGAGTTGAATTATTTGCATTTGTACTGCCGTGGCCCACGTGGCACGAGCAGGCAACAAAGGGCCGCTTTTGCGGCCCTTATCTCTGTGACTGTAAGGACCTCGTATGACCGACGCTCTCAGCCAAATGCTCGCCGATCGCGATTGGATCCTCGCCGACGGGGCAACAGGCACCAATCTGTTTAATATGGGGTTGGCCTCGGGCGACGCGCCGGAGTTTTGGAACGTCGATCACACGGATCGTATTCGTGCGCTCTATTCCGGGTTCGTAAACGCCGGAAGCGACATGTTCCTTACCAATACATTTGGAGGGAACGCAGCGCGCCTGAAACTTCATGACGGACAAAAGCGCGTCGGTGAACTTAACAGGGCTGGCGCGGAACTGGGTCGCGAAGTGGCCGACGCCTCAGGGCGCAAGGTTGTTGTGGCGGGGTCCATGGGGCCGACGGGTGAGATCATGGAGCCGATGGGCCCGCTCTCCTACGACTCAGCAGTTGAGATTTTTCACGAGCAAGCCGAAGCGCTCAAAGACGGTGGGGCGGACGTTGTCTGGATCGAAACGATCAGCGCGCCCGATGAGTTCAAGGCTGCAGCTCAAGCGGCCGACATGGCCGGGATCGCATGGTGCGGGACGATGAGCTTTGACACAGCCGGGCGAACGATGATGGGGATCACATCGGCTGAACTGGCGCGCATTGTCGACAAGATGCCCAATGCACCAGTGGCCTTTGGGGCAAACTGTGGTGTCGGGGCGTCCGATCTGTTGCGCACGATGTTGGGGTTCTCCGCGGCGGGTGCGGAAAAGCCGCTGATCGCCAAAGGCAACGCGGGGATCCCTAAGTACGTGGATGGTGCGATCCTGTATGATGGAACACCCGAACTCATGGCGGATTACGCCGTTTTGGCCCGCGATTGTGGCGCCAAGATCATCGGCGGATGCTGCGGAACGACGCCCGCACATCTTGAGCGTATGCGGTCTGCACTTGAAGAAACGCCGCGTGGCCCCCGCCCATCTCTTGAACAAATCGCTCAAGCGATTGGTGGGTTTTCATCCGAAAGTGACGGCACAGATGGTGCAGCGCCCCCGGCCAGAACCCGGCGCCGTCGCGCGCGCGGTTGAACACGTGCTGCAGTGCTTGGCTCAGAACAAACTCAATTGATCACCGGGACGCGGAGGGACCGCGAAAAGGTCAGTCCGCAAAGGCGGCAGATCCTGAGCCAGTCCGAGCCGTTTGCACGCAAGCTTGAACCGGTGATTGAGAAGTTCCGAGGCAACCCCCTGCCCGCGCATGCGCTGCCCAAAGGTCGGGTCGTAATCCGTCCCGCCTTGGCTGTCGCGTACCGCGCGCATGACCTTGGCAGCCCGGTCCGGAAACCGGTCTTCAATCCAATCGCGAAAAAGCCCGGCAACCTCACGCGGCAAGCGCAGCATGATATATGTGGCCGCCCGCGCACCCGCCTCCGCCCCCGCCTCAAGAAGCGCCTCGATCTCGTGATCGGTCAGACCGGGGATCATGGGAGACGCACAAATTCGCACCGGAATTCCGGCATCAGACAAGCGCCGGATCGTTTCAATCCGACGTTTTGGTGCCGGCACCCGCGGCTCCATCGCGCGCACGACATCCGGTTGCATCGTGGTCACCGAAATCCCCACATTCACCAGCCCGCGCGAGGCCATACGCGACAGAATATCGATGTCGCGTTCGATCAACGTGCCTTTGGTGACAATACCAACGGGGTGATTATGCGCCTCCAGCACCTCCAGAAGACGGCGCATCAACCGATACCCCTTTTCGATGGGCTGGTAGGGATCGGTGTTCGTCCCGATAGCGACTGTCGCTGGCCTGTAGGACTTGCGGGCCAATTCCCGCGCCAATTGTTCATGCGCATCGGGGCGCGCGATCAGACGCGTCTCAAAATCCAATCCCGGAGACAGCCCAAGATAGGCATGCGTCGGGCGGGCAAAACAGTAGATGCAGCCGTGCTCGCATCCGCGATAAGGGTTGATCGAACGGTCAAAGCTGATGTCCGGCGACGTGTTGCGGGTCAGAACCTGCCTCGGGCGTTCTTCCGTCACCTCGGTCCGGGCAGGCGGCAGGTCGTCATCCGGCGCCCAGCCATCGTCAAACCGCACTCGGTCATGCCGTTCAAACCGCCCGGTCGCATTGGTGCTCGACGCCCGCCCAGGACGTCGGTCAGCAGGTATGATCTCATCTGGCTCAGGCATTCCGGCACACTAGAACAAAATAAGAACATTTACCAGCAATTAACCCTAAGCCATGCCCGGACATCACTGACACGTGTCAGCAAAGGTCGGTTGCAGCCTTCCCGGTGTCGCAATCGGTCGCGTCTGACGAGGCAGTTTTTTCGATCAAGGGCTATCAAGACGCCGGGTGTCACCGGCAAGGAGCACGTACATGTCTGACGAAGAAGACGACATCATCCTGTCGGAACTGAATGACGAGGAACTTGTCCTTCAGATGCACGACGACCTTTACGACGGTCTGAAGGAAGAGATCGAAGAAGGCGTCCATATTCTTCTCGGGCGTGACTGGGCACCTTACCGTGTTCTGACCGAGGCGCTTGTTGGCGGCATGAAGATTGTGGGCGACGACTTCCGCGATGGCATCCTGTTTGTGCCAGAGGTGCTTCTGGCCGCAAACGCAATGAAAGCGGGGATGAGCATCCTCAAACCGCTCCTCGCCGAAACCGGCGCGCCGCGCATGGGCAAAATGGTGATCGGAACCGTTAAAGGCGACATCCACGACATCGGCAAAAACCTTGTGTCGATGATGATGGAGGGCGCGGGTTTCGAAGTTGTGGATCTGGGCATCAACAACGCGGTCGAAGCCTATCTTGAGGCTCTGGAAAAAGAAGAGCCCGATATCCTTGGCATGTCCGCTCTGCTGACCACCACGATGCCTTACATGAAGGTCGTTATCGACACGATGAACGAGATGGGCATCCGGGACGATTACGTCGTTTTGGTCGGCGGCGCACCGCTGAACGAAGAGTTTGGCCGCGCGATTGGGGCCGATGCCTATTGCCGGGATGCAGCCGTGGCGGTTGAAACGGCCAAGGAGTTCATGGCGCGCAAGCACAACCAGTTGGCTAGCGGATAACGCCGAGCCCAAGTCTTGGAATTGCCATGAAGCATGGGCATATCCTTGGGAAGGAGATGCGTTATGCCACTGGATAGATTTGTATTGATCCTCGTGATCGTGTTGGCCGCCGGCGCGGTCACGGTTTGGTTGGGCTGGCTTTTGATGGCCGCGGTCGCCATTCCGGACTACGGATGGCTCATCTTCGTGCCGGTCGCGCTTGTGGCGGTTGTCGCGGCGCGCGTTGTGATCGATCGCATCAGAAACAAAGACGACAACCACTATGACCGCATTGAAAAGTGATATCCTGTCGGTCACGTCCGACCTGATCCCTGGGCGGGAGATTGCAGAGCCTTTGGGCATCGTGCGCGGCTCCACCGTGCGGGCGAAACATATCGGGTCCGATATCGTGGCCAGCATGCGCAACATCGTTGGCGGCGAGGTCAAGGAATACGCCGCGCTCCTCGCCGGGGCGCGGGAACAGGCGTTTGACCGGATGATCGACCACGCGTGGGACCTTGGCGCCGACGCCGTCGTTGCCGTGCGGTTCGAAACCTCCACTATCCAAAACGCGGCGTCCGAAGTGCTGGTCTACGGCACGGCGGTTCGGCTCAAGTAAGTGGCCCTTTCGGACGCGACCCTTACACAGGCGGGGCTGGACCCGGCGCAAAAGGGGCGCGTTCTGCTTTTGGCATGCGGGGCGCTGGCGCATGAGATCCTGGCGCTCAAATCCCTAAATGGCTGGGATCACCTTGATCTCGCCTGCCTGCCCGCGATCTTGCACAACCATCCTGAGAAAATCCCCGATGCCGTCGCCGACGCGGTCACAAAACATCGCCCCGACTACGATGATATCTTTGTGGTTTATGCCGATTGCGGCACCGGCGGGCTTTTGCAGAAAAAGTGCAAGGAATTGGGCGTTGAGATGCTTCAAGGCCCCCATTGCTATTCGTTTTTTGAAGGCAATGCGGCCTTCGCCGAGCGGTCGGAAGACGAATTTACAGCCTTCTACCTCACCGATTTCCTCGTTCGGCAGTTTGATGCCTTCGTCTGGCGGCCTCTGGGGCTTGACCGCCACCCTGAGCTTCGCGACATGTACTTCGCCCATTACGAAAAGCTGGTCTATCAAGCACAGTTCGACGACCCGGTATTAACGGACAAAGCGCAAGACTGCGCGAACCGCTTGGGGCTGGCATTTGAGCGGCGGTTTACGGGCTACGGCGACCTCGCAACGGAACTGCGTTCGATCAGCGCATCAAAATGAACTGCCAATATGCAGTTTTTTAACTTACTTTCAAGGACTTGCTGTCATTCGAAAGGGGCGCGTTACGACACAGTGTTATGTCGTAACATATTGACATAACTCGATACAAGTTGCGCCCTGAACATCTGCACAGGGAGGATATGCACATGAGAAGGTTGCTCAACGGCGTCGTGGTACTCAGTCTGGTCGCCGGAATGGCCAAAGCTGACGGGGTCCCCAGTGAAGCAGCGGCGGAAGGTACATTCCCTGAAAAACCGTTTTCTCCCTACGCCAATCGAAACTTCCCTGAACGCCCCTTGTGGGGGGATACGCACCTCCACACGGGCCTGTCACTGGACGCGGGCGCGTTCGGTAATACGCTTCTCCCGGACACGGCTTGGGCCTTTGCCAAGGGCGAAAAGGTCGTGTCCTCCACTGGTCAGCCAGTCCGGCTCGCCCGCCCACTCGATTGGATGGTCCTGACCGACCACACCGACCTGATGGGCTTTGCACCTGACCTTCAGGCGGGCAAGCCTGGCGTTTTGGCCGACCCCAAAGGCTTGCAGTGGTACGAAGGGTATTCGGAAGGCGGACAAGCCGCAGCCGAAGCGGCATTCGACATCATCGGGAACTTCTCCCAGATGACCCTGCCCGAAGCCCTTTTGAACTCCTACAGCCCCGGTGCGGACGGCTTCGCATTCACATGGGAACACATCGTGATGGCGGCAGAACGCGCCAACGAACCCGGTAACTTCACCGCCTTCATCGGCTTTGAATGGACCAGCGTGCCCAAGGGCTTCAACCTGCACCGCAATGTCATGCTGCGCGACGGGCCGATCCGCGCGCTTCAAGTCGTGCCGCCCGTCACCCAACCCCCCTTCGGCGATACGAACCCGAACTCTCTTTATGAGTGGCTTGAAGACTATCAGGCCCGCACCGGCGGCCGCGCCGTTGCGTTTGCCCACAACGGCAACCTGTCAAACGGCTGGATGTTTCCAACAGAAGATACGTATCACGGCGGCAAGGTTGACGAGGAATACGTCGCGAACCGCGCCAAGTGGGAGCCACATTACGAGGTCACCCAGATCAAGGGAGACGGTGAGACGCACCCGTTTCTCTCTCCTGACGATGAATTCGCGGATTACGAGAACTGGGATGTCGGCAACCTCGACATCACGGAGCTCAAAACCGAAGATATGTTGGCGGGCGAATATGCTCGCGAAGCGCTCAAGCGCGGGCTGATGCTCGAAGAAAAGTTCGGCGTGAACCCTTACAAGTTCGGTATGGGCGGCGGGACGGACAGCCACACGTCGCTTACAACGGCTGAGGAAGACAACTATTTCGGTAAGTCGGTCAGCGCGGAGCCCTCCGCGACCCGCGTGTTGCATCCCTTCGTTGAAAGCGACCTTGGCGCGTTTGAGGGCCACACCCTTGTCGCGTCGGGCTATACGGCTGTCTGGGCGACCGAGAACACCCGCTCGGCCATCTTTGACGCCTTCAAACGGCGCGAAACCTATGCCACGACAGGCCCGCGCATCTGGCTGCGCATGTTCGGCGGCTGGGACTTTAACGATGACGACCTACAAACAAGATCGATCGCAGAGGCGGGCTATACCCGCGGCGTTCCTATGGGCAGCGATCTTCGTCCGCAGGAAGGTGACGGCGCGCCGACATTCCTGATTGCGGCGGGTCGCGACCCGATTGGCGCCAACCTCGACCGCGTTCAGGTTATCAAAGGTTGGCTCGACACCGACGGCACGCTTCAGGAAAAAGTCTATGACGTCGCCTGGTCAGACGATCGCGAACCGGATGGAAGTGGCATGCTTCCCGACGTCGGCAACACCGTCGATCTGGAAACGGCAAGTTGGCAGAACTCCATTGGTGCGTCGGAGCTGACGACCGTCTGGACAGACCCCGACTTCGACCCCGCCGAACGTGCATTCTACTACGTTCGCGCGCTTGAGATCCCGACACCGCGTTGGGTCGTCTATGACAAGGTGCGGTTTGGCATCGAGCTTCCCGAAGAAGCGCAACTGACCCATCAGGAGCGGGCCTATTCCTCGCCCATCTGGTACACGCCCGAAGGCTGATCAGGCGCCAGCAGCTTCGGCGGCCAATAGGCGGATGCGCTCGACCATCGCGCGCAAACCGTTGGACCGCTGTGCGGACAGATGATCGTTCAAGCCTAGACGCGCCAGTTCCGCTGGCGCGTCTATTCTCAGGACGTCCGCGACAGCAACATCGTTGTAGAGCGCTCTGAGAACCGCGATCAGGCCGCTCACAATCATTGCATCGCTTGCACCGCGAAACTGGAACGTGGCGGAAGGCCCCTGCCCTTCGATCTCGGGCAAAAGCCATACCTGACTTGCGCAACCATCCACCTTGGTTGCGGGAACCCGGAACGCGTCTTCCAGTGGCGGCATTGATTTGCCCATATCAATGACGTGCCGATAGCGGTCTTCCCAGTCCTCAAGGAACTCAAACGTATCTGCGATCTCTTCAAACGCGGGCGTGGCCATTTGGGGGTCTCCTTTGGGCCGTGAGGTATGGCGATTGACCGCCCGCGTCCAGCCCTCAGGCGGGTTTTCTCTGGCCGACAATTGAGCTAGTCAGAAGGCACGACGACGGGACGGGGAAGAATATGCGGCGGACTGTGATCCTTTTGGCGGTCTTGGGGTTAGCCCTCGCGGCCTGTTCGCGCGAAACGGGCAGCGGTCGAAGCTGGAATCCCGCCACGTGGTTCGACGGGCGCGACATACCCGACACGTTGATCCCGGTTGAACAGCGGCTTTCGACCGACAATCGTCTGCTCGTTGAGCAGATCACCGATGTTGCGATTGAACGTACCCCAGGCGGGGTCATCATACTGGCCACTGGTTTGCCACCAACGCAAGGGTTCTGGCAAACGGGATTGGTTCTCGACCGCGTTGACGGGGAACCGTTGGACGGAACGCTGAGCTATCAATTCCGGATAGCGCCTCCGTTGACAAACGCTCCTACGCAGGAAGGCCGCGTGCGCACCGACACCAATACCGCTGCAGGTAGCCCATCGAGCGGCGGTATATCCTTCGGAGGGAGTCCTCAGAACGCGCCTGTACCCCAAACCGTGTCGCGCCCGGCAGGAACACCTGAAACGCGTGAGGTCACCGCTGCGATATTCCTGACAAACCAACAGCTTGAGGGTGTAAGCGAAGTCCAAATCATTGCCGAGCGCAACGCGAGAACATTGCGCCGGTAGCGCGCGTTAAAGCGACACGGTCACCACGCGCCCCTTGTCCGCGCGCAAACCGATCTTGCCATCGCACAAATCCAAAGCATCCGAGCCGAATACATCTTTGCGCCATCCGCTGAGCGCGGCGCTATCGCGCAGCCCTGCAGCCAACCCATCCAAATCCGCCGAGGTTGCGATCAACTTCTGCGCCACACCGGCCTGTTCGGCCTTGGCTTTCAAAAGCACCCGCAAAAGGTCGGCCAAGGCCGGGTTGACCTGCAATTTGTCCCGGCTCTTGTCCGGCTTGGGAAGCGCATCTGACGGAAGCGCCAACGCGCTGTTGATCGCCTCAAGAATGCCGGCGGCAATGTCTCCCTTACGCGCCTCTCGTAGCAAAAGACGCGATCGTCCCAGATCCTTTTCGTTGCGCGGTTTGGTCGATGCCAGTTCGATCAGCGCATCATCCTTAAAGACACGGCTGCGGGGAACGTTGTTTGTCTGCGCATAGCCTTCGCGGAACGCCGCAAGCGCCTGAACCAGAGCCATGAACCGCCCCGAGTTTGTCCGCGTTTTGACCCGCCGCCACGCGTCTTCGGGACGGGTGGTATAGGTGCGAGGGTCTGTCAGCGTCGCAATCTCCTCATCCAGCCATGCCCGACGCCCGGTTTTCTCCAGATCAGCAGCGAGAAATTCGTAGATGACCCGCAAATGCGTCACGTCTGCCAGCGCATAGGTCTTTTGTGCATCGGTCAGCGGACGACGCGACCAATCGGTAAAGCGGGACGACTTGTCGAGATTGGCCTTCGCGATCTTGCGCACAAGGGTCTCATACCCAACCTGTTCCCCGAAACCAGCCACCATCGCAGCGACTTGCGTGTCGAAGAGCGGCGTCGGGATCACACCGCCATCGATAAAGAAGATCTCGACGTCCTGCCGCGCGGCGTGAAAGACTTTGATCACGCTTTCATCGGCCATCAGATTATAGAGCGGCTGCAGGTCCATCTCGTTGACAAGTGGGTCAATCAGAACGGCCGTATCGTCGCCCTCGCCCGGTAGGGCAACCTGTACAAGGCAGAGTTTGGAGTAATAGGTCCGTTCACGCAGAAACTCGGTGTCTACGGTGACATAGGGTTCTGCGCGAGCCCGCTCACAGAACGCAGCCAGCCCCTCGGTGGTTGTAATCGTGATCATCTCAGGTGGCTGCTCGTCTTTGTTTAGTCTTCTTGGCCATTCGCAACGGTGTAGGGCGAAAGTCTCATGTCGGCAAGTTTACCAGTGTACGATCCCCGGCGGCAAACCGGCGCAGGACCTCAGGATACAGGGTGTGTTCCTGCACTAACACTCGGTCAGCAAGGGTGTCGGGTGTGTCTCCGGAAAGGATTGGCACACGCGCCTGACCAAGGATCGGTCCGTCATCCAGATCGGCCGTGACTTCATGCACGGTGCATCCGGCCTCTGTGTCTCCAGCCTCAAGCGCACGCGCATGGGTATTCAGACCCCGATACTTTGGCAGGAGCGAAGGGTGGATGTTCAGCATCCGCCCTTCCCAAGCGCGCGTGAAATCCGACGTTAGAATGCGCATAAACCCGGCCAGACACAGAATATCCGGGCGGACATCGTCCAAGACGGACGACATCGCCGCCTCAAACGCCGGGCGATCGCCGGCATAGTCCTTGTGATCGACAACCGCCGTTGGCACACCAAGCGCCGCCGCCTTGGCCAAGCCGCCGGCCTCCGGTCTGTTGGAAAGCACAAGAACCGGTGACGCCGGATGATTGATGGCCATATCTTCGACAAGGCGAACCATGTTTGACCCGCCGCCCGAGATCAGGATCGCAACGCGTTTGGTCAAAAAAGCGCCCCGGTAAAGGTGACACCCTCGCCCTCGCTCAGCGCGCCAAGGACAACGGGGTCTTCACCTTCGGCCCGCAAAGCCACCATGACGCCGTCGACAGCATCCGGCGCGACGACCAGAACCATGCCCACACCGCAATTGAATGTGCGCAACATCTCGGCCTCGGCAATCCCCCCGGCTTCAGCCAGCCAAGCGAAAACAGCAGGCGGGGTGATGGTCGACAAATCCACACTTGCGCCCAAGCCTTCCGGCAACACCCTCGGGAGGTTTTCCGTCAGCCCCCCACCAGTGATATGCGCAGCCGCATGGAGGCCGCCGGACCGAAGCGCCGCGAGTACAGCGCGCACATAGAGGCGCGTGGGCGCCAGAAGGGCTTCACCGAGCGAGCTGTCGGCGAACGGCGCGGGATCGTCAAAAGAAAGACCTGCAACCTCGATCACACGTCGAACCAGCGAGTATCCGTTGGAATGCACGCCGTTCGACCCCAACCCAATCAATACATCACCCGCTGCCACATCACGCGGCAGGCTTTGGTCCCGCTCCATCGCGCCAACGGCAAACCCCGCAAGATCAAAGTCGCCATCGGGATACATGCCCGGCATCTCGGCCGTTTCACCACCGATCAGAGCCGCGCCGACTTCTGCACATCCCGCAGCAATCCCTTCGACGACGCGCGCGCCCGTGTCCACGTCCAGCGCACCGGTTGCAAAATAATCTAGGAAAAACAAAGGCTCAGCGCCCTGACACACAAGGTCATTCACGCACATCGCAACCAGATCGATGCCGACCCCATCCACATGGCCCGTGTCGATGGCAATCCGCAGCTTGGTGCCCACACCGTCGGTCGCAGCAACAAGGATCGGGTCCTCATATCCAGCAGCTTTAAGATCGAACAACGCGCCAAACCCACCAAGCCCGTCCATAACGCCGGGGCGTTTTGTCCGCGCTGCCGCCGGCTTGATCCGGTCCACAAGGTCATTGCCGGCGGTGATATCAACGCCCGCATCGCTGTAGGTCAGACCGTTTTTGCCTTGTGTCATGCCCAACTCGCCTCTCGCAGTTCTTTGGCGGTCGCTAGCACCCGCAGACAGCGCTGTCCACCATGGCACCTTGACCCGCTCTCTCCCTTTGATATCAGCGGTTCAGGCGGGCCTGTAGCTCAATTGGTTAGAGCAGAGCGCTCATAACGCTTTGGTTGGGGGTTCAAGTCCCTCCGGGCCTACCAAACCACCGCTCCTGCAGGTGTTTCGTTCATCTTGATGAAAACGTTGAACAACGTCCGCACTGCCCTTTAGACTTCCCTCGATTTCTCCTCAGGTCTGCAAGCAGGACGCCCAGATGCCCGACCGTGTGGTTTTGCACGTTGGAATGCACAAGACCGGAACGACAGCCATCCAGAATGCGCTGTCGGAACTGGGCGATGGGCCGGGTTGGGAATACCTGCGCTTCATACACCCAAACGCCAGCAACATCCTACATCAGGCCTATGCCGGGCGAGAACGCCCCGACAATGGTCTTCCGCAACCATCCTTTGCGTCGAACGCGGCGGAAGCGCAGCAGCTTATCGAAACGCGGTTGCAGGCGGCCCGGGCTCAAACGGCGATCATCTCCGGAGAAGGTGTGAGCCTAATGCGGAGTAACGCGTTAGAGACCCTGCTGGAACAAATACAGTCAAACGTTTCTGGCAAGGCGGAAACTGAAGTTTTTGCGTATATCCGCCCACCACTTTCGTATCTTCACGCAAAGTTCCAAACCCTCCTCCGAGGGAAATTTGTTCCTTTTGGCACGATGCAAAATGCCAAGATGATTGACTATGCGTCTCGATTTCAGCCTCTGGAGGAGCTTTTTAGCGAAGCGAGGCTGCTTTATCGGCCATACTTGGTTGACCGATTTCGCGACCGCTCCGTGATTTGCGACTTTGCTGATTGGCTAGGGATCGAGCTGCCCGAGAATGGCGTAACAGGCATGCGTGCCAACACCGCCCTCTCAAGCGAGGCGGTAAAGCTTCTCTTCATCTGGCGCAAAAAGCATCCAAGAATCATACCCGGTGACGGTCGATTGATAGGTGCCTTAAGTGATCTCAAAGGTCCCAAGCTGCAGTTTTCGGAACAGGTTCTGGCACCCGTCCGAGAAGATCTTTCACGCCAATACACCTGGTCCGAAGCGCGTATGGGATGGAACATGGCGGAACCTGTTGCGCCGGATCCGCCACACGCAATTCGCTCAGAAGAAGATCTTTTAACCGTCGCGCCCACAACAGTTTCCTGGCTGGCCGAGACAACCGGTCAGAGTGTGCAGCGCATTGGGCAGACACCCGATGACCTGATCGAGGCGATGGCTCAGATCATCACCCCACCGCCGCAGAAGACGAACAAATCGTCTTTGCTGCAACGTGCCAAACGATGGCTTGGAAAACAGTAAGTGCAGGCCCACGAACTGCCCTAAGCCGCTAAGCGCCTTCAACCAAAGCCAGCGATACGCCTGCTTCGGGAGTGATCACCAACGCCGCATTGGCTGCTGGCGCAAAAAACAAATACGCAAGCAGCGCCGCCAACAGAAGCGCGTTCACAACATGAATAACGATCCGCAATACGAATTGCTGGGTGCTCATAACCAAACCTCAAGACTGAAGCAGATGACTACGCCAACGATCCGATCGTTGGCCAGTCACGCAGTCGCGTGCTTTTCTACGGATAGACGGAATAATCAAGCGTAAACGGAATAGAAAAAGGCGCGCCAATCGTGGCGCGCCCCTAACTGTTCCACGCTGGCTGGTTTTTAGCCTGCGATGATCGCATTCAGAGTTGACGACGGGCGCATAACTGCACCGGTCAGCGCATCATCCGTCCGGTAGTAGCCACCAAGTTCGGCTGCACCACCCTGCGCATCGGCAAGCTCTGCTATGATCTTATCGGCATTTGCCGCAAGCGCCTCTGCGATAGGTTTGAAATGCGCGGCAAGCTGGGCATCCTCAGTCTGCGCGGCCAACGCCTCGGCCCAATAGAGCGCGAACCAAAAATGGCTGTCGCGGTTGTCAGGCTGGCCGACTTTGCGGCCTGGTGACCGATCATGATCCAAAACACCTTGGGTCGCGGCATCCACAGCTTCCCCCAGCAGACGCGCCCGCGCATTACCCTTGGTTTCACCGAGGAACTTCAGGCTCTCGCCCAGCGCGCAGAACTCGCCCAGACTGTCCCAACGCAGGTGGTTCTCTTCCACAAGCTGCTGCACGTGCTTGGGCGCAGAGCCGCCCGCACCCGTTTCAAAAAGACCGCCACCCTGCATCAGTTTCACGATCGACAACATCTTGGCTGACGTTCCCAGTTCAAGGATCGGGAACAGGTCCGTCAGATAGTCACGCAGCACGTTGCCCGTAATCGCGATCGAATTCGCACCGGTGCGGATTTCTTCCAGCGTCACACGGGTCGCTTCACGCGGTGCCAAGATCTGGAACTTATCCTCTACGCCCGCAGCTTTCAGGATCGGCATTACGTACTCGATCAGCTCGGCATCATGCGCCCGCTGCGCGTCGAGCCAGAAAATCGCCTGACACCCTTCGGCCCGTTGCCGGTCAATGGCCAGCTTCACCCAGTCTTCAATCGGCGCTTGGCGTGCCGAGGACGACCGCCAGATATCGCCCGGCTCAACCGCGTGCTGGTGCAGCGTGATCCCGGCGTCGGTCACCATGCGGATCGTGCCTTTGTACGGGATCTCAAACGTCGTCGGGTGCGAGCCGTATTCCTGCGCCTTCTGCGCCATCAGGCCGATGTTCTGCACCGCGCCCGAGGTCGATGGGTCCAACGCGCCGGTCTCTTTGAAATAACTGATCGTCTCGTCATAGACGCCAGCATAGGAGTTGTCGGGGATCACGCAGACGCAGTCATGCTCTTTGCCATCCGGGCCCCAGCCTTTGCCGCCGGCGCGGATCAGCGCGGGCATCGAGGCGTCGATGATCACGTCCGAGGGCACATGCAGATTGGTGATGCCACGGTCGCTGTCGACCATGTAAAGCGGCGGGTTGTTGGCCATGGCCGCCTCAATCGATGCCATGATGTCAGCGTTATCTTTCACACGATCCAGAAGATCACCAAGGCCCGAGTTCGGATTGACGCCCAGCGCATCAAGCTCAGACCCGAACTTATCAAAGACGGGCGCGAGATACGCTTTGACCGCGTGACCAAAGATAATCGGGTCGGAAACCTTCATCATCGTGGCCTTCATGTGGATAGACCACAAAATGCCCTCTTCCTTGGTCTTTTCGATCGAATGCCCAAGAAACGCATCTAGCGTCGCTGCTGACATGAATGTCGCGTCCACCACGGTACCAGCCGGGTACTCGATCCCCTCTTTCAGAATGGTGACGGAGCCGTCTTCGGCCTCAAGTTCGATCCGAACCGTCGCAGCCGCATCGAGGCGTGTGGACACTTCATTGGCAAAGAAATCATTACCCGGCATCGAGGCGACGTATGTTTTGCTATCCGCGCTCCACGCGCCCATCCGGTGCGGGTTGGCTTGCGCGTACTTCTTCACGGCCACAGCGGCGCGACGATCCGAGTTGCCTTCGCGCAGGACCGGGTTCACCGCCGAACCTTTCACCGCGTCGTAGCGGGCGCGAACGTCCTTCTCTTCATCGGTCTCTGGCGTCTCGGGATAGTCAGGCAAGTTGTACCCCTGCGCCTGAAGCTCCTTCACCGCCGCAACCAACTGCGGGACCGACGCCGAGATATTAGGAAGCTTGATGACATTGGCGTCCGGCGTCTTCACCAGACGGCCAAGTTCGGCCAGATCGTCCGATTGCTGTTGTTCCGCTGTAAGCCGCTCAGGAAATGACGCGATGATGCGCCCCGCCAATGAGATGTCTTTGGTCCCGACCGTCACACCTGCCGCTTCGGCAAAGGCACGGATGATGGGCAGGAACGAGGCCGACGCCAGTTCGGGCGCTTCGTCCACTTTGGTATAGATGATATCGGCGGAGGTGCTGTCGGTCATTGTATTCC
Source organism: Paracoccaceae bacterium (assembly GCA_013214635.1). Classification (GTDB taxonomy): domain Bacteria; phylum Pseudomonadota; class Alphaproteobacteria; order Rhodobacterales; family Rhodobacteraceae; genus JABSSC01. The sequence goes on along the minus strand of JABSSC010000045.1, from coordinate 10,115 downwards.
CTCGTATACAGAGTCGCCCCTGCCCTAAACCTATTGGTCCAAAAGGTCGAGTGCACCCTTGCCGCAGGGTGACGATTTCAATGCAAACGAGTTCCCACAGGGGCGCCAGATGGCAGTGCCCCATCCGCCTTCATCGCATTGGGCAATGCGTCGATCTCTTTTTGAAGAAACAGCATTGCGCGCGAACGCGCCCGCGCAAAGGCGTCAAAGATTGCAACGCCACCGGGTTGAAACAGCGACTGCCCAAGGCAATCGTCCAAGTACTGAACAAGATGCCACAGCACATCGATCCGGTCTGATGTCCGCCATCCAGTCATTTGACCCGGCAATCGGGCAACGGTCTCCTCAGGTGGAATCGCGCCAACATCGTCATCAAATGCCTCGCGCAAGGCACGGCATGCCGGGTTAAGAACTGAGTCTTTGTTGTTTGCGTTGGGAGTGCGCACGGTGGATGGCTTCGTGTGGGCGAGTTTGGCGTTTGTGCAACTTGGACTACACGACCCAAACGACCTGAGCATGTCACGTGGTTACGGGCACGGTGCTATACGGCGATCCGCATAACGGCCTTTAGCCCGCCAAGCGTCTCGCTCTGCTCAAGGCTCAGCTTGCCCCCGTGTTGGCGCGCAACATCTGCGACAATCGCCAACCCAAGTCCAACGCCCGCCCCGCCGGCATTCTGATTGCGGGCCTCGTCGAGGCGCGCGAAGGGTCGTATCGCTTCTTCGCGTCGCTCTGGTGGGATGCCCGGACCATTGTCATCAACATCAAACCGAACGACATTCGCTGTGAGAGTGACCGAAACCTCAACGCGGTCGGCGTGTCGCACGGCGTTGCCAACAAGGTTGGACAACGCCCGTTCAACCGCCATAGGGCGCAACATGACCGCGTGTTGGCCTTGGTCTTGTGCAAGAGATACGTCATGCCCGGCCCGACGGTATTTATCCACTACGGTCCGCGCTAAAGCCACGGGATCGATGTCTTGCGGCTCTTCCATCGCTGCGCCACGCGCAAAGTTCAGGAATGTGTCGAGCATCAACTCCATCTCTTCGAGCTCTTGATTAAGCGCCGTGACCTCGTCCGACGGCTCCATCAGAGAAAGCTCCAGCTTCATCCGCGTCAATGGGGTCCGAAGATCGTGACTGACCCCGGACAGCATCAGCGTGCGCTGGTCGATATGCCGCTCAATGCGATTGCGCATTTCCAGAAACGCCGCCCCCGCGGCCCGGACTTCCGTCGCGCCCGATGCCCGATACGGGACATTGCGGCCCTTACCAAACGCCTCTGCGGCCCGCGCAAGTCGCCTGACCGGGCGCAACTGATTGCGCAAGAAAATATAGGCGATGATCGTCATCAGGATGGACACGAAGATCACAATCACCAAAAGCTGATGCGGGTTCGAGGCCGACACCCGACGGCGCGAGAAATCGATCAGCATCTGCCCGTGGCGCGTCTCTAGCCCCAGAAACACAAGCCGGGAATTGCTGTCCAGATCCACTCCGGTCACACCCGGCAAACCCTCTCGCAAAGTCGCAATCACGATCCGTCCCGAAAGATCATACCAAACCCGGCTATCCTCGGTCGGCACGATCCCCGGCAGTGTCAGGTTGATGCCCAGCGGAAATTCCAAGGGACTGGTAACCGCGTTGGCGGCATCCACGGTCTCGGCGGTATTCACTTGCTCAAGCAGAAACCGCAGTTCGAACAGAACGTTCTCGGTCATCTGGTCTGTGACGTCTTCATAAAGACGCTGGATAAAAACAATCGACAGAACCAATTGGATCGTGATGATCGGCACCATCAGGATCAACGCCGCCCGACCATAGAGCGAGCGCGGCATGTAATCGCGGATGTGGAACCGTTTCATTGCCGCAAACCTAAGGGCTCGACCGTGGTAGAGAAACCCCCGAAACCAACAGAAATCCGCTCCGTGGCACCCGGCATCCGACGTATCCTTGCGCCGAACCCGTCGCCCATGACCTATTGGGGCACCAATACGTATGTCATAGGCACAGACCCGGTGGTGATCGTGGACCCCGGTCCGAACATCGATGCGCATAGCGCCGCGATCTTGGGCGCCGTCGGTGGTGCAACATGCAAAGCGGTCTTGGTCACACACGCCCATATCGATCACTCAGATGCCGCACGCCTTGTGGCAGACCGCCTGTCCGCGCCGGTTCTCGCCTATGGCCGGGCTGGTGAGGGGCGCTCACCAGTCATGGAAAGACTGGCAGAGCAAGGACTGGTCGCAGGGGGGGAAGGGATTGATGCCGCGTTTGCCCCGGACGAGCGGCTTCGCGACGGCGACGACATCACCTGTGGAGATTTTCGCATCGGGGTCTTGGAGACGCCCGGGCACTTCGCCGGGCATTTGAGCTTTACCATCGGCGATGCAATTCTCTCCGGCGATCTGGTCATGGGATGGGCCTCAACTCTGATTTCGCCCCCGGATGGCGATCTCGGCCAATTTCTGAAATCTTGTGCCCGGTTGCGCGCGGAACAGGCGCGGGTACTGCTTCCCGGCCACGGTCCTGCGATCGAAGATCCACAGGCGCGGATCAACTGGTTGATCGCGCATCGTGCCGAACGCACGCACCAGATTCTGGAGGCGCTCAAATCCGGCCCGCAAACTGCAGATGACCTGACCAACCGCATCTATTCCGATACGCCCACCACACTCCTGCCCGCTGCCAAACGCAACGTCCTCGCACACCTCATTGATCTTGTTGATAAAAATACTGTTGCGCACACAGAAGCGCTGTCCGCCGACACGCAGTTTCACCTGACGTAACGATGCACAAAAGAGTTGCGATTTCCCTCTGGACGGCGCCCCACACGGTTGCTATATCGCCGCTCGGTATTCCGGCGTAGCTCAGCGGTAGAGCAGTTGACTGTTAATCAATTGGTCGTAGGTTCGATCCCTACCGCCGGAGCCAAATCTTCAAAAATTAATGTGATGGCGCGCCCGGCGCTTGGTTGAATCCCGACGGTCGGTTGAGCAAACTCCGCGCGCAGGATCACGTAGTTGCGTGACATGATCGCCCGTCTTGCAAACGGTAGTCTCTGGGACAGCCGCTGCGAGTAACAAGAGTCCCAATGTTCAAGTTTCTGCTCAAGAGCGCTGTGCGCTCTGCAATCCGTGCCGCCGACAACAGTTACAATACCCCCGAAAGAATAGGCGCCCGAGGGGAACGCAAAGTTCACAATACGCTCACCTCGGTTCTCGATGCCTCGGAATACCGTGTTCTGTCGGATCTGATCCTGCCGATCTCGGGTGGCACCACACAATTGGACCATCTCGTACTGTCCCGCTACGGGATCTTCGTGATCGAAACCAAGAACTTTTCCGGTTGGATTTTCGGAGATGCCGACCAGAAGAGATGGACGCAGGTTCAGAAGGGCGGCAAAAAGCGCCGCTTCCAGAACCCACTTCACCAAAACTATGCGCATGTGAAAGCCGTGGAGGGAATCCTCGGCATAGATCGAAAGTACTTGCACAGCTTTGTCGTGTTCACCGGAAGTGCAGAACCCAAAACACCGATGCCCGAAAACGTGGCATGGGGACTGCAAGCGCTTGGTCGGCTTATCGGCGTGCGCAAGCAAACTGTGATCTCCGACGATCAAGTCAACGCATACATCCATAAGCTGCAAAACCAAGCCTTGGACAATACGCGCGCCGCGCGCAAAGACCATGTGCGCCACCTTGAAGCCAAAGCTGCGGCGAGAGCACAGCCTCAGACACCGAAGCCTGCCAAAACTGCTGACTCGGTTGCCTGCCCCAAATGCGGTGGCAAGATGGTCAAACGGACTGGCAAGAAAACCGGAACGGCCTTTTGGGGGTGTGCGGATTTTCCGAAGTGTTGGGGCCGGCGAAAAATTGTCTAGGGCGCTCCGATACGCCGCAAGCTTCAAGTTGAACGTACCGACGAAAACTGCTCAGTCTCGACACACTAAAGCGATGTAGCGCTGGAGCCGTTTGGCGGCAGACTGACCGATTTCGGACGAGAACACGATTGACGTCGCCATCGACGGGCGCGGGCCAAGGATGCTCACAACGTCGCCGTCGCAATTGTGAGAGTCCTCTACGCGGTCGACACGACTTCCGCGCTTGGCCTCAAAATGTAGCATGCTCAGTCCGCGTCGATAGGAAATTTCGGTCTTTTCAACCGTAGTCAGGTCAATTTCCTGATGTTTCTCACGCATCGAAAGACCTTGTTCACAAGCTAAGGGAAAGTGCGTCACGACCTTCAATTGGCAGCCTTCCAACTGCGCAACCGTATAGCTCCTGTCAGAAGTAATGGAGAGGTCAGATTCAATTTCAGCGACCATTTCGGCCTCACCATACTCGCCAAAGGGGCCTCTCGTATGCTCAACAGAGGTCCAGATTCCTGCCGCAGCTATGACGAATAAGGCCATACCGATCACAAAGGGCGCACCGCCGGGGGCTTGTCCGTTTGTTAGACGCTTCATTGCGTTGTAGAGAATGCTGCCATAGGTGAACAGCTATGCCAGTTTCTGGGTCTGGGCGAGCCTTAAGCCCGCAAAACCGGTTTCAAGGAACCATTTTTGCCGTGTAGTGCACGAATAGTGGCTAACAGCAATGTCTGATTGAGCGGGCGGGGCCGGTTTTCACCCGCATTCTTTTGACAGGCGAACCACCGAACCACCGCTCCCACCTAGACATTCCCGTGTGTCCGTGAGAGTGAGCGCGCAAATTCAGCCCACCGAAAGGACACCCCATGCCCAAAGGCTATTGGATCGCGCATATCACTGTCACCGACCCCGAAAGCTATCCGGAATACGTCGCGCGGGACACGCCGATCATCGAAGGGATGGGCGGGACATTCATCGTGCGTGGCGGCACGGCCGAACTGCGTGAAGGCAGCACACAACAGCGTCACGTCGTTGTAGAATTTCCAAGCTTTGAAATGGCCAAAGCGGCTTATGAAAGCGAGGAATATCAGGAAGTTGCCAAGATCCGCTATGCCGCGGCGGAAAGCACCTTCATCCTCGTCGAAGGCACCTGAGGGCGGCTGTCAGAGGGGCTTCGCCCCGCGCGGCAGGCCGCGCCCCCAGAGTATTTGTAAAACAAAGAAGCCGGACGATGGCTCAGGCGTTGAACAGGAAGTGAAGGACATCCCCGTCTTTCACTTCGTACCCTTTGCCTTCCACGCGCAACTTGCCCGCATCCCGCGCACCCTGCTCGCCATTGGCGGCGACATAGTCGTCATAGCCCACGGTCTCTGACCGGATGAACCCACGTTCAAAATCGCCGTGAATGACGCCCGCTGCCTGCGGGGCCAGCGTGCCTTTGCGGATCGTCCAGGCGCGCGCCTCTTTGGGCCCGACGGTAAAGTAGGTTTGAAGCCCCAGAAGCTCGTAGCCGGCGCGGATCACGCGGTCGAGCCCCGCCTCTTCCAACCCAAGCTCGCTCAGAAACATCTCGGCCTCTTCTGGGTCAAGCTGGCTGATCTCTTCTTCGATCTTGGCTGACACAACAACGCTCGCCGCACCTTGAGCAGCGGCCATCTCAGCAACTTTTGCGGATTGCGCGTTCCCCTCGCCCGCGTTGTCTTCCTCAACATTGCAGACGTAAAGCACGGGCTTCGTCGTCAGAAGCTGCAGCATTTTCCACGCTTTGGCATCCTCGTCGGCAACCTCAACCTCACGTGCCGGGCGGCCCTCTTCGAGCACGGCTTGCGCCGCTTTCAACAGCCGTTCCTGCTGTACGGCGTCCTTGTCGCCGCCGCGCACCTTGCGCGACAAACCCTGCAGACGTTTCTCAATCGATTCCAGATCGGCCAGCATCAACTCGGTCTCGATCGTCTCGGCATCGGCCACCGGGTCAACGCGCCCATCGACATGCGTGACGTCCTCGTCCTCGAAACAGCGCAGAACGTGGGCGATTGCATCAACTTCGCGGATGTTGGCCAGAAACTGATTGCCCAGCCCCTCCCCCTTTGAAGCCCCCTTCACAAGACCCGCAATATCCACGAATGTCATCCGCGCCGGAATGATCTCTTTCGAGGCCGCGATCCCGGCCAGAACGTCCAAACGCGCATCGGGTACCGAGACCTCACCGACATTCGGCTCGATCGTGCAAAACGGAAAGTTCGCCGCCTGTGCCGCCGCCGTGCGGGTGAGCGCATTGAACAGGGTCGATTTGCCGACATTCGGCAGGCCCACGATGCCTGTCTTGAAACCCATTGTTCCGTCTCCTGAGTGTTTCGCGCTCAATACGGTGCATCCCCGTAGGCCGCAAGCCGTCACCGTGCTAAGACCCGGTGCAGATTTGAAGCAGGCGCAGGGCGGCGATGAAACGACGGGACGTGTTGGCCGGGGCCGGGATTGGAGCATTGGGCGTGATGTCGGGACAGGCGCCTGCCTTTGCCACGGATGGGTTTTTCGTGCCGGCAGAAGAAGACCCCCATGAGGCGACCTTCATGCAATGGCCGGTCAGCCGTGCGGTGTATGATGACCGGCGGTTTCTCGACGATATGCAGGAGACTATTGCCGAGGTGGCGAACACGATCTCGGCGTTTGAACCGGTTATCATGCTGGCGTCTCGGGAAGACCACGCGCTGGCACGGGCCAAGCTGACGGGCGACGTAACCTTATGGGATATCCCGACCGAAGATCTGTGGTGCCGCGACGCCGGTCCGATCTTTGTGGTGAATTAAAGTGGCGACCGGGCGATCAGCCATGTCGCCTTCAACGGTTGGGGTGAAAAGCAGGTCAACCGGCGCGACAGCCAAATTGCCCCCCGCGTCGCTGAGCGGCTGGGTTTGGACCTGATCCCGTCCGGGCTCAAGGGCGAAGCGGGCGGTGTCGAACAGGACGGACACGGCTGGCTGATGGCGCATGAAAGCAGCTGGGTGAACGACAATCGCAACCCCAGCCTGACCCGAGATCAGATCGAGGACCGGCTTTTGGGTGCCTACGGCGCGGACCGAATGATCTGGGCCCCCGGCGTCCGGGGCGAGGACATCACCGATTACCACATCGACAGTCTTGCGCGATTGACCGGGCCGGGTCGCGTTCTGATGAACCTGCCCGACAGACCCGACCGGCAGGACCCGTTTCACACTGCCGCGGTTGAGACGCACGACATCCTGCGCGACGCCGGGCTGACCCTTGAAGTGATCCCCGAGCCCAACCGCCCCTGCATCCGGCGCTATGATTTCGTGGCGTCTTACGTGAACTACTATGTCTGCAACGGCGCGGTGATCGGCGCGCAGTTTGGAGACAGGGAAACAGACGAGATCGCGCGGGAGGCGCTGGCACGCCTTTATCCGGGCCGCGAGGTCGTGATGCTCAATACCGACCCCCTGGGCGAGCTTGGCGGCGGCATTCACTGTGCCACGCAGCAGATGCCAGCGGTTTAGAGCCGGACATTTGCCGCATCACGCCCAAGTCCGCTTGATTTCCCCCGCCCTTTTCGGCAGTTGGAGCCAACGAGTTTCAAGAGGTCGCCCATGACACGCATCGACACCAAATTTGCCGCGCTTCAGGCCGAGGGCAAAAAGGCATTCGTGGCCTATATCATGGCGGGCGATCCGGACTATGACACATCGCTTGAGGTCATGAAGGGTCTTCCAGAGGCCGGCGTCGATATCATCGAACTGGGCCTGCCGTTCACCGATCCGATGGCTGATGGTCCAACGATCCAACTTGCCGGTCAGCGCGCGCTAGAGGCGGGGCAGACCTTGCAAAAGACGCTTGATATGGCGCGCACCTTCCGCGCTGAGGACAACGAAACCCCGATTGTGATGATGGGATATTACAACCCGATCTATTCGCGCGGTGTGGATCGTTTTCTGGACGAGGCGAAAGAGGCCGGGATTGACGGTTTGATCATCGTTGACTTGCCCCCAGAGGAAGACAGCGAATTGTGCTTGCCCGCGCAAGCCGCTGGCCTGAACTTCATTCGCCTCGCCACACCGACAACCGATGACCGCCGCTTGCCTGCTGTCGCGCGGAACACCTCAGGGTTTGTGTATTACGTCTCGATCACCGGGATCACGGGTGCGGCCAATGCGGTTGCGGGCGATGTGGGCCCGGAAGTTGCGCGGATCAAAGCGGCGTCTGGCCTTCCGGTCGTGGTTGGGTTCGGGATCAAAACACCTGAAAATGCGCGCGATATCGCGGCAACGGCGGACGGGGCCGTGGTGGGCTCGGCCATCGTCGAACGCATTGGCCGCGGCGATGCGGTTGAGGACATTTTGGGCTTTATAAAGTCACTGGCTGACGGCGCGCACGCGGCCTAACTCACCCGGTCGCGCAGATCGTCCATAAAAATACGCAACCGTTCAAGCTCGGGCATCATCTGGGCCACGGTGTCGGGCGGAAACGCTTCAGCCAAGGCGCCAAAGAGCGGCGACAGATCGGCTATCGCCCGATTGCGAAAGCTCCGGCCCGCGTGCGTAATCCAAACGCGTTTTGACCGCCCGTCCTCCGGGTTGGGCTTCATCTCGACCAATCCGCCCTTTTCCAGACCCGCCAGCGTGTGTGTCATGGTGGTCTTGGGCACCTGAAAGGCGCGCGCCAGCTCCAACGGCGTGCGCCCGTCTTTCACTCGGATTAGGTGGTTCAGCACCGCGAAATGCGGGGCGATAAACCCATCAGGCAACCGCACCTCAAGAAAGGTGCGGCTGATCTGTTCAAGTATCCCGATCTCGTTGAACAGTCGGAAATACAAGGTTTGGTCGTGCTCATCCATTCATCATCTTGGCGTCAATCGGCCAGCGCGGGCTGACCGGGACATCCTTTCCGTAACCGATCCGCGCAAACATTTGCACGGTCCCACCTGCGGGCGCCAGCCTTTCGTGGATCTGGTCATAAAGCGCGGCCATCTCGGGGTATTCCTGCAAAGCCTGGCTGAGTGGTTGCGTGGCGACACCTTCTGCGGTGCAAGCCAGGTTTAACCGCACCCAGTCGCGCCCGGCTGCAATCTGATCTTCACGCGTGTTGGTCGCTGTCACCGACCAGATATATCCCATGCCTGTGTCTGCATTTGCGAACACAGCGTCGAGCCCCGACTGATACGCCATCGAGGATTGGTCCATCGCAATCTCGCGCGTGAACATGCCCGTCAGCGCCAGCGTTTCGAACATGGGTCCGGAAAAGTCGATGCCGTCAGGGTTGGCGTTAACCTCTGCTGAACCAATGCGGAACAGGTCGACGCTTTCCTTATAGGTATGGGGCGTCTCGATCTCGATCCGCAGCGCCTCATGTGACAACTCGCGGAACTCGGCGATATCTGCAGGTTTCACGGTGCCACTCGATGCCGTTGTTTGAGCGGCTGAGACAATGCGGGCAAGGATGTCTTCGTCCACTGGACGGGTGACGTCATACGGTTCTTTCAAGCTGCGACGGTTTGGGACATGAGCGAAAAGAGGGTCCGCCGTGCCCTGCCCTTCGGTGAACTTGCACACCGCGACAGGCCGCGCGTCGAGACGTTCGGGGTCTGACCCTTCGGGAAAAAGCGCGACGTCAACGCCATATCCACGCTCCGCCGCCGCCATGCGCATCACTTCAAGAAAGCACCCCAGACCGATAACGATCTGACGGCTGAAAGGATCGGTGTGCGGCAGCAGGCGGTCGGTATCGACATACAGAACCGCCTGCCCCGGCGTGCCAAGATCAACCTTCCAAGGCTGCCGGTTATGCGGGTTCGGCGCGAGGATCGCATAGCTGAGCGCGTAGCGGCGGATTTCGTCATACCTGCCGGCTTGCGCCCAGGGCGCGGTCGCGATGTTGGGTGTGCGCGTCACGGCAATGCCTGCACCGGCGCTGGCGGCCAATACGGCCCCGCCCCCGATTAGAGCCAGTGTCTTGCGTCGTGTCATGGTCATGGCAGTCTCCATTTGGTTCGATATCGCACTATCTGAGGAGGCATTTAGTTTGATATCGTACTATTCAAGACATTTTTGATACTGGACGGCAAAATCCCGCTTCGGTAACAAATTCTTACCAAAACAGGACATTGCCCCATGCCCGTCATTACCGAGATCGCTGACCTCAAACGCATCTACAAACGGCGCGTGCCCAAGATGTTCTATGACTATGCCGAGACGGGCAGTTGGACCGAGCAGACGTTTCGCGAGAACACGACGGAT